>JAFKES010000004.1 GCA_017308495.1 Afipia sp.
GATATTCTCATCAGCTACAACCTGATCGGCGAGGAGAAGATCGCGCGGCTCGGCGCCCTGCTCGCGCACACCACGGTCACGGTGGCGGCGGACAATCCCGTGGTGATCGACGGCCTCGCCCCGGCAGCCGCCGCGGCCGGTCGGCCGCTCAGCGTCGTGGTCGAATGCGACACCGGCCGCCAGCGCGCCGGCGTCGAAACTCCGGCCGAGGCCATCGCCCTCGCCCGGCGGATTGCGGCAACACCGGGCCTCACCTTCGCGGGCTTCCTGCTGTATCCCACCGAAGACGGCTGGCCCGCGGCGCAGCGATTTTACGACGAGGCGCTGGCCGGCGTGCGCGCTGCTGGTCTCGATGCGACCATCGTCTCCACCGGCGGTTCGCCGAACCTCAAGCATGTCGGCGAACTGAGCGGCGCGACCGAACATCGCCCCGGCACCTATATCTACAACGACCGCATGCAGGTCGCCGCCGGTGTCGCAACCTGGGACGATTGCGCCCTGCACGTCTACACCACGGTGGTCAGCCGCGCCGCGCCGGAGCGCGGCATCATCGACGCCGGCTCCAAGACGCTGACGGCCGATACCGGCGGGCTCGACGGCTTCGGCCTCATCCTCGATCATCCGCAGGCGCGGATCGCGCGCTTCGCCGAGGAGCACGGCTTTCTCGACCTGTCGAAAAGCAACACCCGCCCGGAGGTCGGCGACGTGCTCCGCATCGTGCCCAATCACGTCTGCGTGGTGATCAACATGGCCGACGAGGTGCTGATGGTGCGCGGCGACGACATCGTCGGCACCCTGCCGGTGGCCGCGCGCGGTCGGCTGCGCTGAGCCGCCCGCCTCAGCGCCGGTTGTAGCCGGGGGCCACCATGTTCTTGAGGTGCACCAGCAGGGTGAAGATCCACGCCAGCGTGTAGAGCCCGGCGAGCCCGAGCGCGGTCCGCCGGTCGATCACGGACAGGCTGGTCCAGAACCACACGCGGTACAGCCACAGGCCGGTGGTGGCGACCCCGGTGAGGCAGATCAGCAGCTTGATCCCCTGCGAATGAGCCACCCCCGCGGCCGCGAACAGCAGGGTGGCGGGAATCAGGAACATCTGACAGACGGAAATCAGGTTCTCGTTCATGGGCGCTCCGGACGAATCGCCGCGATTTTAGCCCATCGCCGCCCCTATCCCCCATGAAGCGGCACCGATTGCCGAAGAAACAGCCTTTAGGCGGAAGGCAGGACGCGCCGCCGCCGGCGTTCCAAAAAGCCGCTTCAGTGGCACATCGCGCCCGCCGCCCGGCTTGCGCCGCGACCGGATCGAGGTTAAGCATCCCTGCCTTCTGGCACGGTTCGGAGCGTAGCGCAGCCCGGTTAGCGCACTAGTCTGGGGGACTAGGGGTCGGAGGTTCGAATCCTCTCGCTCCGACCATTCACATCAATCGTGATGTTCAGATCGGTCGGGCTATAATTGAATTGAAATCAATCAGACAGCGTGTTTTGCGCGTCCTCAAACGCCGTCAGCGACGCCCCGCCGAGCCACATCTCGCTCCTGCGAATGCGGAATCCGCCCGGTTCCTGAAAAGTCTCGGCTTCACGCCCACCGATCTCGCCGGCGTCATTCTTGATATCGACCAGCTTCGGACGATTGCGAAAGAGATTCACGCCCGACCCGGCGGCTCGCTGCTGGTGTTCGGTTGCGGCAATGACTCGCCGTTCTGGGAGCGCGTCAACCGGGGTGGAACGACCGTTTTTCTGGAAGACGATCCTCAATGGGCCGAGACCGCCGGCGCAAAACTCAAGTCATCGGCCATTCATCTCGTCGACTATGGCACGAAGCGATCAGAATGGCGCGCCTTGCGCGATGCGCCCGCCAAACTCGATATGGCGTTGCCACCCGAGATTCTCTCTCGCCGTTGGGACGTCATTCTGGTTGACGCACCTTCAGGCTACACCGACGAACAGCCAGGCAGAATGAAAAGCATTTATGCGGCTTCACGTCTGATCGCGCCGAGTGGCTGCATTTTCCTGCATGACTGCGAGCGGATCGTCGAGCACGAATATGCATCGCGCTATTTCGGCCAGGAGCGCATGTTCGTCGAAGTCCCGGGCAGCGGTGGCCTTCTGCGCGGTTATGCGTTCTGAACCGAGGCGCGACGGTCCGCACGCGATCATCGCAACCATGGCCGACATCGAAAACCCCGCCGAAGCGGGTTCCCGTCGCGGGCGGCTGGCCGCACGGTTCTAGGCCGCCTTGTTCTTGATCGCACCGACGATCGCCGTCAGGATCGCTCCGCCGGCGCCACCACCGATGACCTGCGTGATGATCGATCCGATATCCAGACTGCCGCCCTGAATCGAGGCGGCGACGGCCGGCCATAGCATGGTGATGATCTGGCCGAGAACACCGCCGCCGATCAGACCGGCGATGGTATTGCCCAGTGTACCGAGATCGAAAGTCGGCGACGACTTGCCTATGGCATTGCCGCCGGCTGCGCCCGCGATCAGATTGATGAGAATCTGTTCCATCTGCCCTCCTTGATTTAAGCTCCTCAATGCTGATTGGCCAAAAGCGCGGGACTGTCAATTTGACAGGCTCCAAACAACCACAACTCCAACGCGAAGGACGTTCCATGGCAACCTGCATCGTCATCGTTCAGTTCGATCTGCCGAAACGCACCGAGGAGCAAGCCATCCAGGGAGGCACCAGCTCCGCGCCGACTTACCGGGCGCTCGCCACCAGGGGCCTGATCCGCAAGGACTACCTCAACGGCGACGCCGGCACGGGCGGCGTTTATCTGTGGGAGAACCGCGCAGCCGCCGAAGCCTGGTTCACCGAAGCCAAGCTAGCGGAACTGACGGAGCGCTTCGGCGCGAGACCGCGTCTGACCTGGTATGACACCCACGTCACGGTTGATAACGTCAACGGCGAGACCCGCGTCAATCGGCTATCCATGGCAACTGCCGCGGAGTGATCGACGCGGAGGCACCGAAAATTCCGCCGGCGGATATTGGTGAGAAAGCACGCCGCCACGCTTGCTGCCCTCACAGTTCGTCATGACATAGCCCGTCGAAGACAGGCGCGAACGCCCTTATCACGCGGCCATCCATGTCTTGAAGGTTTCGTCACGCGGACGACGAAAGACTTGGATCACCGGGTCAAGCCCGGTGATGACATCACAAATGGAGCGATCACCGCGCGATGGTTTCGGACCCGAGATCGCTGCGCGAATGCGCGATCAGTCTTTTGGGCAACCCCAGCGGGGCGCACCTCGCGACTCGCATTCGAAGCAAGAAGGATGCGAGGCAAGAACGCAATCGCTCGCGTCAATCGTCCTTGAGCGCCTTGTCGATCAGCGCCCGTGCTCCGATCAGGTCGTCGAGCACCGCTTGCAGCTTGCCGCGATCGGCGGCGCGGGCGCTGTTGCGGACATTCGGCGGCGCGTAGGCTTCAGCGCCGGACGGCCCATGCGACGCGACGGAAGGAAGCGGCTTCTGCACCACCGGCTTCGGCGGCGCTGGCGA
>JAFKES010000134.1 GCA_017308495.1 Afipia sp.
TCCACGATCTTGAGGCCTAGCTCCCCCGCCCGCTTCTCGGTCGGCGCGATCGGGTCGCGGCCGAATTCGGTGTCGGAATTGACCAGCGCGATCTTGGCGCCCGGCTTCGCCTTGGCGATATATTCGAGCAGGATGCCGATCATCTCCGAATAATCCGGACCGGCGATGAACTGATACGGATAGTTCTTCGGATCGTTCAGCTCGGTGGCGAACGACGCGCCGGCGAGCATGATGTCGCCGCGGCGGTTCAACTCGGCATTGATGGTCTTGGAGAACGCCGTTGAGTCACCGTAGTAGAGATTCACCTTCTCCTGGCTGGTGATGCGGTTGAACACCGCCACCGAATTGTCGACCTTGTAGCCAGTGTCCTCGGCGACGTATTTGAGCTTGCGGCCGTTGATGCCGCCGGCGTCATTGACAATCTTGACGTAGTCCTGAAACGCGTTGTTAAGCGCGATGCCGGCGAAGGCGAACACGCCGGTCATCGGCATCGAGGCGCCGATGACGATGTCGTCGGCGGCGCGCGCGGGCGCGTTAAGACCGAGGCCGAGCGCGAGACCGCCCGCGGCCGCGAAAGACAGCACCTTGCGGCGCGTTGGCAACACTCTCATTTCGTTTCTCCCTGCATGTTTCATTTTCTGAACGGCCATAGATGGAAGAAGCGCCGCACACGACGCCAGATTTCGGCGAGGCCCTGCGGCTCGAACAGCAGGAACCCGATGATGAGCGCGCCGAAAACGATGGTCCGGATCGGCGACAGCTGCGCTGTCGCGTTCGGAATGAAGGTCATATAGGACACCGCGATCTTGAGGATCTCCGGCACCATGGTCATGAAGATCGCGCCGAGGATGCCGCCGAGGATGGTGCCCATGCCGCCGACGATGACGGCGGCGAGAAAGAACACCGAATAGATCAGCGGGAAGCTTTCCGGCGTCACCACGCGGAAGAAATAGGCCCACATGCCGCCCGCCACGCCGGCGTAGAACGACGACAGCGCGAACGACAGGAGCTTGTATTTCAAGAGCGGAATGCCCAGCACCTCGGCCGAAATGTCGCGGTCGCGGATGGCGATGAAGGCGCGGCCGATGCGGGTGCGAAACAGGTTGGCGGCGGCGAACACCGCAAGCGCCGTCAGCGGCATGAACAGCCAGTAAAGCTGGAACGGGCGCGCCAGATCGTAGCCGAACAGCCGCGCCGGCGGCATGCTCAGGCCCTGCGTCCCGCCGAGGAAGGCCGGCCCGTTGGCGAACACGAAATGCAGGATGAACGAGGCGGCAATGGTGGCGATGGCGAGATAGAGCCCTTTCACCCGCAGGCTCGGCACGCCGACCACGAGGCCGACCGCCGCCGACACCGCGCCCGCAACCACGAGATTGACGATGAACGGCGTGCCGACGCGGATTTCGAGAATGGCGACGGTGTAGGCTCCGACCGACATGAACGCCGCCTGCCCGAGGCTGACGAGCCCGGTGTAGCCGGTGAGAATGTTAAGCCCGGTGGTGCTGACGATGTGGATCAGAACCAGGCAGGCGAGATAGATCCAGTACTGGTCGGCGAAGAACGGAAACAGCACCAGCGCCGCGAACAAAGCGGCCAGCATGACGCGCTGGAAGCCGGTGTCGAACAGCGCTTCCGCCTGGGCATAGGTCTGATGGACGGCGCCGATCCGCATCACAGTCGCTCGATTTCAACGGTGCCAAACAATCCGTAGGGACGGATCATCAGCGCCACCACAAGAATAGTGAAGGTGATCAGCAGCTTGAACTCGCCGCCGAGATAGGTGCCAACCAGCGCCTCGATCAGCCCGATAGCGAGGCCCGCCACCAGCGCGCCGGCGATCGAATCGAGGCCGCCGACGATGACCGCGACCAGCACCGACAGGCCGAACACGCCCATGGTCGGCGAGATGCCGCCGATCGCGCCGATCAGGATGCCCGCGCCCGCCGCCGCCATGCCGGCGACGATCCACGACACCGAAAACACCGCCGGCACGTTGATGCCGCAGGAGAACGCCGCGCCCTGATCGGTGGCGGTGGCGCGTAGCGCCACGCCGCCGCGCCAGGTGCGGAACACGATGAGAAACGCCGCGATCAGCGCGGTGGCCACGGCGAAGGACACCGCGATCTTCGGTGACACATAGGCGTTGCCGATGAAGATGGGCTTCGACGGCAGGAAGTTCGGCAGGGTCACCGGATCGCTGCCCCAGGCGAATTCCACGAAGCCGATCAGTACGGAGGAAAGCCCGACGGTGACCATGAACACCGAGATCGGGCTTTCGCCGAGCATCGGCCGGATCAGGATGCGCTCGACCACGCCGCCGACGATGCCGCCGCCGATCACGGTGAGGATGATGGCGAGCCACAGCGGCAGCGCCAGCGCGGTGGAGAGGCCGAAGAAGAAATAGGCCGACAGCATCAGCATCTCGCCGACGGCAAGGTTGAGCACCCGCGTCGCCTTGTAGATCAGCACGAAGGCGATGCCGGTCAGCGCCAGCAGCGCGCCGGAGCCGAGCCCCGACAGCACGATCTCGAACAGGAACAGCCAATCCATCACGCCGCCCTTTCGCCCGCGATCCGCCGCGACAGGTCGCCGACGTCGCCGGAGCCGAGATAGGCGGTGATGACTTCGGGATTGCTCTGGATGTCTGCGGGCTTGCCCGCCGCGATCACCTGGCCGAAATTCAGCACCACCACATGGTCGGAGATATCCATCACCAGCCCCATGTCGTGCTCGACCATCAGGATGGTGACGCCCCACTCCTCCTTCACGTCGAGGATGAAGCGCGCCATGTCCTCCGTCTCCTCGCGGTTCATGCCCGCCACCGGCTCGTCGAGCATCAGGATGCGCGGTTTCATGGCGAGCGCCCGGGCGAGCTCGACGCGCTTGCGCAGGCCGTAGGACAGCGAGGCCACCGGCTGGTCGCGGATGTGCTCCATTTCGAGAAAATCGAGCACGCGCCGCTCGACCTCGGCGCGCAGCTCAAGCTCCTCGCGCCGCGCGCGGCCGAAATACCACAGCGCGTCGAACACGTTGGTGCGCATGTGGGCGTGGCGGCCGAGCTTGATGTTGTCGAGCACGGTCATGCCGCGAAACAGCGCGATGTTCTGGAAGGTGCGCGCCAGCCCGATCTTCGCGCGCTCCGGCGGATGCAGCCGGCTGATGTCCTCGCCGCCGCAGGTGATGACGCCGGTGGACGGGCGATAGAACCCGGAAATGCAGTTGAACAGCGAGGTCTTGCCGGCGCCGTTCGGGCCGATCACCGCCGTGATCGATCCCGGCGCGACCGAGAACGACACGTCGGTCAGCGCCTTCAGGCCGCCGAACGACAGCGACAGATGGCTGATGCTCAGGCCGGCGGCGGATGATGCCTCGTCCTGCATGGTCAGGATCCGCTGAATTTCGGCGGGCGCTTGGCGAGAAACGCGTTCACGCCCTCGGCGAAATCCGCGGTGCCGATGCAGGCGTCGAATCCTTTGGCCTCAAGCGCGAGCTGATCGTGCAGCGAACGGTCGAGCGAACCGCGCAGCAGCGCCTTCATCCGGCCATAGGCGAAGGTCGGCCCGTTGGCGAGGCGCTGCGCCAGCTTCTCGGTTTCGGCGGCGAGATCGGCCGCCGGCACCACGCGATTGACGAGGCCCAGCCGCAGCGCCTCCGCGGCATCGAAGACATCCGACAACAGCGCGATCTCCATCGCCTTGCGCAGGCCGACGAGGCGCGGCAGCGTCCATGACGACGAGCCGTCCGGGCTGGTGCCGAGCCTGGCATAGGCCAGCGTGAAGATCGTATTGTCGGCGGCGATGGCGAGGTCGGTGGCGAGCGCGAGGCTCATGCCCCCACCGGCCACCGCGCCGTGCAGGCTGGCGATCACCGGCTGCGGCAGCGCCGCGAGAATCTCGAGCCCCTCGTGAAACGGCTCCATGATCCGCGGCACCCGCTGGCGCACCTCATCCGCCGGCCCCTGAAACGCGGACACGTCGCCGCCCGCCACGAAGGCGCGGCCCTCGCCGGAGATGACGACGACGCGATTGGCGGAATCGGCGGCGACGCGTTTGCAGGCGGCGAGAAACCCCTCGGCCGCAGCAATGCTCAGCGCGTTCAGCACCTTCGGACGATTGAAGACGATGCGCGCGATCGGCCCATCGTTTTTCAGGATGACCGGATCATCCGCTTCCGACATTGACGTTCCCCCGTTTTGACGTGCCGGCGCTTGGCGCGCTCTTGCGACCGTATTCTGAAAAACTCCCGCCCTATCGCTTCCGCGCCAGCAGCGCATGCTCGCTGTACATCCGCTCCACCGGCCGATCGAGCGAATTGCCGGCGCGTTCGAAGCCGCGCCGCCAGTCCTCGACGTGTCGCCGCATCCACAGCTTGCCAGATTCCTTATCGCGCTTGCGGATGGCATCCAGCAGATGATGATGCGCGGCAATGAGTCGCGGCATGCCCTCGGCGACATCCCGCACCACCATCTCGGTGGTCGGGAAAAACAGCAGGCCCGCCGGCTCCCGCGCCAGTTGTAGCACACGATTGTGCGACGCCTTGGCGATCAGCATGTGAAAATCGGCGTCGAGCTCGGCGAAGGCCGCCGGATTGGTCACCGACTGCTCGGTTTCGACGATGTTGGCGGCGATGGCGTCAATATCTTCATCGGTGGCATGATCGACGGCATATTCCATGGCCGCGATCTCAAGAACGATGGCGGTCTCGAACAGCTCGCGGAAGGTCACCTCGTGCAGCACCAGCGCGCGGCTGAAGCGGCTCGCCAGCTTGTTGTAGCGCGGCAGGCAGGCATAGAGGCGGCGGCTGGAATCGCGGCGGATCAGGCCGCTCTCCTCCAGCACCCGGATGCCCTCGCGCACCGTGGAGCGATTGACGCCGAACTGCTGCACCAACTGGGATTCGGTGCCGATGGGATCGTCCGGCTTGATGCGGCCGTTGACGATCTCGCGCTCAATGGCGTCCGCGACCTTCTGATAGGCCGGCGCCACTTCGATGCGCTTGAAGCTCGGGGAGACCGCCGACATGAAGGCCCGATGTTGTTTGTCGGACAATTGCTAGAGGGCGGAAAAGTCACCGTCAATAGCCGATAAAATCGTACGATCCATGTTGCACCGCGCCATTTCAGCGGCACAGATACTATTGTCCGACAAAGATGATCACCGACGTTATCGCTCCCGTGCGGTCACGACGGAGGCATCTCTCACGCAAGACGCGGCAGCATCATATCCGGATTGCGCAAGGCAGAAGGCAGGGTTCACAGCCCGATCGAGATCATCCGCCGGATCATGTGTTCCACGCTGTAGCCGCGGTATCCGCGCCGGCGGTGGCTGGTGCGCGTCCTGTCCGAACGATCGCTGGAGGCGGTGCTCAATCCCGCGCCCATTCCCGGCCCGATGGCCTCGAACTGGGCCTTCTGCTCGTCGGTCAGCTTGCCGTAGAAATCCGTCAGCGCCGCATGCACCGTCTTCACGGCCTCGTTCAGCGTTTCCAGCCTGCTGCCGATCGCGGCCAGCCGCGCCGGTGGCGTCAGATCGGCCGACGGCGCGCACGAGGCTTTCAGCATGTCCGCGGCCTTGGCCGTGGCGTCCTGAAGCGCGGTCAGGCTGGCGCGCTGGGCCTCGGTCGGGTTCAGCGTCTTCTCGATCTGGTCGGTCGGCCATTGCAAAGCAGGGTTGGCGCCGCAGTCGTTGGCGGCGGTGCCGCCAGCCGGCCCGCGCCGGCCGCCCACGATGGCGTTGAGCCGCGCCTTCTGCTCGTCGTCGAGCAGGCCGTAGAACTTGTCGAGCGGCGGCTGGATGGCATGCACCGCCGCGATCATCGCGTCGATCCGCGTCTGCATGGCCGCGAGCCGGTTCGGCGCGGTCAGCGCGATCTCGGTCGGACAAGCCGCCCGCAGCTTCTGCGCGGCCTCGGTCGAGGCATTGGCGAGGTCATCCAGCGCCGCGCGCTGCGCGTCGTTGGGCTGGATCGCCTGCTGGATCCGGTCGATCGGCAACCCGGCGATGGTGCGCGCATCGTCGCCGCACATCAGCGCCAGCTGGTTGTCGCTGTCCGCCGGCGCGGGCGACGCTGGCTGCGTGGCCACCGTAGCAGGCACACCGCCACCCCCGCCGCTGCGCCGCGGCGGCGACATCGGCAGATAGCCGGTGAGATCGTCGTAGCCATAGGGCGCGAACAGGCCGGCATAGATGTCGTCATAGCCATAATCCCAGAACGCGGGATCGTAGCCGTCGCCCCAGAAGGTGTAGCCGTAGATATCGGAGAAGGCGAACGGCCAGAACAATGGGCCGACCCAGCCATAGCCGCCGTGGCGATGCCGCCACCAGCCTCTGTGGTCACCATGGCGGTCGCCATGGCGCCAGCCGGCGAGCGCCGCCGCGCTGACAACATGCGCCCGCGCGTTGGGATCGCGCAACGCGCCGGGCCGGTGCATGACGCCGGCGACGGCGCGCGAATTCAGCCGGTTGCGCACCGCGCGGGATTCAACGTTCCCGGCGCGACCCTGACGGAGAGCCGCGCGATCAGCGCGCCCGTTGATGCGGGCCACATTGGCGCGCCCGCCGCGATTGACATAAGCCCGCCCGCCACGATTGGCATACCGCCCGGCAGCGCCGTGATTGACGTACCGCCCGGCACCGCCACGCCGTGCATAATATCCGTGGCCGCCGCCACCCGGCCGCGCAAACGAGCGCGACATCATCGGCCGGCCGCTGCTGAAGGAACGCCCGCCACCGAAACGAGGCCCGACAATGGCATGACCACCGCCGAAGCGCGGGCTACCTCCACCGAAATGAGCGCCGCCGAAGCGCGGGCCGCCGCCGCCGAAATGGGCGCCGCCACCACCGCCGCGAAATCCGCCACCGCCGAAATTCGCGCCACCACCACCACCACGAAATCCGCCACCGCCGAAATTCGCGCCACCGCCACCGCCGCGAAATCCTCCGCCGCCAAAGCCACCACCGCCGTGCCCGCCGCGACCGGCCGCATAGGAGGCGATCGGCAGCGCCAACAGCAAAGCCGCGGCAACGGTTCCGATTTTGAACAGGCTGGACATGGAAAGTTTGGACATCGAAAGCCTAGACATGGGGCATCTCCGGCGATGGCATCTCCGGTGGCGTCATTCCCGCGCGATCGCCGCGCCGCAGCGATCAAGCGCAGCCGCGCATCTCATTCTGATCAATCGCGCAGGTGGCGAATCGTTCCGTTCCGCCACGCGCAAGCGCGCGGGGCCGCCGGATGAAACGGCACCCGCCCTGAACCGAAGCTGAACGAAAATTCCTACAGCGCCGCGCGCAGCAGCGCCTCGAATTCCTCCGCCGATGCGCGGCGCGGGGTAGTGGCGTTGGAGTGATCCGCCAGCGCGCGGGTCACCGTTTCCGGAATGTGCCGGGCCTCGAAGCCCATGGAGCCGAGCGTGACCGGCAGGCCCAGCGACTTGACCAGCGCGGACACCGCATCCGCGAGATCCGCATCAGGCGCGAGACCGAACAGCTCGCGCAACCGCTGATACTTGCTGCCGACATGGTCGGCATTGAAGCGCAGGATATGCGGCAGGAACACGCCGTTGAGCATGCCGTGATGCAGCGTCGGCGCGCGCAACGCGCCGGCGGCATGGGACAGCGAATGCACCGCGCCGAGCCCCTTCTGGAACGTCATCCCGCCTTCGAGCGCCGCCATCATCATCTCCCAGCGCGCAGCGCGGTCCGCGCCGTTGTCGGTGGCGGTGCGGATGTTGCGCCATGCGCGCTGCGCGCCGTCAAGCGCGATCGCCTCGGCCGGAGGATTGACCAGCGGCGACAGGAAAGTCTCGATGCAATGGGTCAGCGCGTCGATGCCGGTCGCTGCCGTCAGCAGCGGCGGCAGCCGCAGGGTCAATTCCGGATCGCAGATCGCACGCCTGGGAATGAGATGCGGACTGATGAGCGCAAGCTTCGATCCGTTGCTCAGATTGATCAGCGCGCCCCTGCCGACCTCGCTGCCGGTTCCCGCCGTGGTCGGAATGGCGATCACCGGTGCGACGGCCGAGGTGATACGGCCGACGCCGTTGCGGATCGCCGCATAAGTCTCCAGCGCTCCCTTATGGGTGGCCGCCAGCGCCACGCCCTTGGCGAGATCGATCGGCGAACCGCCGCCGAGCGCGATGATGCCGTCGCAATCCGCATCGCGATACGCCTTCACGCCCTCGAGCACCGCCTCCTCGGTGGGATTCGGCGGCGTCTTCGCAAACACCGGGACGTTGGCGCGACCGAGTTGGCTGAGCACCGTATCGGCGATGCCGGCAGCTTCCACGCCGGCGTCGGTGACCAGAAGTGGCCGGCGGATGCCAAGCACTTCCAGTTCAGCCTTGAGAGTTTTGATCGCACCGAAATCGAAATTCACCGTCGTCAGATAACCGATCGTCGCCATGGCCGCGCTTGCCTCGCCTTCGTTCGCCGCGATCATCGCGGCATTATTGTTGTACCAATGCAGGACTGAATTTCTGTCCGTTGATATCGTGGTGTCTTCGTGTCCGCACCTCAGGCACGCGCGACTCTGCTGCGCCGCGACAAGCTCCGATCTTCGCACCGCAACCGTCTTAATCATCTGATGTTTAACATCGGATGATTGCAAGAACAATCCTGCACGTGCTAGCATTCCCCTCACGCCGCGCGAGACGGCGAATTCAGGGACGTGAAACCGGTGGCGCAGGCGCGATCAAAACCACACGCAAGACTTGTGAAGCCTGGCCGCATTCATGCGGTGCTGGCGACGCTCGGCAGCGAGATCGCGCAGGATGTCATTCCGGTGGGCGCGGCGCTGCCGCCGGAGCATGATCTCGAATTGCGCTTCGGGGTCGGCCGCGGCGTGGTGCGCGAAGCAGTGCGAACCTTGGCCGCCAAGGGGCTGGTCAGCGTCCGTCCGCGCCACGGCACTCATGTGCGCCCCCGCTGCGACTGGAGCCTGCTCGATCGCGACGTGCTGGGCTGGCTGGTCGGTGACAAGGAACCCGATGTCGAACTGCTGCTATGGATTCAGGAAGTGCGCGCGATCATCGAACCGGCGGCAGCCGCGATGGCCGCAGAGCGGGCGACGGCGGATGATCGCCGGCGCATCGAGGCCGCGCTGGCGGCCATGGACACCGCGCATGATCAGGCCAGCGCTTTCGCCGCCGACAAGGCGTTTCATCTCGCCATTCTGGACGCCACCCACAATCCGGTGCTGCAGGGCTTTCGCGGTGCCATCGACACCATCCTGAGCGCAATACTACCCGTCGCGATCGGAAGCACCGGCTGGTTCGCAGGCAATCTGCCGAACCACGCCGCCGCCGCGCACGCCATCGCCGCTGGCGATGGCGACGAGGCACGCGCCGCGATGGAACAAGTGGTTGGCTACACCCGATCCAGATTGGCCAAACGCAACGTTGCGGCGCGGCCCTCATCCGCCTCACGGCGGACGACCAATGGCAAGCTCAAAAGGACATCTCATGTATCGTGATATGAAGGGATCGACCCACGTTCTAGCACCACCGGAGATCGCCGTCGTCGCGATGCCGCAGGATGAACGCGTGTGGGTGCCCCAGGCCCCTGACGTCTGGTTTCGGCCGCTGATGCTCAACACGCGGCAGGGTCAGTGGTGCAATCTGCTGCGCGTGCGCCGCGCCGGCGTCCTGTCGCGCCATCTGCATCCCAATCCGGTTCACGGCTTCGTATTGAAGGGCAAGTGGTTCTATCGCGAGCACGACTGGGTCGCTACCGAAGGCTCCTATGTGTTCGAGCCGCCAGGCGAAATCCACACGCTGGTGGTGCCGGAAGACACCAGCGAAATGATCACCTTCTTCAATATCCAGGGATCGATGGTGTATCTCGACGAGCAGAACAAGCACGTCGGCTACGAGGACGTCTTCACCAAGATTGACATGTGCCGCGCGCATTACGAGGCCAACGGCCTCGGCCGCGACTACGTCGATCAGTTCGTGCGCTGATGTCGGACGGACCGACCATGACCCACGACGCCGCGTCCGCGGCCTGGGCGTCGATCTGGTATGCGGGCAAACGCGCGCTGGTCACCGGCGGAACCTCCGGGATCGGCGCGGGGATCGCGCGCGGCCTGATCGAGGCCGGTGCCGATGTCACCATTGCCGGGGTCGGCGATGCCGAAATTGCGGCCGCGGCCACCGATCCGGTGCTGAGCAAGGCACGGGCGCACAAGCTCGATGTGCGCGACGGCGAAGCCATCAGGACGCTGGTCGATTCACTCGACGGGCTCGACGTCGTGGTGAACTGCGCGGGCGTGATCCGCCGTGGCGAGGAACTTGAGCCCGAGGTGTTCCAATCCGTGGTCGATATCAACCTCAACGGCACCATGCGCGTCTGTTCGGCGGCGCGGCCACTGCTGGCAAAAACGAATGGCGCGATCGTCAATCTCGCATCCATGCTGTCGTTTTTCGGCGGCGGGCTCGTTCCAGGTTACGCCGCCAGCAAGGGCGGCATCGCGCAGCTTACGAAATCGCTCGCCATCGCCTATGCGGGCGATGGCATCCGGGTCAACGCCATCGCGCCCGGATGGATCGCAACGCCCCTCACCGCCGCATTGCAGGCTGATCCAGCGCGCAGTCAGCCGATCCTCAGCCGCACGCCGCTCGGGCGCTGGGGCACACCGTCGGACCTTCTTGGCGGCGTGCTTTATCTCTGCTCGCCCGCCGCGTCCTTCGTGACGGGCACCGTTCTGGTCATCGACGGAGGTTACGCCATCGCGTGATCGCGCCGTTCGCGCTCACGCCACAATCAATCGAGGCCGCAAAACAACAAGCGGCCCGCAGGAAACGACAAGCGACCGGCATCAACCGCCGGCTCAGGGAGACGACATGCTGGTCATGCCCAGCCAAAAGACGCGACCACGATGGGTCATGCGCGGGATCAGCTCCCTCGTGGGCGCGGCGATGTTCATTGCGCCGCTGCTCGTGCTGGTGATCGTCTGGGCCATCGTCGTGCCGCTGTTCCAGGTCAATCCGCGCGTCTTCCCGTCCGTGGGCGCGGTCGGTGGCGCAGCCGTCGAGTCCATCCGCGACGGCACCCTGCTCAATCATGTCGGCGCGAGCCTGCTGCGCGTCGCGATCGGCACCGTGATCGGCGTCATCACCGCCGTGCCGCTCGGCATCGCCATGGGGGTCAGCCCGGGGGTCTCGGCCTTCCTGACGCCGCTGTTCCGCTTCTTCTCGGTGCTGGCCGGCATCGCCTGGATTCCGATCGCCACCCTGTGGTTCGGCTATGGCTTCGGCGCAATCATCTTCGTGATCTTCAATGCCGTGTTCTTCGTGGTGGCCTACAACACCCTGCTCGGCGTTTCGACCATTCCTCACACCCTGCCCAACGCCGCCGCCTCTCTCGGTGCGGGAAAATGGGCGCTGCTGACGGAAGTGCTGCTGCCCGGCGCGCTGCCGAACATCGTCACCGGCATCCGCACCGGCCTCGGCTTCGCCTGGCGCGGCCTGATCGCGGCGGAGATGATCGCCACCAATGTCGGCCTCGGCTACATGCTGTTCGTGGCGCGCGACTTCTACCGCACCGAAGTCATCGTGCTCGGCATGATCGTGATCGGCGTGTTGTGGCTACTGATCGACCGCCTGCTGCTGGCGCCGCTGGAGCGCGCCACCATCGAGCGCTGGGGCATGGTGAGGCGCGCATGAACCCGATCCTGAAAATCTGGAGCGCCTATACGCGGGCGACCATACGGTGGCCAGGCATCGCCGCCATCGTTCCGTTCATTCCCGTGGTCCTGCTGTGGACGCTCGTTGCGGAATCCGGAATGTTCCCGCGCGCGTTCTTCCCCGGTCCCGGCGACGTGGTGCGCTCGTTCATTTCGCTGACCTACAAGGGCATCCTGCCGGACTATCTGCAGGACAGCCTGATCCGGCTCGCCACCGGTGCGGCGGTCGGCATGGCGCTCGGCATTCCGCTCGGCATCCTGATCGGCACCAGCCGCCGGGCGTATCGCATGTTCTGGCCGATCCTGCTGTTCTTCCAGGCCATCGGCGACATCGCCTGGCTGCCGATCCTGCTGATCTGGTTCGGCTTCGGCCTCACCACCATGACGTTCGTGATCGTCTACACCGTGCTGTTTCCGGTGGTGCTGAACACCGTGCTCGGCGTGGAATCGGTGCCGCGCGATCTCGCCCGTGCCGCGCGCAGCCTCGGTGCATCGCGCGCCCGCGTGTTGTGGGAAGTCACCCTGCCCGGCGCATTGCCCAACATCATCACCGGCCTGCGCAACGGCCTTGGCTATGGCTGGCGCGCGCTGATCGCCGTGGAAATCATCGTCGGCACAAGCGGCATCGGATTCATGATGTTCGATGCGCGCCGCGCCGGCTCCACCGTCGAGATCATTCTCGGCATGATCATTCTTGGACTGCTTTGGTACATCGTGGACGCCTGGATCCTCGCGCCGATCGAGCGTGCGACGGGTCAGCGCTGGGGATTGGTCACTTCATGAGCACGCTTTCGATCCGCAATCTGGCGAAAACCTATTTCGATCCCTATGCCGGCTCGCACGTCACCGCCGTGCAAGACGTCTCGCTGGATGTCGACCAGGGTGAGTTCGTCTCCGTGGTCGGACCGTCCGGTTGCGGCAAGACCACCATTCTCAATATGATCGCGGGCTTCCTTCCG
This sequence comes from Afipia sp., assembly GCA_017308495.1. Lineage (GTDB taxonomy): Bacteria > Pseudomonadota > Alphaproteobacteria > Rhizobiales > Xanthobacteraceae > Afipia. Next base: position 12,642 of record JAFKES010000134.1, read on the forward strand.
TATTCCGGCGGCGAAATCCTGCTCAATGGCAAGCCCATCGACGGGCCGGGGCCGGAGCGCGGCGTGGTGTTCCAGTCGTTCGCGCTGTTTCCGTGGAAAACCGTGCTCGACAATGTCGGTTTCGGCCCGAAGATGCGCGGGGTGCCCAAGGCCGAGCGCGACAAGATCGCCCATGAATACCTGGCGCTCGCGGGCCTCACCCACGCCGCCAACCGCTATCCCAACGAACTCTCCGGCGGCATGCAACAGCGCGTCGGCGTGGTCCGCGCGCTGGCCAACAATCCTGCCGTGCTGCTGATGGACGAGCCGTTCGCCAGCGTCGATGCGCAGACCCGCATGACGCTGCAGGAGGAACTGACGCGCATCTGGCAGGAGCGCCGCCCGACCGTGATCTTCATCACCCACGATGTGCCCGAGGCGGTGTTTCTGGCCAATCGCGTCGTCGTCTTGTCCAAGGGCCGCGTGCTCGACCAGATCAAGATCGACCTGCCGCGCCCGCGCATCTGGGACGACCTGATGGAAGACGATACGTTCAAGAAATTGTCGGCGCAGGTGCTGCACATGGTGCGTTCCGCATGAGCCTCGCATCCGAAGCGCTGCGCTCAACCAAGGGCCGCGTCATCCTCGGCGTAGTGGCGGCATGGCTGGGCTTTCAGCTATGGCTGACATTGGCCGCCCCGGGAAAGATCGCGCCCGAACTCGCCGGCACGTCGCCAAGGGTCAACATCCAGATCGAACTGCCTTTCACGCCCGAGCGCTTTCACGTTCAGGCGTTCCAGCAATATGGAAGGGTCGCCGGTGCGGACGACCATTCGATAGCACTGCGTGGTGTCAAACGAACGGATCTCAACACCGTCGCCCGGCCTTACTGGGTGACGAGCGTGGGACCAATGAAGGAGGGAGGATAACAATGAAACGAATACTGTTATTGGGAGCGGCGCTGGTGCTGGCCTGCATGCCGGCGAAAGCCCAGGATCTTGTCAAGCTCAAGGTCGGCATGGTCAGCGCCATCGACATGCTGGCGATTCCTGTCGCGCTGGAGCGCGGCTTCTATGAAAAACAGGGCCTCGATGTCACCATCGCCCGTCCCTATGCAACGGGCGTCGATGCGCTCAACGCGCTGCAGGCGGGCGAAGTCGAAGTGGTGCAGGTCGGCGTGCCGATGATCGGCGCGGTGCTGCGCGGCATGGATCTCGTGGCGCTCGGCAACTTCAGCGGCAATCCGACCAAGACCGGCTCGGACGCCACGATGGCGCTGATCGCGCGTGAAGGCTCGGGGATCAAGAAAGACGATCTCGCAAGCCTGAAAGGCAAAAAGATCGCCACCTCGTTCGGAACCATCAATCATCTTTATATTCTGGCGATCCTCGAAAAGGCGGGATTGAAGCCCGACGATGTCACGCTGGTGAATACGCCGCCGCCGGACATGACCGTGGCGCTGCTCGCCAAGGGCATCGATGCATTTGTCGGCTGGGATCCTTGGCCGATCATCGCACAGAAGGACGTTCCCGGCGCGTATGAAGTGCTTCGCGGCGGCAATCTGATCGCCTATCTCGGCTTCGCGGTGACGCTGCGTCCGTGGCTGGACAAGAACGAGGCCACCACCGAGAAATTTCTGGCAGCCACATCCGAAGCCGACCAGTGGATGCGCAAGAACCCGAAGCAGGCCGCGGCCATCGCGACCCGCTGGATTCCCGGCCTGAAGCTGGACGTCGCCGAGACCGCGATGCAGTTCAACGTTCAGCAGCTCGACCGTCGGCTTTCAGCCAACAACTACCGTGCGCTGTGGAGCGCACAGGACCGCCTGCATCGGCTCGGCATCATCAAGTCGGTGTTCGATGTCAACAAGCACATCGAGCCGAAGCCGATCCTCAACGTGATGAAGAAGCACCCCGAATTGTTTGCCGACCTGCCGCCGATCCCGGCGGACGTGGCGATCGGCCCGGGTTTTGTCTTCAAGCCCTGAGAGCGTAGCGGCGGGCAGAAAGACATCTGCCCGCCGTTATGACACTATCCCATGGACGAAAGCGCAGTCAGATCCCGCCCATGCAGAGGTACTTGATTTCGAGGTAGTCCTCGATGCCGTATTTGGAGCCCTCGCGGCCATTGCCGCTCTCCTTGACGCCGCCGAACGGGGCGATCTCGGTCGATATGATGCCTTCGTTGATGCCAACCATGCCGTATTCCAGCGCCTCGGCGACGCGCCACACCCGGCCGATGTCGCGGCCGTAGAAATACGCCGCCAGCCCGAACTCGGTGTCGTTGGCGAGGCGGATCGCTTCCTCCTCGGTCTTGAAGCGGAACACCGGAGCCACCGGACCGAACGTCTCCTCGCGGAAGATCAGCATGTCCGGCGTGGTGTCGGTCAAAATCGTCGGCTCGAAGAAGGTGCGGCCGAGCGCGTGGCGATGGCCACCGGCCGCGACCTTGGCGCCCTTCGCGGTGGCATCATGGATATGCTCCTCCACCTTCTCCACCGCCGCCATGTTGATCAGCGGTCCGATGGCGACCCCCTCACCGAAGCCGTCGCCGACCTTGAGGCCACGCACCGCTTCCGCCAGCTTCGCAACGAAAGCGTCGTAGATCCTCTCCTGCGCGAAGATGCGGTTGACGCACACGCAGGTTTGGCCCGCGTTGCGATACTTCGAGGCCATCGCGCCCTTCACCGCCGCGTCAAGGTCAGCGTCGTCGAACACGATGAACGGCGCGTTGCCGCCGAGCTCCATCGAGGTGCGCTTCACCGTCGACGCACACTGCGCCATCAGCGTCTTGCCGATCTCGGTCGAGCCGGTGAACGTCACCTTGCGCACGATCGGGTTCGACGTCATCTCGCCGCCGATCGCGGAAGCCGAACCGGTCACCACCGAGAACACGCCTTTGGGGAGACCGGCGCGCTCCGCCAGCACCGCCAGCGCCAAGGCCGACAGCGGCGTCTGACTCGCGGGCTTGACCACCATGGTGCAGCCGGCCGCCAGCGCCGGGCCCGCCTTGCGCGTGATCATCGCCGAGGGGAAATTCCACGGCGTGATCGCCGCGCACACCCCGATCGGCTGCTTCAGCACCACGATGCGACGGTCGGCCGTGAACGGCGGAATGGTGTCGCCATAGACACGCTTGCCCTCCTCCGCGAACCATTCGAGGAAGCTCGCCGCATAGGCGATCTCGCCACGGCTCTCGGCCAGCGGCTTGCCCTGCTCTGCGGTCATGATCGTGGCGAGGTCCTCCTGATGGGCCATCATCAGCTCGAACCATTTGCGCAGAATGCCTGAACGCTCCTTCGCCGTCTTCGCCCGCCACGCCGGCAGCGCCGCGTTGGCGAGATCGATGGCGCGCTTCGTCTCCGCCGCGCCCATGTTCGGCACGCGGCCGATGACCGCGCCGGTCGCCGGATTGTCGACCGTGATCGTGCCGCCGCCATCGGCCGCAACCCACTCCCCGCCGACATAACACACGTCGCGAAGCAAAGAGGGGTCGTTAAGGGTGAGCTTTGAAGCCGTGTCTGGCATATTACGGTGCCTTGTTGTCTGGCGCGACCAACGTCTCGCGCAATTTAAAGCGAATGATTTTACCCGAGCCCGTTCGTGGAATCTCACCCACGAAATGCACGGAGAACGGCACCTTATAAGAAGACAAACGATCCCGGCAATGCTCCAGAATTTGTTCTGCCGCAAGGCCCGATCCCTCGCGCGCCACAACGAACAGGGCAGGCACCTCACCCAGATGCGAGTGCGGAACCCCCACGACCGCGTTATCAACGACATCGTCCAGGATGTTGACGGCCTCCTCGATTTCCGCGGGCGCAATATTCTGCCCGCCGCGGATGATGAGTTCCTTCAGCCGTCCGGTAATCGTCAAATATCCGTCGCGGTCGCTTCGCGCCAGATCACCGGTATGATACCAGCCCTTGCGCAGCGCCGACGCGGTTTCTTCCGGCTTGTTATGATAGCCGCTCATCAGGTTCGGACCACGGACGATCAACTCGCCTTCTTCGCCGAACGGCACGTCCTCGCCCGTCGCCGGTGAAATGATCCGAACGGCAAGCCCCGGCAGAGGAAGCCCGCAGGATCCCATAACGCGTGCGCCGACCGGCCAGTTCATCGTCACCATGGTGGAGGTTTCGGTGATCCCGTAGCCGTCCAGCAGCTTGATGCCGAAGCGCCCCTCGAATTCACGATTGAGCGTCGCCGGCATGATGGCGCCCGCCGACATGCTGAGCCTCAGGTTAGGCAACTTCAGACCGGGCTCATCCTTGGTTGCCTCCAGAAAGTAGTGGAACATCGTTGGAACGCCGGGGAAGATCGTGAACTCACCGCTCTTGAGCAGACGTACAGCGTCGCTCGTCGAGTACTTCTCCATGATGTACTCGGTCGCCCCCGCCGCCAGAATCCCAAGCACCGAGAGATTGAGTGCATAGGAATGAAAAAGCGGCAGCGGCGACAGCACCGTATCCTTTTCGGACAAACCTGAAATCGGCGCCCAGCAGGCCGCCACAACCCAGAGCATGCTGTGAACCGAGAGCAGCACGCCCTTTGCGCGTCCTGTCGTGCCGGACGTGTAGATGATGAAGGCCGGTGTCTGGATATCAAGCGAGTCGGGCGGAACTGATTTCGCCGGCGCGGCGGCAAGCTCGGAATATCGCAGACCTTCCCGGCGATGCGCGCCGCGATCCGCAAGTACGATCAGCCTGAGCGATGGCGCCTCCCGACGCAGCTTCCCGATCATCTCCGATCGCTCATCCGTGGTGATGACGGCGGTGCAATCAGCGTCCTGCAGGCGATAAAGAACCTCGGCCTCCGTGGCGTCATAACTGATGGGAACGCTGATGGCATCGGCCCGGTTGATGGCGAAGCAGCTTTCGATCCATGCCACCGAATTGGGCAGGAAGATCGCGACTTTGTCGCCGGGCTTAACGCCGTGATCGGCAAGATGGCCGGCAAGATTTGCGGTACGTGCCGCAAGTTCGCCGTAGGTGACAGCCGCCGAAGAGTCGCGAAACGCAACCTTCGAGCCACGCGCTTGCGCATGACGGTTAAGAAGCGCCGGAATCGATGCGATGAGATCCGTCTGGAGCATATCTCCCCCCTCAACTATCCGTTAGACCATGCTGAAGCCGCCGCTAATGCTGATCGTCTGACCGGTGATCCATCCACCGTTCCGGGATGCCAGCAACGTCACCATCGGCGCGATATCGGAAGGAAAACCGAGCCTGCGGAGCGGGTAAAGCTTCGTCAGCTTGTCGCGGTTGGCATTCACCCACGCAAGATCGTGCGGTGTTTCGATCAGGCCGAGGGAAATCGTGTTGGCCGTGGTTCCGAAACGACCAAGCTCGCGCGCCAGCGATTTCATCAGGGCGATGACACCGCTGCGCGCGGCGGCCACGATCGCAAGTCCGGATTCCCCGACGCGTGATGAATCGCCGACCAGAGCGATGATGCGTCCGTCTCCCGCCTTCTCCAGATGCGGCGCGGCGGCCTTCGAAACGTGGATTGCCCCGTAGAGGCAGATATCGATCTGCTTCTTCCATTCGTCCGGCGTCGTGTCCACGAAACGATTGCGCAACGCCACGCCGGCATTGTTGACGACGATATTGAGTCCCCCGAAGTCAGCCACGATGTTGGCGACCATTGCCTTCACTTCATCGAAGTTGGCGACGTCCGCCTTGTAGGCTTTCGCCTTGCCGCCGGCTTTCTCAATCTCGGCGACCACGGCTTCGGCCTTGTCGCGCGATCCGTTGTAGTTGACCGCCACCGCAGCACCCTCGGCCGCCAGGCTGAGCGCGATTTCCTTGCCGACATCGCGCCCCGCACCGGTGACCAGTGCAACCTTGCCGTTCAGACCCATATCCATGTTGTTGTCCTCACTATTGAGCTATCATTAATTTGCTGCGCGCGCTCGGCAGCGTTATTCGTAAGCATCCAGCCCCTTCTTCAGCGCATCCCACTGCGCGCTGTCGTGGCTGCAGATCACGGTCGCCCCGCCCTTCTCGATCCGCCGGACTTCGGCGAACGACTGCAGGCATTGCTCCGCGTTCCATGTATTCTTGGGAACGACATCGTCATCGAGATTGGCCCGCACACTGACGGCGTCCGAAGTCAGCAGGAATTCGCCGCTCCGATCGAGCCTGACCAGCGCGCCGATCGTGCCCGGCGTATGACCGGGCAGAGGCACCAGCACGATCCGGCCATCGCCGAACAAATCCGTCTGCTGATCGATGAGCTTCATCGGAATAGGATGATCCCAGTCCGCAGGGAAATAGCCGGAATTGACGGCCTCGGGAGCCTTGGCGGCTTCGAGCTCGCGGGCATGAACGACGATCGTCGATTTCTTGAAGAAATCGTTGCAACCGCAATGATCGGTATGAAGGTGCGAGCACACGACGACATCGATATCGTCGGGTTCGAGAGCCAGGGCCTTCAGACCGTTCAGCACATGGTCCCCCGCCGCCATGATCGGAGTCATGAATTTCGCCAAACCACCCCAACGCGGTTCGGGATTTTCGGAGATCGTCGGATGGCACCCTGTATCGAACAGCACATTGCCCTGCTTGTGGCGCATCAGAATGCAGGAGACCGGAAGCTCGATGGTTTCACTGCGATCGGCATCGGGAAAATAGATGCTCTTTCGCATACGAAGCCGACCGCCCGACAAAATGTGCATCTTCATGATGGATTTCCTTATCTGCCGCGAAAGGCCGGCGGACGCTTTTCGGCGAATGCCTGACGACCTTCCCTGTAGTCATCACTGTCGGATGCATCGTCGATGATGGCATCGGCCCCCGCCAGATCGAGCGCGCCTTGCCCCATCGCCAGGCCGGTCAAAATCCGCTTGGCTCCCGCGACCGACAGCGGGGCCAGTGCGGCGACCTGCTTTGCAAAGTCTTTCGCGGCAGCCAGAGGGTCATCGGAGACGTGATCCACCAGCCCCATACGGGCTGCGCTGTTCGCATCGAACCGATCCGCGGAGAAAAGCACCCGCTTCGCATTCGTCAGCCCGACCAGCGAGAACAAGCGTTGGGTGCTGCGCACCCCGTAGACGATCGAGAGTTTCGCCGCCGGAATTCCGATCGATATGGCGCTGTGAGCGTAGCGAAAATCACAGGCCATAGACAAATGGCATCCGCCCCCCAGGCAATAGCCTTCCAGAACCGCGATCACCACTTTCGGCGTATTTGCGATAGCCTCCGAGGAGGCATCCACCGCGACCTCATACGCCTTGCTCTCCGCGATGTCGGAACGCACCTTGCCGAACTCAGAGACGTCCGCGCCGACGCTGAAGTTCTTTCCCGCGCCGGTCAGAATGATGCCCCGGACGTCCGGATCATTTCCGAGCCGCGTAAAGATGTCGGCGATATCGCGCCACATCGCGAGCGTCATGGCGTTGCGCTCGGCAGGCCTGTTGAGCGTGACGATGGCGAGCCGATCTTCAATGGCAACATCGATATCAGGCAATGGTTCGTCCCTCCCGCAACCGTGTTCGCAGCCCTGTCATTTCAGGCCCAGGCATAAGCTGCGTCGCAACGCTCTTCAACGCATCCGGCATGGCTATTGGGCGCCCGCTTTCCCGATTGACGTAGACATGCACGAAATGCCCCTGCGCCGACGCCACGTCTTCGTCGTCCTTGAAGAGGCCGACCTCATATCGAATGCTAGTACTCCCGATATGACCGACTCTCAATCCGACATTGATTTTCGCCGGAAAACCGATCGAGCTGAAATACCGGCACGTGGTCTCGGCGACGAGACCGATAATGGGACCTCTTTCGACATCGAGAACGCCATGCTCGATGAGATACTGGTTCACGATCGTATCGAAGAATGAGTAATAGGTCGTATTGTTCATATGACGATAGGAGTCGTTGTCCATCCAGCGCGTCGTCATCACCTGAAAGTACAGGTAGGACTCGCGTGGATCGGCCGCATGGCGTCGGGTCACAGGGACGCCTCGTAAATCGCGAATGCATCGTCTCGCACGACCTCGCGCGGGTTGTTGATCAGAAGCCGCGTCTGCTTGATGGCGTCGTCCGCCAGCGCGTGGATATCCTTTGCCGCGATACCGACATCCCGCAAGCGGGTCGGCAAGCCGAGCTCGGTCGGAAGCGCTGAAAGCATCTCCACCAGAGCCTTGGTGCGATCGGCGCTTCCACCCTTGGCGCCTGGAACGAGGATTTCGGCAAGCTCGCCGTAGTGATGCTCAGCCGCCGGCGCATTGAACCGGATGACCTGTGGAAGAACGAGCGAATTCGACAATCCATGCGGGACGTGGAAGCGCGCGCCGACGGGATAGGCCAGCGCATGGACGGCAGCGACAGGCGCATTCGCGAACGCCATCCCGGCCAGCATCGAACCGAGCAGCATGTTGTGACGGGCTTCACGATTGTCGCCATTTCGGCAGACCTCGTGGATGTTGCCCCCCAAAAGCCGAAGCGCGTCGCGCGCCAGCGCATCCGACAGCGGATTTTTCAATCGCTTGCTGGTGTAGGCCTCGATGGCATGAACCATCGCGTCGATTCCGGTCGCGGCCGTCACCGGCGCGGGAAGCCCCAATGTCAACTCCGCATCGAGGACGGCCCAGTCGGGCAACAGAACGGGCGAGACCACGCCTTTCTTTTCGCCCTCTCCCGTCGTCACGATCGAGATCGGGGTGACCTCCGATCCGGTGCCGGCCGTCGTCGGAGCCAGGACCAGCGGCAGACGCGGCCCCTTGGCCATCCCGACACCGTAGATATCGTCGAGCTTCTCCTTGCCGACAGCAAGAAGGGCAACGAGTTTTGCAACGTCCATCGAACTGCCGCCGCCAATGGAGACGACACCATCGACATTGGCCTGCTTCGCCAGCTTGACCGCCGCATCGATCACGTGAACCGGCGGATCAGCCTCCACATCCGTGAAAAGCGTGACCGCGATCCCATTCTGCTGCAACCCGTTCAATCCCGCCTGCAGAAGGCCCGCGCCCTTCACACCCGGATCGGTCACCATCAGAACGGCTTTGCAGCCGAGCGATTTGACGAGCTCGCCGATCCGGGACGAAGACCCCGGCTCCACCAGAATTGATTTCGTGGATTGGAAGACAAATCCCTGCACGGCGAACTCCACTCAGGCATGGAGCGGTCAAGCGCGATCGTTCGACCACTCGAATTTTTGTTTCAGGAACGTGACCCGACCTTCGGCTCGTTCAAGTCGAAAGTCATTACTTGCATAAATAGACTAATCCGCCGCTGCGATGTCAACTCGCTTCGCGACTTTCCCATCATTGGATGACGGCGCGCGGCGGGCTCGCGCGGCCTGAAATGCGGCGGCGACTTCTCCGACGATGCCCCGGCGGAACAGCAGCACGCACACCATGAAGATAAGCCCGATGATGATCGGGACCTTGGTGGACAGGTCGACCGACAGCGAGCCAAGCTGAATGACGCCGACGCCAGACAGCTTGCTTTCCAGCGTCACCACCAGGATCGCGCCGATGATCGGCCCGAGCGGCGTGCCCAGACCGCCGAGCAGGCACATCAAAATCACATTGCCGGATTGCGTCCAGTGCGCATCCGGCAAGCCGGCGAAGCCCAGCGTCAATGCTTTCACGCCTCCGGCGAGGCCAGCCGCCGCGGCCGACATGGCGAACGCCGAGAGCTTGTAAGCCTGCACATCGTAGCCCAGAGAAATGGCGCGCGGCTCATTATCGCGAATGGCGAGCAGGACCTGGCCGAACGGCGCCTCCATCAGACGCTGGAATGCCCACACGACGGCGACCAGGACCGCGAGCACGAATAGATACATCACGCGGTCATCCGACAGATCGACGATTCCGAACAGCGCCCGCCGCGGAATGCGCTGCAGTCCATCTTCGGCACCGGTGAACGGCGCCTGCACGCAGAAGAAATAGACCATCTGGGCCAGCGCCAATGTGATCATCGCGAAATAGATGCCCTGACGCCGGATCGCCATGCCGCCCATCACCACGCCAATGGCCAAGCCAGCAAGAAGGCTGACGCCGAGGGCGAGTTCGGGCGTCGCCCCCCACTCCTTCGTGACATAGCCGGCCACGTAAGCACCCATTCCGAAGAAGGCGGCATGGCCGATGGACAGCAGCCCGACATTTCCCGTGAAGAAATTGAACGCCACCGCGAATAGCGCCAGCGCGACACACTTCATCAGAAATTGCGCATAGAGGCCGGTGTACGGCGCGATGAAGCCGACCACGAAAAGGCCGAGCAACAGAACCGTCGACGTTCTCACGGATTCTGTCATGCTTCGCGCCCGAACAGACCGGCAGGGCGTATCAGGAGAATGAACGCCATGACGATGAAAACGATGGTCGATGAAATCTCGGGATAGAATACCTTGGACAGCCCCTCGATCACGCCGAGGGCGAGCCCTGTCGCGATCGCCCCTGATAGATCGGGGCCGCCAGCACGCCCGCGAACGCAGCAAGAGCAGCGCCGAGGGCATAGACGAGGGTCACCATCAGCGGAACATTGATGCCCAGAGCCTGCACGATCCGCGCATTCTCGGTGCCGGCGCGCAGATAGGAGCCCAGCCGGGTCCGCTCGATCAGGAACCAGGTCGCGATGCAGACCAGCAGCGACATGCCGACGATCCATACGCGATAGATCGGCAGCCGCATGAAGCCCAGATCGATCAGCCCCCGCAGCATTGGCGGCGTCGGATACGACAGGCCAGCCGATCCGTAGATATCGCGGAAGATCCCTTCAAGCACGAGCGCGAGGCCGAACGTGAACAGCAGCCCATACAGATGATCGAGCCCGGAAAGGCGACGCAGGAGAAACCTCTCGATCAACGCCCCGAAAGCACCGACCACGATCGGGACAAGGATCAGCGACCACCAATAGTTCACGCCAAGCTTGTGCATGGCGAGATAAACCCCGAACGCTCCCAGCATGTAGAGCGCGCCATGGGCGAAATTGATGACATTGAGAAGGCCGAAAATCAGCGCAAGACCAAGGCTGAGGATGGCGTAGAAAGATCCGTTGACGAGGCCGATCGTGACCTGACCAAGCAACACCTGAAGAGGAATATCGAACATATCGCCTCTCAAACGCCCAGAGTACGGTCGACAAGGTCGGCCTGCGCTTCCAGCTCGGCCGCGGTGAGACGCATGACGATGTTTCCGCGTTCGACCACCAGAAACCGGTCGGCAAGGGGAGCCGCGAAATACTTATTCTGCTCGACGAGCAGGATGGTGTAACCGCGCGATTTCAACTCCACGACCAGATCGAACAGCCGATCGACGATCACCGGGGCGAGCCCTTCGGAGATTTCATCCAGCAACAGCAGGCGAGCGCCGGTCCGCAGGATTCGTGCGATCGCCAGCATCTGCTGTTCGCCGCCCGAAAGCCGCGTGCCCGGGGTGTGGCGCCGCTCCGCGAGGTTGGGCAGCAGCCGGTAGATTTCCTCGATCGTCATGCCGCCTGTCGTCTGGCGAGGCGGCAACAGCAGATTTTCCTCGCATGACAGCGAGGCGAAGATCGCGCGTTCCTCGGGACAGTAGCCGACGCCCATGCGCGCGATGAGATGCGGCGGCAACCCCGATGAAGTCTTGCCACCGATCCGGATTTCACCCTCGGTGCGATCGGTGAGACCCATCACGGCGCGCAGCGTGGTGGTCCGCCCGCTGCCATTGCGGCCGAGCAGCGCCACGACCTCGCCGGGATGCAGGGAAAACGACATGCCGTGCAGCACGTGCGATTCGCCATACCACGCATGCAGATCGCTGACCGCAAGCACATCCGGCTGGTGCGAGGCCAGTTCACTCACCGCCGTCATTGTTTCTTCTCCGCGCGGGATCGCGATCCGAGATAGGATTCAATGACCTGCGGATCGCGCGAGACGTCCTCATAGGTCCCCTCGGCGATGATCTCCCCTCGCCGCAGCACGCTGATGCGATCCGCAATGCGCGCAACCATCTTCATATTGTGTTCAACCATCACAACGGTTCGTCCGATCGCCGCCTGCTTGATCAGCGAGGTCACGCGATCGACGTCTTCGTGGCCCAATCCCTGGGTCGGCTCGTCGAGCAGCATCACCTTGGGTTCGGCGGCCAGTGTCGTCGCCAGTTCCAGCGCGCGCTTGCGCCCATAAGGTAAATCTCCCGCGAGCGTCGCCGCGAAGGCGACCAGATCAACCTGGTTCAACAACTCGTCGACCCGCACCGATACATCGCCAAGCCGCTTGCGTCCGCGCCAGAACGCGACCGGCGACACGCACGCGCGCTGGAGCGCGACCACGATGTTGTCGCTCACGCTCAGGCGCGGAAACACCGCCGAAATCTGGAAGGACCGCACAAGGCCGCGTCGGGCCAGCGCGGCCGGCTTTTCATTCGTGACATCGATGCCTTCCAGCAGGATCTGCCCCGCCGACGGGACAAGGAATTTCGTGAGCAGATTGAAGACCGTGGTCTTTCCCGCGCCATTCGGCCCGATCAACGCATGGATCTGGCCGCGATGGACATCGAGATCGACGCCGCCGACGGCCGTGTAGCCGCGAAATTCCTTTCGCAACCCCCGCGCCTTGAGGACGACCTCGGTCGCCGGATGGTGCGTCGCTGCATGCATCCCGTTCCTCCCCTCCTGTTGTGCGCCGCAACCGAACAAGTTTTGAGCAAACACTGTTGACAGCGTCATACCAAATTAGTCTAGTTATGCAAGCCTATATGCTGCGTCGGAATGACCGGCGACGGATTTTTCAGAAGAGAACGGGAGGAACCATGAAAACAACTGCAATTGCACTAGCGACAACCGTAGCGCTCGCGAGCCCAGCGTTTGCCCAGGCGAATATTTCCGACGACGTGGTGCGGATCGGTGTCATGACCGACATGTCCGGGCAATTTTCCCATGAATCGGGAGAGGGCTCCGTGACCGCGGTCAAAATGGCCGTCGAGGACTTTGGCGGAAAGGTTCTCGGCAAGCCCATCGAGGTTATCGTCGCCGACCATCAAAACCGGAATGAAGTGGCAATCGCGAAAGCCCGTGAATGGTACGATGTCGGCAAGGTCGACATGATCGCCAACCTGATCAACTCCTCGATTGCGCTGGCTGTCACCAATGTCGCACAGGAAAAGAACCGCATCGCCATTGTGAACGGCTCGGGATCGTCGCGACTGACCGGCGATTCCTGCACGCCCAACAGCATCCACTACGCCTACGACACTTACGCTCTCGCCCAGGGCACCGGAAAAGCGCTGATCAAGGAAGGCTTGAATTCATGGTACTTCCTGACCGCGGATTACGCGTTCGGGCACGCCCTTGAAGGCGACACCGCCAATGTCGTGAAGGCCAACGGCGGCACGGTGGCCGGAGCGATCCGCTACCCGATCGACACGCCCGACCATTCATCGTTCCTGCTGCAGGCCCAGGCTTCGAAGGCCAAGGTGGTTGCGGTGGCGGGCTCCGGCACGACCTTCATCAACGCCGTCAAGTCCGCCAAGGACTTCGGCCTCACCGACGGCGGAAAGCAAAGCATCGCCGGCCTTCTGGTGTGGATCACCGACATCGATTCCATGGGCCTCAATACGGCCCAGGGCCTGGTCCTGACCAACGGCTTCTACTGGGATCGCGACGACGAAACCCGCGCCTTCTCCAAGCGATTCTATGAACGCATGAAGCGCATGCCGCATATGGGCGACGCCGGCGACTATTCCTCCACAATGCATTATCTCAACGCCATCAAGGCCGCGGGCACCGACGACGCCAAGACCGTGATGGCGAAGATGCGTGAGATGCCGGTGAACGATTTCTTCGCCAAGAACGGGCGCGTTCGTGAGGACGGCCGCTTCGTCCACGATATGTATGTCTACGAGGTCAAGAAACCGTCCGAGTCGAAATATCCGTGGGACTATTACAAGCTGCGCGCTGTCATTCCGGGTGACGAAGCATATCGTCCGCTCTCGGAAAGCAAGTGCCCCCTTGTAAAGAAGTAGCGCGTCCTTCGACCCTGAGGACCCTTTCGCATCCGAAGTTCGCCATAAAACATGACGCGAACTTCGGATTCGGGATACTAAACGCGGCCGGGCACCGCCCGGCTGCTCTTTCGCCCGCCGAATTTATCGGGATCGTAACGCATCCGGTATTTCATGGTGTAGGCGTGAATCGGCTTGCCGCACCGATCGCAAATAACCGTTGGCGTGAAGATCTGACCGCAGGCGGCATGCCTCAGCAGCATCGGCGGCTCGCCATTGGCCCGCCACCGATCGCCCCAGGCCATCATCATCATCAGCGGTCCGTGCAGATCAGCGCCCATCGCCGTCAGCAAATATTCAAATCGCTCGGGGGCCGACTGATACTTTCGTTTCCTGAACACACCGCGCTCGACCAGACGGGCGAGCCGATCGGTCAGAATATTCGACGCAATCTTCAATTCGTTCTGGAACTGATCGAATCGCGCGGCCCCGAAAAGAGCTTCCCGGATAATCAGAAAGCTCCATCGATCCCCGATCACCTCCAGCGCGCGCGAGACCGAACTTGGACGCCCCCGCATGAAGTCATCAGCGGTGCGGCGCGTGCGGCGCGTAACGGCCTCCCCCCGGACAACGCCCGCGCCCGGTCCCTCGAGATAAGTGACATCACGCGCCGAAATCTTCTTCTGGCAACACGAGCAGGCCACGACGGGCTTGCTGACGCAATTGCAGTCCTCGTGAATGAGTTGCAGCGGACCTTGCGTGGGATCGAGCCACCGGTCTCCGAACTGCATCAGCGCCATGAACGCCGGATAAAGATCGATGCCCGATTTGGTGAGTTTGTACTCTACGCGGCTCGACGTATCCGAATAGCTGACCTGCCGAAGGATCTGCTCCTGCGTCAACCGTCGAAGCCGATCCGTCAAAGTTGCGCGGGAGATTTCGAGGCCGGAACGATACTCTTCAAACCGTTTTGCGCCGAAGAACGCTTCGCGAATGACGAGGAAAGCCCACGCATCGGACAATATGCCGACGGTGCTGGCGATCGAACACCGGCGCTCAAACTGGTTTGAGAGCTTGCTGTCAGTATTGACCGACACATCTGACTTTGGGGATCTGGCAGGCTTCTTTTGCTTTGTTACTGCCGCTGGCCGCATTCGCTGCCCCTGATCAATTGCCCTTTACCAGTCGCTCCGAAGTTCACACTCGCAGAGTCTCAGACATTATTTAGCAATGTATACTGGTAGTGCAATCCGGAACAAGCGTATCGGGCCCGGAGCGAATCACCTGCCGCTTCCGTGAGCACGAACGGCCTCCACCAACCGAAAGATTCGTTCGGGGGTTGCCGGCAGCGTGTCGATTTCGATTCCCAGTGGCGACAAGGCATCCGAAACGGCGTTGGCGATCGCTGCGGGCGCGCCGATCGTGCCGCCCTCGCCCATCCCGCGAAAACCGCCCAGATTATTGGGCAATTCCGCCTCGACATGCACGATGCCGATATTGGGCACATTCGTCGCCACCGGGACGAGATAGTCGGCAAGGCTGGCCGTCACGCACTGACCCTGATCGTCATGGACGACCTCCTCAAGCAACGCGGCTCCAATGCCCTGCGCGACGGCGCCCTGGACCTGACCGTCGACGATCATCGGATTGATGATACGGCCGCAATCCTCCGCCACAACATAGCGCTTGACCGTGACACCGTAGGTCTGCGGATCGATTTCGACCATCGCGAGATGGGTCGAGGAGCAGGCCGTTCCGAGGTAGGGATCGTAAGTTTCCGATGCGACGAGGTCTTCCCTCTGCTCGCGCGGAATACGGCCCATCTGCGAATAGACCGCATGCGCCACCTCCTTGAACGTCATGGAGGCGTTGGATGAGCGCGCCCGGATCACTCCATCCGAGGCTTCCAGGTCCTCCACCGGCACCTCCATCAGATAGGCGGCAGCCTTCAGAACCTTGGTCTTCACAACCCGCGCCGACATCGTCGCAGCACCACCGGCGAGCACCGCGGAACGACTCGCATACGTGCCGCTGCTCATCGGAACGAGCGAGCTGTCTCCATGCTGAACCTCGATGTCTTCCATCTTGCAACCGAGTTCATCAGCGATGACCTGCGCAAGCGTCGTTTCCAACCCCTGACCATGCGACGAGATTCCAAAGGCCGCCGTAATCGCGCCGGTCGCATCGATCCGGATCGACGACGTTTCGGTTCCGGTGTTGATCGGCATGCCGGGAGCGACCGAAATGCGCGAGCCGATGCCCGTCAGTTCCGCGTAACTGGAAAGCCCGATCCCGATCCATCGACCTTCCCGGCGTGCCTTGTCCCGCTCACGAACGAGGGCGGGATAGTCCGCAAGATCGACCGCGCTCTGGAGACACTCCTGAAAGGCCGATCGGTCCCAGATGATTCCCGACGCTGTCCGGTAGGGGAATTCTTCGGCTGTCACGAGATTTCGACGGCGGATCTCTACCGGGTCCATCCCGATTTTGCGTGCCGCCATATCGATGAGGCGCTCCATCGCGAACGTTGACGAGGGACGGCCAACGCCGCGATAAGGCCCCGTGGGCGGCTTTGGCGTGAGAACGCCGCGAATGCGTCCCCGATAGTGTTCCAGCCGATAAGGCCCCGGCAGGAAGCTGACGACTTGAACCGGCTCAAGCGCGCCGGTCCAGGGATAGATCGAGTAGGCGCCGATATCACCGATCACGTCGGCGCGGAGCCCGAGCAGCCTGCCCTCCCGATCGACAGCAAGCTCGACGTCCATCAGTTCATCGAACGCCTGACTGGTTGCCGACAGATCTTCGAGCCGGTCGCACACGACCTTCACAGGCCGTCCGAGCTTGCGAGCCAGGACGCACACCAGAATTTCCTCGTGATAGAGCGACCCCTTGCCGCCGAAGCTGCCGCCGACATCCGGAGCCACGACCCGAAGCCGGCTGCCCGGCAAGTTCAGGCAATTCGACAACACATCGCGAATGACGCCGGGAATGTTGGTTGATGAATGCAATGTGAGCGCCGACCGACGCCGATCCCATTCGGCGAGGTACGAGCGGTTCTCCATCGCCACCGCCGTCTTGCGCGTCATGCGAAAGACGGCCTTGACCGTCACCGGCGCTTCCGCGATGACCCTGTCGACATCTCCCCGCGCGAACTCACGCGAAATGATGACGTTTGTTCCGGCTTCCTCGTGCAGCAGCGGAGCGTCGTCAGCCACTGCATCCACCTGCCGGATCGCGAACGGCAACGGCTCATAGTCGATGGAGATATGTTCGAGCGCGTCTTCCGCTGCATAGCGACTTTCCGCAAGCACGGCGACGACCGGTTCGCCGACATAGCGCACCTTGCCCCGGGCGAGCGGCCAGATCGGCGTCGCGTAGTAGTTTTTCATCCGCGACGTCGGTACCGCCGGCGTGACATCACCTTCGATATCCGTGGCATCGAAGATCGCGACGACGCCCGGAACAGAAAACGCATCGCCGACATCGATATTGCGAATTCGCGCATGAGGCTGATCGCTGCGCCGCAGTGCCACGTGGAGCGTTGCAGGCGGCGTCACGTCATCGACATAGCGGCCGGCTCCGGCCAGAATCCGCGGGTCTTCCGTTCGCTTGATACGCTGCCCCACAAGCTTCGGGCGCAGTTCCACCGATGCGTTGTCAAACGTCTTCATCCGCGACACACCTCCGCAAGGCCCCCCTCGATCAAACGACGGGTCATCGAAGCGGACCTCTTTCCCGCGCCAGTTCGCGCACCGCGTTGACGATGTGCTCGTAGCCGGTACAGCGACAGATATTTCCCGAGAGAGCCTCCCGAATCTCGTCATCGTTATCGAGGCTGTGGTGACGCAACATATCGGTGATGGTCATGATGAACCCCGGCGTGCAGAACCCGCACTGAAGACCGTGATGATCACGGAAAGCACGCTGGATTCGCCCCAGACTTTCGACGCTTCCCTGCCCTTCGACCGTTTCGATATCGGCTCCGTCGGTCTGGACAGCGAGCGTCAGGCAAGAGCGCGCACTGCGCCCATCCAGCAGCACCGTGCACGCACCGCACACGCCGTGCTCGCAACCGACGTGGGTTCCTGTCAAACCAATCTCATGACGAAGAAAATCGGAGAGCAGCATGCGCGGCTCGACGCGGCGCGTATAGGAAAGGCCGTTGATCGTCACCGTGATGTCAACGTGTGCGCTCATCAGGCCGCCCCCGTATCCGCGCGCGACCAGGCATCCGACAATGCGCGACGCGTCAAAGCGCCAGCCAGATGACGCCGGTAGTCCGACGATCCATTGATATCCGAGTTCGGCGTGATCTGACCGCGCAATGCTTCAACGACTTCGTCAACCAATGTGTCCGACAGGTTCCGACCATCGATCATCGCCTCCAGTTCCGGCATGCGCATCGGCATCTCTCCTACCCCCATGAGGGCGATCCGGGTTTCCGATGCGACGTCATCGCGGCGCGCCATGGTCACCGCCACCGCGGCCAGCGCATAGTCCCCGTGGCGTCTGGCAAATTCTTCAAAAGCCCATCCCGTACCGGGCGGGAGGGTATCGACCTCGATCTCCGTCACCATCTCGTCCGGTTCAAGCGATGTCACCAGCGAGCTGACAAAGAAGTCCTGCGCCGCGACCACGCGCTGCCCTCGTTCGGAAATGACATGGATAAGCCCGTTCAGCAGCAGCGTCATCATCGGCATCTCCGCCGCGGGGTCCGCGTGGCAGACGCTGCCACAAAACGTTCCCCGGTTTCGAACCGTGAGATGCGCGACATGCTTCATTGCGTGATGGAGGACAGGAATCCGGCTGGCGATCAGGGCATCCGCAGCCGTGATGCGATGCCGGACCAAAGCTCCCAATGCAAGCCGATCACCGCGTTGCTCGATACGATCAAGGCCCGGAATAAGATTGATATCGACCAGAACGGACGGCTTCACCAGCCGGAAGTTCATCATCGGCATCAGGCTTTGGCCGCCGGCAATGATCTTTCCGTCGCCGCCGGCTTGAGCCAGCATCTGCACCGCGTGTTCACTGCTCTCCGCGCGAACGTAGTCAAACGAGGCTGGCTTCATACCGATGCCCGATCCTGACCCACCCCTCGATGCGCGACTCGCCGGGCTTCACGCCACCCGACGCCGCAACATCACAGAATGAGCCGCTATCATCAAGTATAGTGACTTGCATTACTGGACTAATATATGCGATGTCAAGCTGCGCACGCAAGCATGATAGCCCGCGACCAGGTTGCGCGTATTGCGACGCACGCACGAAACATCGCGCGCGGACCACGGGACGATCACTGCAGGAACAGGAGCACCGATATGAAGCTGACAGGACAACAGCAGATTCCGGCGAGCCGTGATCTCGTCTGGAAAGCCCTCAACGATCCGGCGGTTCTCAAGGCATGCATTCCCGGCTGTCAGGAGCTTGTAAAACTCTCCGACACCCAGATGAACGCAACCGCGGTGATCAAGGTCGGCCCGGTCAGCGCGAAGTTTCAGGGCGCGGTCACCCTGTCCGACCTCGACCCTCCGAACGGTTATCGCATTGCCGGCGAGGGTCAGGGCGGCGTCGCGGGATTCGCCAAAGGGAGCGCCGTCGTCCGGCTTGAAGCCGACGGAGACGCCACCCTCCTCCACTACGACGTGTCGGC
>JAFKES010000135.1 GCA_017308495.1 Afipia sp.
TATCTGTCGCGCGCGCAGAACTGGGAGGCGCTCCCGAAGCTGATCAGCGACGAGATCCTCGACCAGTTCGCGGTCATCGGCACCTACGACAAGGTCGGTAAGAAGCTGGTGGAGCGTTTCGGCCCCGTCGTGACCAATTCCGAGTTTTCGATCCCGGTCCGCAACGAGGCGGAGCGCGCTGCCCTCGCGGGATTGGTCAAGGACATTCACGCATCGGATGAGAAGGCCGTTCGCGCCACCATTATGGGTAAGGCCGACTGAGGTTACACGGGAGGTTCTTCCGTTCGATGCGGTTTGCACGCCGCCGGCGGACCCAGGTCCAAGGCGTCGCAACTTGCGCGGCGTGATTTGACCTCGCGCAAGTCAACCTCGCGAAAAGAGCAGTCACCATGTCTGACAGGCCCACCATTGCAGTTATCGGCGGCACCGGCGCGCTCGGCACCGGGCTCGCCCGCCGCTGGGCCCTGGCCGGCTATCCGGTCGTGATCGGCTCCCGCGGCGCTGAGAGCGCGGCGAAGGCGGCCGAAGCCCTGAAGGACCTGTTGCGGCAGAAAGGCGTGCAGGGCACGATCTGCGGTGCGGAGAACGTCGAGGCTGCTAAGCTCGCGGAGATCGTGGTCCTGACGATTCCGTTTTCGCAGCACGCTGATGCCTTGGCTGCTTTGCGGCACGTCGTGCAGGGCAAGCTCGTTCTCGATACCACCGCGCCGCTGGTCCCGCCGCGGGTTGGAACCGTGCAGCTTCCCGCTTCCGGCAGCGCCGCCGTATCGACGCAGGCCGCCCTTGGAGAGGGTGTGAGTGTGGTGTCCGCATTCCAGACCGTCGCGGCCGACAAGCTCCAGGCCCTTGAGCCGATGGACGGAGACGTCCTAGTCTGCGGCAACAAGCGGGACGGCTGTGATCGGGTGATCGAACTGGTTCGGGCAACGGGATTGCGCGGCCTGTATGCCGGCCCGCTAGCCAATTCAGCCGCGGCCGAGGCCCTGACGTCTGTTCTCATCACCATCAACCGCCAGTTCAAGTGCCAGGCCGGCATCAAGCTGGTGGGGTTCAAATGACATGGACATCATCGTTCCCGCAAAGAAATTCACGGAAGCAAAAAGCCGTCTTGCAGGCGTGTTGCCGGCGGCCGATCGCGAGAAGCTCGCCGAGCTTCTGGCCGTCACCGTGCTCCGTCAACTTGCGCGCGTGCGGTGTGTTCGCCGCGTGATCGTGGCGTCCTCCGAGCCATCCCTTGTTGGCATCGCGTCGGAATTCGGCTTCGATATCCTGGCGGATGATCCTTTGAATCGCGGGTTGAATGCCTCGGTCGGGCGAGCCGTCCGGCATGCGATGTCCACCGGCGCCCAGGATGTCGGGATTGTGTTTTCGGACCTTCCTCTCTTCTGGGCGGACGAGTTCGAAGAGATCGTCCGACGTCATCTGGCAGGCGCTCCGCGGCAGGTGACGCTGGTGCGCGATCGGTTCGGGATGGGGACGAACGTGCGTCTTTGTCGCCCCGGTGATCTGCTGCCGCCGCTCTATGGTCGCAACAGCGCCAGTGAATATCAGAAGGCTGCGGTTGCCTGCGGCGCGGAGCTTCTTGTCGTGGAGTCGGACCGCCTTTCGCACGATCTCGATCAGCCCGCCGACGTTGACGCCATTTTCGATCTTGAGCACGGCCGATTGCTGCCATCCGCATTTCACGAGACGTTCAAGGGATGGGTCGGCTGCGATGTGTCGAGGAGACAAGACAAATGCGCCTGAAATCCATCGCAGTCTCGGTCGCTCAGGGTGAGAGGTTGGCTCTTGGCCAGCTCACCGAACTGGCGCGTGCAGATATTGGCGACCTGCTTGAGGCCGCCTCGTATGTTCGGGATGCGGGGTTTGGCGAATTCACGACCTATTCGCGCAAGATATTCATTCCGCTGACGGAGCTTTGCCGCGACGTCTGCCATTACTGCACCTTCGCAAAGGCGCCGCGCCAGATCGCTCACCCGTTCATGTCTGTCGAGGCCGTGCTGGATCTGGCCCAGCGCGGGAAGGCTGCCGGATGCAACGAGGCGCTATTTACGCTGGGCGAGAAGCCGGAGTTGCGCTACCGCGCCGCGCGGGAGTGGCTGGATCAAGCCGGATTTTCGTCGACGATTGAATATCTGGCCCATGTTGCGGGGCGGGTGCTGAAGGAAACAGGGCTGCTCCCGCACATCAACGCCGGCACGATGACACATGACGAGCTGAAATTGCTGCGTCAGGTATCCGCCTCGATGGGCATCATGCTGGAAACCGCATCCGACCGTCTGTCCCGGCGTGGCATGGTGCATTTCGGATCTCCGGACAAGGTCCCCGCCGCGCGCCTCGGGACGATCCGGGCTGCCGGCCAACTGAACATTCCCGTCACCAGCGGCATTCTGGTCGGGATCGGCGAGACGATGACGGAGCGGCTCGAATCCATTCTGGCGCTGCGCCAGCTTCATGAGGAGCATGGGCATCTCCAGGAAGTGATCGTGCAGAACTTCCGCGCCAAGCCGGGCACCCGGATGGAGACGCACGGGGAGCCCACGGCCGAGGACTTCTGCCGCACGATCGCGGTGGCGCGTCTGGCGTTCGGCCCCGCGATGAGCATTCAGGCCCCGCCGAACCTCAGTCCGGACATTCTCCCGCGCCTCGTCGCGGCGGGCATCAATGACTGGGGCGGCGTTTCGCCGGTGACGCGGGACCATGTGAACCCAGAGGCGCCGTGGCCGCATATCGAGGAACTGGCGCACCAGACGACCGCCGCGGGCAAGGTGCTGGCGCAGCGGTTGACGGTCTATCCGGCCTATATTTCCGAGCGGGAAAAGTGGATCGACAGTGCTGTCGCGCCGTATGTGTTGCGGATGGCCGACGCACAATGGCTCGCGCGCGAATGCAACTGGCAGGCTGGCAGCGCGGCGTTGCCGATGCAGAGCGGGGAGAATATCTTCGTCCACGGGTCCGATAAGGGCGTCAGCGCGCAGGTGCGATCCATCGTCACGCGCGGCCGCAACGGCGAACGCCTGTCTGTCGAAGACATCACGAGGTTGTTCGCTTCCCGAGGGGACGATTTGTCCTTTGTTTGCCGGGCGGCGGATGAATTGCGTCGCGAGGTCAACGGCAACACCGTCTCTTACGTGGTGACGCGGAACATCAACTACACGAACATCTGCACCTATGGATGCAAGTTCTGCGCGTTTTCGAAAGGCAAGACCCACGAGGATCTACGCGGCAAGCCGTATGATCTGACGCTGGAGGAAGTTCAGCGCCGGGCGCGCGAGGCCTGGTCGCGCGGCGCGACGGAGGTGTGCCTGCAGGGCGGCATCAATCCCGACTATACCGGCGAGACCTATCTCGATATCTGCCGTGCGGTGCGCGAAGCATGCCCCGACATGCACATTCATGCGTTCTCGCCGCTCGAGGTGACCCAAGGGGCCAAGACGCTCGGCCTGCCTCTGCGGGACTTTCTGAGAAGGTTGAAGGAAGCGGGACTCGGCACGCTGCCGGGCACGGCGGCGGAAATTCTCGACGACGAGGTTCGCGCCATCCTGTGTCCGGACAAGCTGACGACGGACGAATGGCTCAGTGTGCTGGAGACGGCGCATGCGGTCGGGCTGCGGACGACGTCGACGATCATGTATGGCCATGTGGAGCGAACCGAACATTGGGCGCGGCATCTTCTACGGCTGCGCGACCTTCAGGAACGGACCGGCGGCATCACCGAATTTGTTCCGCTTCCCTTTGTGGCGCAGGAAGCGCCGATCTACCTCAGGGGCGGCGCGCGGCCAGGGCCGACGTTCCGTGAAGCGATCTTGATGCACGCCGTCGCGCGGATTGCGCTGCATCCGCTTGTTCCGAACATCCAGGCGTCCTGGGTGAAGCTTGGCCCGCTCGGCGTAAAAATCGCATTGAACGCGGGGGCGAATGATCTCGGCGGCACGTTGATGAACGAATCCATCACCCGCGCTGCGGGTGCCGTTCACGGCCAGGAGGCTCCGCCGGAAACCCTTGAGGAGTGGATCGTTCAGGCGGGGCGGCAGGTGCGCCAGCGCACCACCACGTATGGCGATGCCCCAATCCAGCAGCGTCGGGCCTCGTTCGGCGCGGCGCCACTCGATCCACTGATCAACACGCCCTTCCGAAAGGTCGCGACATCGACGTCGCGACGGGCCGCCGCATTGCAGTAGGAGACCAGGATCATGAACCCGTTCCAGTTCAGAGCGCCGACAATCGTTTTTGCCAACGGATCGTCGGGGCGGCTTCACGAAGCGGCCGGAAGCCGCCTTGGAGAACGCGTCCTGTTCATCACCGACGACGGATTGCGGCGTCTTGGTCTGTGCGATGCCACGCTTGCGTCGCTGGCGGCAGCGGGAATGACGCCGACTGTCTTTAGTGAGGTCGAGCCCGATCCCTCTCTCGAAACGCTTCTCAAGGCCGTGGAGGCGGGGCGGGCCGCGGGCGTGACCGGCGTCATCGGATTTGGCGGCGGCTCCTCGCTGGACGTGGCCAAGCTTGCAGCCCTGCTGCTGGGCTCCGCGGAGGACATTGATGCGGCCTGGGGCGTCAACAATGCCAAGGGACCGCGCCTGCCGCTGGTGCTCGTGCCGACCACGGCCGGGACGGGATCGGAGGTGACGCCGGTCTCGATCATCACGGTCGGCGAGAATGAAAAGCGGGGGGTGTCGTCTCCGCTGATCTTGCCTGACCTCGCTGTGCTCGATCCCGAGCTGACGCTGGGCTTGCCGCCCGCGATTACGGCGGCAACCGGGGTCGATGCCATGGTTCACGCCATCGAGGCCTATACATCGAAGAATGCCAACAACAATCCGATTTCGCGAACGCTCGCGCGCGAAGCCTTGCGGCTTCTTGGCGCGAATATCGAGACTGCGGTGTTCGACGGGAGCAATCTTGCGGCACGCAGCGCCATGCTGCTCGGCTCGATGCTGGCAGGCCAGGCATTCGCGAATTCGCCGGTGGCAGCGGTGCATGCGCTGGCATATCCCGTCGGCGGCACCTTCCATGTGCCGCATGGTTTGTCCAACGCGCTGGTGTTGCCGCATGTCCTGCGCTTCAATGCGCCCGAAGCAGCAAGCCTGTATGCCGAGATTGCGGCCGATGCGTTTCCGGATCTCGAAAGGGAGCCCGGCGTTCAGGCAAAATGCGTGAGATTCATTGAATCTCTTGCCACGCTCTCTTCATCGCTGGGCATGAAAACGAAGCTGCGCGACGTCGGCATCGGCGAGTGCCATCTTCCCCAGATGGCCAAAGACGCCATGAAGCAGCAGCGGCTCCTCATCAACAATCCCCGACCGATGACCGAAAGCGACGCGCTTGCGATCTATCGGGCGGCATGGTGACCAATGCTTGAGCCGAGTGCTTTTTCGCGCTCATCCGATTATCGGGCATGGCGGACGATCACGACACGCTGGGAAGACAACGATGCCTACGGGCATATGAACAATGTCGTCCACTATTCGCTTTTTGACACCGCTGTGAATGGCTGGCTGATCGAGCAAGGGGTGCTCGATTTTATCGGCGGCGCCCAAATCGGCCTCGTCGTCGAGACGGGATGTCGTTATTTTTCCGAGCTTGCGTTTCCGGACATTGTGAAAGCCGGGATCCGAGTGACCCGGATCGGAACTTCATCGGCGCGGTATGAGGTGGGGCTGTTTCGTAACGAACGCGATGTGGTGGCCGCCGAAGGCCACTTCGTGCATGTCTATGTCGATCGGATCACGCGACGGCCAAGTCCCATTCCAGATCGGCTCCGCAAGGTATTGAGGGAGATTCTGGTGCCGGTGCGCCATACCGATTTGGAGCAGGAAAGACGGGCTTGAATTTGGTCGAACCCTCTCTTTCGCGCTCGGCGTGGGCAGGCCCCGGCCGGGCGATCGACCGGGGCAGCGTCGCTGCCGGCGTGGTGGGCGAAGACCGCGTGATCCTTGCAGATGCAAAACGGTTGCATGAGCAAGCATGCGGGGCTTCTTGCAGGATATGCCCGCACCGAAAATCTGAACGCTGTGGTGATAATCCGCGTCAGATTTTGTCCTATCAAGGGCCTCGTGCCCTCCTACAATGCCTTTAAGCTCGCGCGATCGACGATAGCGAAACGGCGTCACAAGGAACGCAGCGCTCGCCAAGGAAGGGCGAAATAGATCAATTCCATAAAATAAAATCGTGAACCGGGAGAAAACGATGCTGCGTTCGAGATTCTTTGCCATCGGGTTAATCGCGTCCTTGTTTGCTAGCCCGGCGGTCGCCGATAGCTATCCTTCGCGGCTGATCACCATCATTGTGCCCTATGCCGCCGGCGGATCCACGGACTCCACGGCCCGCCTTGTCGCTGAGGGACTAAGCGCGAAGCTCAAGCAGTCCGTTATCGTGGAGAACCGGCCCGGCGCGGCAGGCACCATCGGTCAGGACACGGTCGCCCGTGCGAAGAACGACGGCTACACACTTCTCTTCAGCGCGGCAGGGCCACTGGCTATCACGCCCAGCGTCGTCGCTCAGATTCCCTACAAGCCGTTCGAGAGCTTTCGACCCATCAAGCTGGTTGCTTCCTCGCCGCTCGTTCTGCTGGCCGGGCCGAGGGTGAAAGCGGAAAGCGTCGACGCCCTCATCGCCGAAGCAAAGAAGCGGGACGGCGGGCTGACGTACGGCTCGTTTGGAAACGGCAGCATCTCTCACCTGATAACTGAACGATTTAAGGCGGCCACCGGCGCGCCTCTCGTCCACGTTCCTTACAAGGGCAGTTCTCCCGCGCTCAACGATCTGGTCGGAGGGCATATCGATATCATGTTCGATGTGCTCGTGACCGGGCTTCCCCAGGTGCAGGGCGGCAAGCTCCGGGCGCTTGCGGTGACCTCCACCCAGCGTTCGAAACTTTTGCCCGACGTGCCAACCATGGCCGAGGCCGGCGTGAAGGACTTTACCGCCGACACCTGGTTTGGCTTGCTGGCGCCTGCCGGCACCGACGACGCTGTGGTCGCGACGCTCAGCTCCGCGCTCGACGAGTTGATCGCAAAGCCCGCCTTTGTAGAGGCGATCCATCTTCAGGGGGCTGTCGTGCGAGGCGGCTCGCCAGAGGATTTTGCCGCATTTTTCAAGGCGGAACTTGCCAAATGGCGGGCGGCCGCGGAGCTTGCGGGAATCAAGCCGCAATGACGTGATCAGGCCGGTGGAGGCCAGAGTCCATTGTCAGCACGTTTCTTGCGGTGCTTGGTAAATGCTCTGGCTTTTCCATGCTCGCGAGTTGCGGGTATAGGCTGATATCCGCAATCCTTTCAGAACCGGTACGGAGCGGGATGGCCGTACTCGTTCAACCCATAAAAGGAACGAACATGGTCGATGCGCATCGCGGTGCTCCGAACGAACATATCGGGTTCATGGACCTGCGGCAGACAATCCAGCGACTCGAGAATGTCGGTGATTTTCATCGTGTCCGGGCTGAAGTCGACTGGAATCGCGAGATCGGCGCCGTCACGCGCAGAGTGCTCGAGAAGAAAGGCCCCGCGCTTCTGTTTGAGGCGATCAAGGATTACCGCGCCGGCCGATGCACAAAGCTTGTGACGAGCCTGCTTGCCGGAGATTCCAGGCTGCGGTTCATCCTGGGTCTGCCGGATGGGGCCACCAATCGCGATGTCGTCCGGCACGTCATGAAAAAGAACCGCGAGACAATTGCGCCGGTTCGCGTCGCAACCGGGCGGGTCAAGGAAAATATCGTGACCGGAGATGCGGTCGATCTCTTCGAGTTTCCTGTCCCGGTCTGGCACTATCTGGAGGGAGGGCGTTACATCAACACCTTCGCCTCGATTGTCACGCGCGATCCTGACACCGGTGTCCTGAATGTCGGCGTCTATCGTGGAATGATCGGCAGCAAGCGGTCGATTCCTGTTCTCCTCAACATGGGCGGTCAGCACTGGGGCCGCCATTTCATGAAGTATGCCGAGCGTGGCGAGCCGATGCCGGTGGCCTGCGTGATCGGTTTCGATCCGATCATGGACTTCATTGCGGGGAGCCCGATCGGACCCGGTGTCTGCGAATATGACGTGATGGGTGCCTATCGCCAGGAGCCGCTGAAGCTGGTGAAATGTGAAACCAGCGATCTCGAAGTGCCCGCGGATGCTGAAATCGTTATCGAAGGAACGATCTCGGCAGACCCCGCGACGTTCGAGATGGAAGGTCCGTTTGGCGAGGCGACCGGCCATATCTCCGATCTGCCTGCGCGCCGGCCGACAATCCAGGTGTCCTGCATCACCCATCGTAACGATCCTATTTTCCGAGGCACGCTCGAAGGCACGCTGCCGGGATCGACGAGCGAGAACGGCACCATGGGCGCGATCCAGCGCGCCGCGACCGCGTGGAACATTTTGGAGAATGCAGAAATCCCGGGCATTCTCGACGTGGTCTGCCATCCGATCACCGTCGGCGTGAATATCGTCGTGCAGATCAAGAAAATGTATCAGGGCCAGCCAAAGCAGATCGCCGCCGCGCTCTGGGGCCACGGCGCGGCGCGCTACAAATACAAGAATGTGATGGTTGTCGAGGAAGAGATCGATCCGTCGAGCTACGAGCAGCTCGACTGGGCCTATGCCTTCAGGGTCAATGCCGGCGAAGGCGGCATTACCGTGTTTCCCAACATTTTTGGCTCGGTGCTCGATCCCAGCACGCCGCTCAAGGATCGCGATCTCGGCCAGCTCGGATGCGCGCTGTGGAATCGCGTGCTGATCGATGCGACGCGGAACTGGACGTTCGAACG
Source organism: Afipia sp. (assembly GCA_017308495.1). GTDB lineage: Bacteria > Pseudomonadota > Alphaproteobacteria > Rhizobiales > Xanthobacteraceae > Afipia. The sequence continues at coordinate 8,753 of JAFKES010000135.1, forward strand.
CAAGGCGGAATGGAACAACGAGCGGTTTCCACCCACGGTCAAGCCCGCCCCCGAGGACACGGCCAACGTGATCGAGCGTTGGAGCGAATATGGCTTCAGCGAGAACTGATCGGATCGCTCCGACAATTCCCTTTAATCAGTTCGATGCGGCGTCGCAGCTCATTCATGTGGCTGATTCAAGGGAGTAATGTGGTGGCTTTCGGGGCGTACTTCCGATATCCGTAAACGCCTGGCGGCGGACGGCTGTGTCTGGCTGCCTTTGGGCGTTTGCTCCGGCACCCCGTCTGATTCCCGGTGCGGAGGCACCTTCTGAATCCATCACTTGATTGATCTTGATCCGAACCCGCAGAGTCGATGCTGTATCTTCAATAGCAAACGTACGGCCATTCAGCCCGGGAGCAATATGCGAAAGATCATTGTTGGAATATCAGGAGCTTCCGGAGCGATCTATGGCATCCGCCTGCTGGAAGCTCTCAAGCCCTTGGAGGGCATCGAAACTCATCTCGTGATATCTCCATCCGCGGGATGGACGATTGCCGAGGAAACCGATTACAAGGTCGACGATGTTCGCGCGCTTGCGGATGTCGTTTATTCTCATCGTGATATCGGTGCCGCGATCTCCAGCGGATCGTTCCGGACCGATGGCATGATCGTGGCTCCCTGTTCCATCAAGTCGCTGTCGGGGATTGTCAATTCTTATGATGACAACCTGCTGACTCGCGCTGCCGACGTCTGTCTTAAGGAGCGTCGCCCTCTGATTCTGATGGTACGGGAAACGCCGCTCCATCTGGGCCATCTCGAGCTCCTGATGAGGGCCGCGCAATACGGAGCCATCATTCTTCCACCGGCGCCAGCGTTCTACAGCCATCCGCAAAGCATCGATGACATCGTGAATCATAGTGTCGGCAAGGCGCTGGACCAATTGAACGTTCCACACGCGCTCTTCAAACGCTGGAAGGAAGACGCCTAGCCGGTCGCGTGGCTGCATGCAGAAAATCAGGTTCTGGCAGAAGGATGTCGGAATGGCCGATCAGACGAGTGAAATCACGCAGCGTATCGTTCGTTTTCTCGACGCGAACCACGTCATGTCGCTCGCAACGGTCGGCGCGTTGGGGCCGCACGCGGCCAGTCTATTCTATGTGCGGGACGGTCTCGGCGTTGTCTGGGTGTCCGATCCGAACACCAGGCACTCGCGTGACTTGGAGGCTGATGCCCGCGTCTCCGCTACGGTTGCGCCGGATACATCGGATCACGCGCTTATCCGGGGCGCACAGATCCATGGCGCAGCACATCGGGTCATGGATCTCGACGAACGTCACCGGCTTTTAGGGCTGCTCGGACAAAAATATTCGTTTCTCACCCGACCGAAGAACGCGTCGGCCAAGATGGCGGCGGCGCTGGAGTCCGCTGCCGTTTACCGGCTTGAACCGGCGCGCGTCGTGCTCATCGACAACAGCCTCGGCTTCGGACACAAGGACACGCTGGTTCTGTGAGGCAGCGGTGAACAGGAAGTCGAACAGGCTATCTCCATAGTATGAGGGTTCGCGCGTCGAGCCACCGCGCGCTTTATGGGCACCAGGTTGGTTTCGCTGGACTGCATGGCGTCTGGCAAATCCGCCCATTCCTGCATCATCTGGCGTCGCGGTTCGAGATGCTGTGCCTTGTTGGAGGTGCCGCGTAACTCGTCCGGATCGCCATGCGCCAACTGCCGCTCGATCCAGTCTTCCCGGTATCCGTTATTGTTGAGCGCGGTGCTCACCGGATGGCGAAATCCGTGCGCCGTCTGTTTCCGATGGTAGCCGATCCGCTTGAACATTCCGGCGACGGCCCCGTCGCTCAAGGGCTGCCCGGAACGTTACGGCCGACGAACACGTGGTCGAAGTTGCCTGTTACATTCTGCAATTCGCGCAGCATGGCGACGGCCTGACCTGGGCAGCGGTGTCAGATGGAAATAGCCACGCTTCATGCCTTCGCGGCCCTTTTTGATTGTCCAAAGTGCGGCGTCGAGGTCCGCAGGGTGCGCGTCAAGCCGGGGCAATTCGCTGTCCCTAAACCCGGCGGCCGTCGCCTGCGCCTGTTTTGGAGTGGTAAATGGATAGGGCGCGCCCGCCGCAATTATCCGCGCCTCGCGGCCAAAGCGATAGCGCGCAACCGCCAGTATTTCGATCCGTCTGACATCACGAGGAGCGTCAGTCCGTGCCCGGCGGCCATCGCGGATTCGCCGCGCCGAGCTTCGCGGTCTTGACCTGAAATTCGGGGAGTTTGGCAGCCATATGTAGGATCGGGTTACAACTATGCCGGAGATTGGAAAAAATTCCAATATAACAATGAGATAGCGATATCTTCGGATTGTTTTGGACGCGATCGTATTGTGATTTGGCTGGGGAACCTGGATTCGAACCAAGACAAACAGAGTCAGAGTCTGTTGTGCTACCGTTACACCATTCCCCAATCGATCGCGGGACCTGAACCGGCCCACAACATTGCTTTGGCGGCCCATGGTCCGCGTCGGCAAATCGATTGCGCGCGCCCGATATAGAGCGGCGACGCGCCGAGGTCTACCCCCTGCGAACGATCATTGTCGATGGAATGACAGCCGTCCGTGGCGGCGGATTTCCCCGGGACCATGCGGATGGCCTCCGGAGGCGGGCGGGATCGCCGAGATGGCGCTGGATCGCCGCCGTTTTGGGGCTATAGGAGACGGCGCGGGGCGATCCCGGCGAGATGCCCCGCCGTTCGCCCCTTCGTCCGTCGCCGGTTCAAACAGGGATGATGCGGGTGCTCAAGGGCGTGAAGATTCTGGCGGGGCTGGTGTGCGCGGTCCTGCTGACGCTGTTCGCGGTTCGCATCTACGACAGCCAGACCGGCTTGCCGCTTGAACCGTGGCACATCTACGTGCCGGCCGAGCCGCGGGCAGCCGCCTTGGACAAGGCGGACTGGCGGCAATATCTGGCGACCGAAGCCGCGCTGTTCGAGGATGTCCGCCGCGAAGTGACACAGAAGCTCGGCCCCGACGAGCGGGTGCCGGTCAATCGCTATTTCGATGGCAGTCCGGTCTATCCGGGGCGTTTCGCGCAGGATTTCAATCGTTCGTTTGTGCTGCGGCCGGACGGACCGCCCAGGGGCGCGGTGGTGCTGCTGCACGGGCTGACCGACGCCCCCTACAGCATGCGCCATGTCGCGACCTTCTATCGTGATCGCGGCTTTGTCGCCGTGGTGCCGCGGATGCCTGCCCACGGCACCGTTCCCGCCGCCCTGACCGACGTGCACTGGGAGGACTGGCTCGCGGCTACCCGCCTGGCGGTGCGCGAGGCGCATCGGCTGGCCGGCCCTTCGGTGCCGCTGCATCTCGTCGGCTATTCCAATGGCGGCGCGCTGGCGATGAAGTACGCGCTTGATGCCCTCGGCGATGGCAAGCTGGCCCGGCCGGATCGTGTGATCCTGCTGTCGCCGATGATCGGCGTCACGCGCTTTGCGCGGTTTGCCGGACTGGCAGGGCTTCCGGCATTGTTCCCGGCATTCGCCAAGGCGGCGTGGCTGGACGTGATTCCGGAGTTCAATCCGTTCAAGTACAACTCGTTTCCCGTCAAGGCCGCGCGCCAGTCCCATCTGCTGAGTCAGGCGCTGCAGCAACAGATCGCGCGCGATGCCCGCGACGGCAAGCTGGCCGAACTGCCGCCGGTTCTCACCTTCCAGTCGGTGATAGATTTCACCGTCTCGACGCGCGCGGTGGTCACGGCGCTCTATGCGCATCTGCCCGCCAATGGCAGCGAACTGGTGCTGTTCGACATCAACCGCGCCGCGAAGTTCGGCCCGCTGCTGCGCGACAGCGCCGACGTGGCCATGAGCCGGATTCTGCCGAATGCGCCGCAGCGCTACAAGATCACGGTGATCACCAATTCCGACGACAGGGGCGACGAGGTTGTCGAGCGGGTCAGGGCGGCTGGCGGCGACGTCGAAACGGTGCGCCCGCTGGGGCTGTCCTATCCGGCCGGATTTTATTCACTGTCGCATGTGGCGGTGCCGTTTCCCGCAAGCGACGGCCTCTATGGCGGCAAGCCCGATCCGGCCGACAATTTCGGCCTCAGCCTCGGCACGCTGGCGCCGCGCGGCGAGCGGAACGTTCTGATTGTCAGTCTGGATTCGCTGCTGCGCGCTACCTGGAATCCGTTTTTCAGCTTTATGACGGATCGTATCGGCGAGGGAATCCGGGCCACGGTTCAGGCATCGCCGCGCCGGTGAGCGCGCGACGCCGGTCTCATTCGTGACCGGAGGGCGGCGCGGGCGGCCGGGGCGGCGTGTTCGTCGCGGGATGGTCGTGGTCGCTGATCAGGACGCGCTCGGCCGCACCGGCGAGATCGTCGTACTGGCCGTTGCGCAACGTCCACATGAACGCGCCGAGGCCGACGGCGCCGAGCGCCAGCGCGATAGGGATGAGAAAGAGGAAATCCGTCATCGGGCTTTCTCCATCCGCAAGCGATGGTCTACGACGTCTCCGCCGTAACCGCTCGATAGGCATGCCAGGTGCCGTGGCCGAGCAGGGGAAACGCCACGATCAGGCCCAGCATGCCGGTGGCGAGGCTGACCAGAAACAGCCCGAGAACGATCGCGCCCCATGTCAGCATCGCGCCAAGGTTGTTCCACACCAGCGCCATGCTGGTGCCCATCGCGGTCAGCGCATCGGTGCGCCGGCTCAGCAGCATCGGGATCGAGAACGCGCTGATGCCGAATGAAAATGCCGCGAACAATCCGCCGACGGCGCCGCCGACGATCAGCATCGCCCATCCGGTCGGCGTGGTGAACAGCATCGGCGCGATATGGTCGAGACCGGGAAACGGCACAAGGCCGAAGAACAGCGCGTAGATGATGACGGCGGCCCGCATCCACGTGATCACCAGCAGGCAGAGCAGGATGCCCGCGAACAAAAGCTGGCCGCCGGACTTCGGCTTGACGAAGATCATCCGCGACAGGCTGATCGGCTGCCCCGCCGCGAGGCGACGGCTCTTTTCATAGAGGCCGACGGCGAGAATGGGGCCTACCACCATGAAGCCCGCGAACGCCGGGAACAGGACGGAATCCCAGCCGACGCGGAACAGGCCGGCGACGATCAGGATCGAGACCAGGAAGATCAGGAAGCCATAGGCGAGGCTCAGCGCCGGCCGGATGGTGAGGTCATGCCATCCGAGCGAAAGCCACCGAACGGCGTCGGCTGGAGTGAGGTTGCGGCTCCAGCGGTTCTTGGTGGTCAGCGGCGGCACAACGGCCGGGATGAGGATCATGGCGGTTACTCCCTCATTGCGTGAGCTGGCGTCAGCGCGGCCGAGCACGATGACGTCGCGGCGCTGAAGCCGGTGTCCGTGCCGGCGCTGTCTCCCCGCCGGACGTGGGCGACGCAATCCGGCTGCGAGGTCATCGCGACATAGAGGAGGTGGGCGTTCGCCGCGACGATCAGCGCAACACCGACCGCGATCGCCAGTGCGACAGCGATTTTCATCCTGCTCCGGCCGACAGGTTTCTCCATCGCCGTCATGGCTCCGCAGACCTCCGGTCGTAGAGATAAAGTGCGAGAATCTTGCGGTCGAGCGGCGACAGCCGGCTGTCCCATGTCGGCATGTGGCCCTGCCGGCCGTTCCAGAGGGTGGTGAGGATCGCCTGCCTGCTGCCGCCGTAGATCCATGAGCGATCGGTCAGGTTCGGCGCGCCGGTGTCGATCTTGCCCTTGGCGTCATCGCCATGGCAACTCGTGCAGTTCGCCTCGAACACCGTCTTGCCGGCTTCGATTTGGCCCGGCTTGGCGTCCCGGGCCGCGACGGGGTTCGACAGCGACTGCACGTAGGTGGCGACATTCTCGATATCGGCCGCCGGCAGCATCTGGTCGTGGCCGAAGGCCGGCATCTGCGACACGCGGCTGTCGGGATGCGCCGAGTTGATGCCCACGCGAATGGTCTCGGCGATGGCTTCCGGATTTCCGCCCCACAGCCATGAGGTGGTGGTGAGATTGGGGAAGCCGGGACCGCCCTTGGCGTCGAAGCCGTGGCAGGCCGCGCAGTTGTCGCCGAACAGAGTGTGGCCGGACTGTCGCACGATGGTCATCAGGCGCGGATCGGCCGCGATGTCCTTGAAGCTTTTTGCTTCGATCTGCCGCGCCCACGACGTGCGGTCCTGCATCGCCTCGGTGAGGGATGCGCGCACCTCGGCTCGATCGTTAAGGCCGAGCAGGCCCTTGGTGTAGGTGACGCCGAGCGGCCACGCCGGCATCAGGATCCAGGACACCACCGAGATCGCCACCATGACGATCAGGAAGAAATACACCGCCCGTGGCACCGGCGTGTTGAGCTCCTTGATGCCGTTCCACTCATGACCCGTGGTCATGTGTCCGGTGAAGGGGTCGCGTTCCTGGACCGTCATGGCTTGTCCTCGTCCGGCTTGTCCCTGTCGCGCAGGATCGACTTCGCGGCACGATCGAAGCGCTTTTTGTTCGACGGCCAGAACACGTAAGCGACAACGGCGAGCGCCATCGCGATCAGGTAGAACAGGCCGAACGATTTCGAGAACCAGACGAGCGTGTTGTGATCTGCATCCATGACTACCTCGCAGCGTTGGCGACAGGTCCGCGGGCGGCATCGGTCAGGTGGCCCAGGATCTGGAGATAAGCGACAAGCGCATCCATCTCGGTTAGTTCCCCCGGCCTGCCGTCGAAGGCGCGGACCGCGGTGGCCTTGCCGTAGCGTGTCGTCACGCCCTCCGCGAACGGCGTATCCGGCGCGGCCTGGCCGTAGGCGTCGGCAGCGGCGTGGGCGATCATGTCGTCGGTGTAGGGCACGCCCACCGCCCGCTGCGCCTTCAGGTGAAGGCCGAGATCGTCGGTGCGCAGTTCGGTTTTTGCTAGCCACGGATAGGCGGGCATGATCGACACCGGCACCACGTCGCGCGGATTGTTGAGATGGGCGACGTGCCATTCGTCCGAATACTTGCCGCCGATGCGGGCGATATCCGGTCCGGTGCGCTTCGAACCCCACAGCATCGGATGGTCGTATTTCGACTCCACGGCGAGCGAGTAGGGGCCGTAGCGCTCGACCTCGTCGCGCAGGGTGCGGATCATCTGGGAGTGGCAGGCGTAGCAGCCTTCCCGGATGTAGATGTTGCGTCCGGCGAGCTCCAGCGGCGTGTAGACGCGCATGCCGGGCGCGGCCTCCACGGTCTGGTGGATGGTGAACAGCGGCGCGATTTCGACGATGCCACCGATGCTCGCCACCCCGATGATGGCGACGACGAGACCGATGGCTTTGCGTTCGAGCCGGTAGTGGAATCCGAAAAGGTTCATCCTCGCTACTCCCCGGACTGAAGGATTGCGCCGGCGATTGCGGGTTCGGGCCTGTCGGCGATGGTGTCGGACGCGGCGGCGCGGTTCGTGCCGCGGATCGTCATCCAGATGTTGTAGGCGCCGACGATGCCTCCGAGCAGGAACAGGAGGCCGCCGACCGCGCGCGCGATGTAGTAGGGCCGCATGGCGATCAGCGAGTCCACGAACGAGTAGGCCAGCGTGCCGCTCTCGTTATAGGTCCGCCACATCAGGCCCTGGATGATGCCCGAGTTCCACATCGCGAAGACGTAGATGATGGAGCCGGCGACCGCGAGCCAGAAGTGAACCTCGACAAGGCGCGCCGAATACATGCCCTCGCGCTTCCACAGCCATGGCACCGAGGCGTAGATCGAGCCGAAGGTGATCATCGCCACCCAGCCGAGCGCGCCGGCGTGCACGTGGCCGATGGTCCAGTCGGTGTAATGCGACAGCGAATTCACCGGACGAATGGCGAGGAACGATCCTTCGAAGGTGGTGAGGCCGTAGAACACCGCCGCCACCATCATGAAGCGCAGCGTCGCGTCGTCGCGCACCTTGTCCCATGCGCCGTTCAGCGTCAGCAGCGCGTTGCCGGCGGACGCCCACGACGGCACCAGCAGCATCAGCGAGAACGTCATGCCGAGGGTCTGCACCCACTGCGGCAGCGCCGTGTAATGCAGGTGGTGCGAGCCCGCCCACATGTAGAAGAACGTGATGCCCCAGAAGCTGATGATCGACAGCCGATAGGAGAAGATCGGCCGTCCGGCCCGCACCGGCAGATAGTAGTACATCATGCCGAGAAAGCCGGCCGTCAGGAAGAAGGCGACGGCGTTGTGGCCGTACCACCACTGCGTCATCGCATCCTGCACGCCGGAGAACGCCGAATAGCTCTTGGCGCTGCCGAACGAAATCGGTACCGCGAGATTGTTGACGATGTGGAGAACCGCGACCACCAGAATGAAGGCCATGTAGTACCAGTTGGCCACATAGATGTGCGGCTCCTTGCGGCGGGCGAGGGTGCGCAGGTAGATAATGAAATACACCACCCAGACGATCACGAGCCAGATGTCGGCGTACCATTCCGGTTCGGCGTATTCCTTCGATTGGGTGATGCCCATCATGTAGCCGGTGATGGCGATCACGCAGAACAGGTTGTAGCCGAATAGCACGAACCACGGACTGAGCTGGTCGGGCAGGCGGGCGCGGGTGGTGCGCTGAAGCACGTAGAGCGAGGTGGCGATCAGGGCGTTGCCGCCGAAGCCGAAGATGACGCTGGTGGTGTGTACCGGCCGTAGCCGGCCGAAGCTGGACCAGCCGCTGGCAAAGGTGAGGTCCGGATACACCAGAAGCCACGCCACCCAGTCACCGATGAAAAACCCGAACACCGCCCACGCCATCGCCACCACGATGCCGGCCTTGGTTGGATCGTCGTAATAGCGGGTCAGGCGCTCGTCGTCCGGCTCGGGATCGTAATAGACCGCGATGACCGCGAAGATGGCGGCAATTGCGGCCATCATCACGAAGACACCATGGATGCCGAGCAGGTCGTTTCGCCCGGCGATGGCCAGCGCCAGCCCGGCCATGGCCAGCGCCGCGAGGATGACCAATGCAAGCTGACGCTCGTTTTTCGTGAGTTGTCCCAACATCCATTGCCGCCTGTTTCAGCGCCTGGCGACCGTGATCTTGGCCGGTGATCGTCGAGGCTTGCGGCCGCCGTTGGCCATGTCGTTGCTGTGAGTTGCAATGCTCATCGTTCGGACCGGCCAAGCGGGTCCGAACGGTGCCGAGGTCCATGGCCGGGATATCCCGACGCGAGACCGCTCTCCGGGCAAAGCCCGTCAAATGCTGCTCTTCGGGGTGCTCCATCCCGCCATTGCGCCAGTGCAAAGACAGCAGACGACAAAGTCGCCATGGGCTAGAAGGCAGACGCCGTAAATGTGGCTGCGCCACAAACGGTGGCCCCTTCCCAAAAGAGGCATTTGCGATATATCTTATTCGTCCATGACGGCCATGACAAGGCAAGCATTCAGATGCGGCTGACCAATTTTTCGGACTACGCGTTGCGCGTGCTGCTTTTTGCCGCGGCCCGCCAGGATACGCTGATCACCATCGAGGAAACCGCCCGGGTCTATGGCATCTCCCGCGCGCACTTGATGAAGGTAGTCAACCAGTTGACCCGTTCCGGGTTCCTGAAGGCGGTGCGGGGCCGCTCCGGCGGGCTTGAGCTGGCGATGCGCCCGAACAAGATTCGCCTCGGCGACGTGGTGCGGGCAACCGAGCCCGATTTTGCGCTGGTGGAATGCTTCAGCTCCTGCAACCGCTGCGTCATTACACCGCGATGCCGGCTGCGCGGAGTGCTGAACGAGGCGCTGGCTGCGTTCATGGCCACGCTCGAACGCTACACGCTGGAAGATCTGCTGCTCCGTCCCGAGGACTTCGGCATTCAACCCGCGGCCTGACCCGCATACCAATTGCAAGGATCAAACCATGACGGTCGACGAGGAAAACGGGGTTGAACGCCGGGCGCGCCTGACAGCGGAGCTGATGGCGAAAACCGGCATCGACGAGCCGATGATCGAACGCCTGGTCCGGACCTTCTATCAGCGGATTCAGCTCGAGCCGGTGCTGGGACCTATCTTCGCAGAGAGGATCAGCGACTGGGAGCATCACATCCAGAAGCTGTGCGCATTCTGGTCATCGGTGACCCTGATGACGGGGCGCTACCACGGCCAGCCGATGCGGATGCATCTCGGCCTGCCGGTCGGTGCGGAGCACTTCGATCGCTGGCTGGCACTGTTCGAGGCCACTGTCGCGGAGCTGTGTCCGCCGGCGTCGGCCGCGTATTTTGTCGATCGGGCGCGGCGCATCGCCGACAGTCTGGAAATGGGAATTGCGACCGCGCGGGGACGGATCGAAGCTCCGCGCCACTGGCGGCCGGCGCCGGAACCCGCGCTCAGTGACGCCCCGCGCTCGGGATGAACTTGTTCCGGCTGGTGATGAAGCCGTAAGTGGTCGGGCATGCGCCCGGCAATCCTGCCTTGCGGTGGAACGGCTGTTCCAGGCTGATCGACTGACATGACAGCCGCGACGCCAGATCGTTGGCGCTGGCGACGATCGCCTCATCGATCCGCGAGCCGGGCATGCGCGCCACCACCAGATTGGTGAGGCACAGCTTCTTTCTCGCCCGCAGGTCCAGATCGACGCGATAGCCGAACAGGGCATGAATCAGCCCGCGGCGGTCCTTGATCGCGATCAGCCCGGTGCGGTCGGACGAGGGGCGGCAGCGCCGCCGTGCGAAACGCAGCCATTCCTCCAGAGATATGCCGGCATCATACAAAAAGATGAGCGGATAAGCGGATCTCGCATCCTGCACGCTGATCGAATGTGCTTGAAAATGCTGATCCATTGCTCACGTATCAATCCTGGTTCGACCCTAGCCAAATGAAGGGGAACAAATTATGATCGGGCTCACATTGACGTGAATCAACAGTTCAATCTTTTGAGTTTCGTCAAGCGCGCAGGTGATCGGTGTATATATAAAACGGGCAACCAGAACGGACGGCGATCATGGATATGTCTGAGCAGTGCACAGCGCCGGGAGGCCAGTGCAAGCATAACCGCAGCCACGCGGCATGCGCTGACTGCGGAGTTCGCCTGTTCAGCGTCTGCGGCGCGCTTGATTTGTCCGAGCTTGAGGCGCTGGAACGGATCAGCCAGCCCACGACCTTTGCGCCCAAGACCATGCTGTTCGATCAGGGCGCGCTCGCCGGCAATGTGTTCAATGTCACCGAGGGTGTCGTCCGTCTTTATAAGTCGTTGCCGGACGGCCGCCGCCAGATCATGGGCTTTGCGCTTCCCGGGGATTTTCTCGGCCTGGCGCTGATGGATCGCTACGGCGTCACCGCCGAAGCCGTCAACCACGTCAAGGTCTGCCGCTTCCTGCGCTCGTCCTTCCTGTCGTACATCGACGGCAAGCCGCATCTGCTCAAGCGGATGCACGAGTTCACTGGAAACGAACTCAGTCTTGCGCAGGACCAGATGCTGCTGCTCGGCCGCAAGACCGCGGAGGAGAAGGTGGCTGCGTTCCTCATCAATCTTCAGGCGCGCTATGCCCGCATCGGAGCGATGTCGGTCACCGTGCCGTTGCCGATGGGCCGTCAGGATATCGCCGACTATCTCGGCCTCACCATCGAGACGGTCAGTCGCACCCTGACCAAGCTGGCGCGAGAAAAAACCATCCTCATCGTGCCGGATGGCGTTCGGCTGCTGAGCAGCGAACGGCTGGATCATCTGACCGCGGCCTGAGTGCGGCAGCCGCTTTATTCCCTTCGCGCCTGCATGCGATCGGGGCTGATCGGCCTCGCCGGAGGCATCCGGGCAGCCGATGATGCTGAACTGGGATTTGATGCCGTCGCGGGGAGGGAGTGTCGCGTCGGCGGGCGGCGCGTCAGCCGTCCTTGCGTCGCTCATGCCGGAGACCGCTTTTGATCGACAAGCTTGAACTTCTGCTCGCGCTGGCGAAGGAACGCCACTTCGGGCGGGCGGCCGAGTCGTGCGGCGTGACGCAGCCGACCATGTCCACCAGCCTGAAGCAGCTTGAGGAGATTCTCGGCGTCATGCTGGTGCAGCGCGGCTCGCGGTTTGTCGGCTTCACGCCGGAGGGCGAACGCGCGCTGGAATGGGCGCGGCGTATCGTCGGCGACGCCCGCGCCATGAAGCAGGAAATCACCTCGCTCAAGCACGGGCTCTCCGGCGAATTGCGGATTGCTGCAATTCCCACCGTGCTCGGCATGGTCGCATCTCTGACCACGCCGTTCCGCGCGCGTCATCCCGACGTGCGGTTCCGCATCGTGTCCTGCACGTCATCGGACGTGCTGGGGCTTCTGGAAAATCTCGAAGTCGACGCCGGCCTGACCTACATCGAGAACGAGCCGGTGGGAAAAGTCCGCACCATCCCGCTCTATCGGGAGAGCTATCGCCTGATCACGTCGCCAAGCGGCATGTTCGGCGACCGCAAGGAGGTGACCTGGCGCGAGGTCGGCCAGGTGCCGCTGTGCCTGCTGCCGCCGAATATGCAGAACCGGCGCATTATCGATCGCGCGCTGCGGGCGGCGGGCACCCAGGCTCAGCCGACCCTGACGTCCAATTCGATCATCGTGCTCTACACCCATGTGAAGACCGGCCGCTGGTCCAGCGTGATGCCCGCCAAGCTGGCCGAGACCCTCGGGTTTTCCGATGCCGTCCGCGCCATTCCGATTGTCGATCCCGACGTGACCTACAGCATCGGGCTGGTGGTATCCCCCCGCGATCCGATGACGCCGCTGCTGTCGGCCTTCGTCCAGACGGCGAACGAGGTCATTCCGTCGCTGGAGGCCTGAGGGTCGGAGGCGTCATGCTGCATCGCAGCATGAAATGGGATCGCAGTACCGGGTGGTATTCCAGTCCATAATAGGGAAATTTAATCGCAGGAGGCTATTTTAATACGTTTTCAGTATCGCAGCATAGAACAGCTTTATTGATCTTTAGATTGATTCTCATTTTTGTCGGTGCGACTCCGTTTCTGTCCGATCGAGAGTGGTGATGACGCGATGACGTCTTACGAAGAGTGGAATGCCGCGCGCGCCGCGGACATCATTGCGGCCAACAGCCATCACGAAGGTCCCGCCGTGGTCATCCTGCACGCGCTGCAGGAGGCGTTTGGTTATGTGCCCGAGGCCGCCATTGTCATGGTGGCCGATGCGCTCAATCTGTCACGGGCGGAGGTCCACGGCGTTTTCACGTTCTATCATGATTTCCGCCCTGAGCCGGCCGGCCGCCATGTGCTGAAATTGTGCCGGTCCGAAGCCTGTCAGTCGATGGGAGGCGATGCGCTTGCCGCGCATGCCGAGAAAAAGCTCGGCGTTGCGCTGGGCCAGACGACGCCGGACGGGCGTGTCACGCTGGAGCCGATCTATTGCCTTGGTCTGTGCGCGACCGCGCCGTCGGCGATGCTGGACGGTCGCGTGGTCGGCCGCCTCACCGAAGCCCGGCTCGATGCCCTGGTTGCGGAGGCGCAGCAATGACTTTGCGTTTCTACATTCCGCGTGACGCCGCCGCCGTTGCGGTGGGGGCCGACGATGTCGCGCGCGCGCTCGAGACCTCGGCCGTCGCCCGCAACACTGCCGTCGAGATCGTCCGCACCGGATCGCGCGGCCTGTTCTGGCTTGAGCCGATGGTCGAGGTCGCAACGGCCGAAGGGCGGGTGGCGTTCGGCCCGGTCGCGCCGGAGGATGTAACCTCCCTGCTGGAGGCGGCGTTGTCGCACGGCGCGCATCCGCTGCGGCTCGGCGTGGCGGACGAGATTCCGTGGCTGAAGAAGCAGACGCGATTCACCTTCGTGCGTTGCGGCGTGGTCGATCCGCGCTCGGTCGAGGACTATAAGGCGCATGGCGGCTTCAAGGGC
>JAFKES010000005.1 GCA_017308495.1 Afipia sp.
CTTGCAGCAGGTGTATTGAAATGGAAGAAGAAGCCGGAAGATGAGCGAGTTTACCGCGCGCCGCTTCTTCTTCTGCCCGTGAAGCTCGAGCGATCAAGCGCGTCAGCCCGGTTTCGGCTTCGATTTCACGAAGACGAACCGCGGCTGAATGCGACCTTGTTGCAGTTCGCCAAACGCGATTTCGATCTTAGTTTGCCGGATTTTCGCGACGGTCTGCCCACGGATGGGGCGGGCATAGACGTCCAGAAAGTCATTGAGACATTCCGTCATGCGGTGCGCGACGCACCTGGATTCGAAGTCTCTGACGAGGTCGCATTGTCGACATTCTCCTTCGCCAAATATCTGATGTGGAAGGATCTCACGGACCGCGCGGCGAGCCTGAAGCAGAATCGTGTCGTCAAGCATCTCATCGACAATCCAGAACGGGCGTTCGAGGGGGCAGGGGAGCCTTTTCCTGACGAAAGAGAGATCGATCGCAATTTTGCATCGGCCGATATCGTCATGCCGCTGCCTGCCGATTCTTCACAGATCGCGGCGAGCCTTGCGGCGACACAGGGACGGGATTTCGTCATCATCGGTCCGCCCGGAACGGGCAAGAGCCAGACCATCGCCAATATGATCGCCAGCTGCCTCGCAGCGAAAAAGACTGTGCTGTTCGTTGCGGAGAAAACGGCTGCTCTCGATGTCGTCTATCGTCGGCTGCGGGAGCATGGTCTCGGCGATCACTGCCTTGAGTTGCATTCGAACAAGGCAGATCGCAAGCAATTCTTTGCCCAATTGAAACGCTCCTGGGATAAGCGTGGCAACGCGACGCCGTCGCAATGGCTCAAGCTCAACGATCAACTGCAAGTGCGGCGCGATGAGTTGAATGCTTATGTCGAGGCGCTGCATAGGCCGGCGCTCAATGGCCTGACGCCATACTATGCTATGGGCGTCGCGACGGCGGGGTGCGACACGCACGCTCCAGATTTGCATTGGCCGACATTGGATACGCACGACGGCGGAAGCTATGCCGATCTTGAAGCGGTCGTAGAACGGCTTGGCTTTACGTTCGCTGCTGTGAAAACCCGCCCCGTCCTGCAACTGGTTGATATCCAGGAATGGAGTGGGGCATGGCAGGAGAGACTGCTCGCTGCGGCGCGCAACCTCAAGCGGGCCGCGATCGAAGCAACCGCCGCGCTGATGACGCTGAGCCCGCGCCTTGGGCTCGAAGGTTTGACTGATAGCAGTCTTTCCGGATTGACGTATTTCGCGGATGTTGCGCACAATTTGGTTGCAACGGTCGGAACGGATCAGACGATTATCCTGCACAAGGATTTCGCCGCATTGGCCCGCGCGATCGGTGAACTTGAGAATGCCATCGCATTTTATCGGGAGACTGCGCCGAAGCTTTCGCAGAATTATTCGCCCGATGATATTTCTCGCATTCCGGTTGAGGACCTTGATCGTGACTGGCGCGAAGCCAGCGCGGCCATATGGCCGAAATCGTGGCTCGCGTCGCGGCGTGTCGCACGGCTGCTCGGCTCTTACGCCGGCGTCAAGCGCGCGGATCCGGCCAACGATCTTCCGCTGCTCCGCAGTTTGAAAGCGGCTCAGCATGCGATTGCAAGCAATGCCATCTCTGGCGCTCCGCTGGCTTTCAAGGGGCTCGAAACGGATTGCCTGGCGCTGAAGCAGCACCTGAAAATCGCGGAGCAATTCCGAACATCACTGGTTCAGCTTGGTGACTTCGCCGGAAATGTGGAAGCTGTTGCGGCGAGTATCGCCGCGGGCCTGAAAGGACAGGTGAACCGGCCGCAAGTTGCTGCGGCGACCGACTATCTCGCGAGATATCGCGCCTTGATCGATGCTATCAACGAATTCGAGGCGGTGGCCGGACGTCAGCTTCCCGATCGCGATGCCGGCGATTTTCTCGACAGACTGGCGGAGAAGATGGATGACCTTGGCCAGTCCCGCAATCTGTTTCGTGACTGGTCGTCCTGGTGCGCCATTCGTGCCCGTGCACTCGGTCTGGGCCTCACCCCTCTTGTGAACGATCTGCAGAACGGCGCAGTCAGTCCGGGGGAAGCATTGCAGACTTTCCGTGTAGGATATGCACGCTGGTGGCTGCCGCTCGTGATCGACGATCGCGTCGAACTTCGAAATTTCAGGACGTTCACACACCAGCAAGCCATTGCGGATTTCTCAAGAATCGACGATCTGGTGCGTAAGCACGCGACCGACAGGATCGTCAGTTCGCTGGTCCACGGCTTGCCAACCGCCGATGCGGTTCCGAAGAATTCCGAGCTTGGCCGCCTTCGGCATCAGATTGGCTTGCAGAAACCCAGTAGCTCGATCCGCGATATGATCGCCGCGATGCCTGCCAGCTTCAGCAAGCTGGCACCCTGCGTGCTGATGTCGCCCCTGTCGATTGCACAGTATCTTCCAACGGATCAGGCTTTATTCGATGTCGTGATCTTCGACGAAGCATCGCAAATAGCAACGTGGGATGCAGTCGGCGCTATCGCGCGCGGTCGTCAAACGATTATCGTCGGTGATCCAAAACAGCTTCCGCCGACCAACTTCTTCGCGCGGGGCGATGACGGAGATGATGACCTTCCGCAACATGAAAAGGATCTTGAGAGCATTCTGGATGAGGCCTGGGCGTCCGGTCTGCCGCCGCGATATTTGCGCTGGCATTATCGCAGTCGGAGTGAATCTCTCATCGCTTTCTCGAACTGGCACTACTATGAAAACAAACTGATAACTTTCCCGGGGCCAGTTACGCAAGACCAGGCAGTCTCGCTCGCTTACGTGCCGACCGGAGTCTATGACCGCGGCAAGAGCCGAACCAATCCCGAAGAGGCGCGTGCCATTGTTGCCGACATCTGTGTCCGGCTGAAGGATTGGCTTCTACGGCCCGAAGCGGCGCGTCCGACGCTCGGCGTCAGTACAGTCAACGTGCAGCAGCAGGCGCTCATTCTGGATCTGCTCGATGATGCGCGACGACAGAACCCGGACCTCGAGTGGTTTTTCGCTGAAGACCGCGTTGAACCCCTGATCGTCAAGAATCTGGAAAATATCCAGGGGGACGAGCGCGACGTGATCCTGTTCTCCATCACGTTCAGCCGCGATTCGGCCGGGAAGCGGCCCATGAATTTTGGCGCGATCAACAAGGATGGTGGTGAGCGGCGCCTGAACGTGGCCGTGACCCGGGCGCGCCGCGAACTGAAGATATTTTCAGGCTTGCGCGCGGACGATATCGATCTGTCGCGCAGCAAAGCTGTCGGCGTTGCTCATCTCAAGGCATTTCTTGATTATGCTGAGCGCGGTGCGATTGCGTTGCCTGCACAGGACAGCGGCTCCCAAGGCGGGTTTGAATCGCCTTTCGAAACGGCCGTTGCTGCCCGACTCGAGCGGA
>JAFKES010000006.1 GCA_017308495.1 Afipia sp.
GACGCGGCGCATCCGCGTCGGCTCCGGCGGCGTGATGCTGCCGAACCATGCGCCGCTGATGGTGGCCGAGCGTTTCAAGATGC
Organism: Afipia sp.; assembly: GCA_017308495.1. Lineage (GTDB taxonomy): Bacteria > Pseudomonadota > Alphaproteobacteria > Rhizobiales > Xanthobacteraceae > Afipia. The sequence continues at coordinate 84 of JAFKES010000006.1, forward strand.
TGGAGGCGCTGTTTCCCGGCCGCATCGATCTTGGCCTCGGCCGCGCGCCGGGCACCGACCAGACCACCATGCATGCGCTGCGCCAGCGCTTCGATCCGCGCGGCGGCGACGATTTCATCGAGCGCCTGATCGAGCTCACGCTGTGGGAGACGCGGGAATTCCCCGCCGGCCATCCCTACCACAATGTCATCGCGATGCCGGACGACGCGCCGCTGCCGCCGATCTGGCTGTTGGGATCGAGCGACTACAGCGCGCAACTGTCGGCGCAGATCGGCATGGCGTTCGCGTTCGCGCATCATTTCGCCTCCCATGACGCGGCCGATGTGATGATTCACTACCGCGCCCACTTCAAGCCGTCGCGCTGGCGCGAGCGGCCGCAGGCGATCCTGGCGGTGGCGGCGATCGTGGCCGAGACCGATGCGGAGGCGGAGCGGCTCGCCGCGTCCGCCGATCTCAATCGCCTGCTGCGCGACCGCGGCCAGTACCGGCCGCTGCCGAGCGTCGAGGAGGCGCTGGCCTATCCCTACACCGAGGCCGACCGCGCCTCCATCGCGCGCAACCGCTCGCGGCTGTTCGTCGGCACCAAGCAGACGGTGATGGAAAAGCTCACGCCGCTGATCGAGGTCTGCAAGGCGGACGAGGTGATGGTGATCACCGCGACCTTCGACCACGAGGCGCGCAAGCGCTCCTACGCGCTATTGGCGGAGGCGTTCGGGATCGGGGCGCGGGCGTAAAATCGCTGATACGTCATTGCCGGGCATAGCCCGTCGAAGACGGGCGTGAACGCCCTTATGCCCGGCAATCCATCTTCGTGAAGCAAGATGGATGCGCGGGTCATAGGCGAGCGGAAGCGACGCCTTTCTTCGAACGGCTATGCCCGCGCATGACGATTCCGAGTACCTAAATTATTCTACCCCGCCGCCTTCTCGGTAAACGCCACGCGGAACGGGTGCGCCGGGTAAACGCCGACGATGCGCAGTTCCTTGGAGAAGAACTGCAATTCTTCGAGCGCGAATTTCAGATTGCGGTCGTCCGGATGGCCGTCGACGTCGGCATAGAACTGGGTGGCGAAGAAATTGCCCTCCACCATGTAGCTTTCCAGCTTGGTCATGTTGACGCCGTTGGTGGCGAAGCCGCCCAGCGCCTTGTAGAGCGCGGCGGGAAGGTTGCGCACGCGGAATACGAAGGTCGTCACCAGCGGGCCGGAGCCCTGTTGCGGCCAGACCGGCTCGCGGGCCAGGATGACGAAGCGCGTGGTGTTGTGGGATTCGTCCTCGATGTCCTCGGCGAGGATATCGAGGCCGTAAATCTCGGCGGCGAGGCGCGAGGCGATCGCCGCGCAGCTCTTGTCGCCGCGTTCGGCAATGAGGCGGGCCGCGCCCGCAGTATCGCCGGCGATGATCGAGCGGATGCCGAGCTTGCGGATGATCCGGCGGCATTGCCCGATGGCATGGACGTGGCTTTCGACCGTCTTGATGTCAGCCAGCGTCGCCCCGCGCAGCGCCATCAATTGATGACGGATCGGCAGGAACCACTCGCCGACGATGAACAGGCCCGACTGCGGCAGCAAATGGTGGATGTCGGCGACGCGGCCGGCCAGCGAGTTCTCAATCGGGATCATGCCGAGGCTGGCCGCGCCCGAGGAGATCGCCGCCAGCGCGTCCTCGAAGGTGGCGCAGGGCAGCGGCGTCGCGTCGGGAAACGCCTCCGCGATGGCGATGTGCGAATTGGCTCCGGCTTCGCCCTGGAAGGCGATGGTCATCGGTTGGGTCATGACGCTTTCTCTGCGAGCATTTGTCGCGCGGTATCGAGGTCATGCGGCGTATCGACGCCCAGCGGCACGCTGTCAACCACCGTGACGTCGATCCGCATCCCCGCTTCGAGGGCGCGCAACTGTTCGAGCTTCTCGCGGATTTCCAGCGGCGAGGGCGGCAGCGCCACGAAGCGGGCCAGCGCCGGCCGGCGATAGGCGTAGAGGCCGATGTGGTGGTAGCGCGGGCCGTCGCCATGGGGCGCGGTGGCCCGGGTGAAATACAGCGCCCGCAGCCGGGTGGCGCTCAGCGGCGATCCCACCACCTTCACCACGTTGGGGTTGGTGTGTTCCTCGTCCCGGGTGATCATGGCGGCCAGGGTGGCGATATCCACAGCCGGGTCGGCGAGGGGCGCCAGCACCGCGCGGATGTCCTCGGGCGTGATGGTGGGCAGGTCGCCCTGTACGTTGATGACGGTGTCGATCCGCCCCGCGGGGTCAAGGGTGGCCAGTGCCTCGAAAATCCGGTCCGAGCCGGAGGGGTGGTCGGCCCGGGTCATCACCGCCTCGCCGCCGTACCCGGTTACGGCACGGGCGATCTCGGGGGTGTCGGTGGCCACCACCACGCGGCCGATCCGGGCCGCCTCCGCCCGGCGCAGGACGTGGACGATCATCGGCAGGCCGGCGATGTCGGACAGCGGCTTGCCCGGCAGGCGAGAGGCGGCCATGCGGGCGGGAATCAGGACCAGAGCGCGGGTTTCTGTCATGGCGGGGATGGGGTCTCGAACCGCCGCCTCCGCGAGGAATTGACGGGTGTTTTCAAAGGGTCGCGCGTTTATACGGGTTGCCATGAGGCAGGCAAACCGTTATCTCGGTCGGCGCTGCCAGTCTTGCGCTGCATGCCTGTTGCAGGTAGCAAATTCGGAGCAGATTCATCGCCGCGTGACGCGGCCGCGCGTATCGACATTCCGGCTTGGGGCCTGAACTGAAATGGACTCCTTCGAACTCAACAAGATCATGGGCGCGGTGCTGGCCACCTGCCTGGTGCTGCTGGTGACCAACTTCACGGCTCACGCTATTTTCGCGCCAGTCGCGCCGGAAAAGCCCGGCTTTGAAATCGCCGTCAAGGAAAGCGGCGGGGCCAGCGGCGGGGCCGCGACCGCCGCCGCGCCGAGCGAGCCGATCGAGAAGCTGCTGCAGACCGCGTCGGCCGAGCGTGGCGCCGCCGCCGCCAAGAAGTGCGCAGCCTGCCACACCTTCGAGAAGGGCGGCCCCAATAAGGTCGGTCCGAACCTGTTCAACATCGTCAACGAAGCCCGCGGCGAAGGCCATGCCGGCTTCAACTTCTCCGCCGCGATGAAGGCGAAGACCGGCAAGTGGACCTATGACGACCTCAACAAGTTCCTTGCCAACCAGAAGGCGTTCGTCCCGGGCACCGCGATGGGCTTTGCCGGTATCGGCAAGGACAGCGAGCGCGCCGACGTGATCGCCTATCTGCGTTCGCTGGCCGACAGTCCGGCTCCACTGCCGGCGGCGCAGTAAAAAGTCG
>JAFKES010000098.1 GCA_017308495.1 Afipia sp.
GCGTGGGTTCGTGGGTAAATTGCTGGCGAAGACGCGGTAAAGGCTCAGGCCTTCACTGCCTGCGCGGGATAGTGCCGGGCCAGCACGGCGTCCGGGGTGGCGTAGGCTTCCTGCCGGTCCACGCTCCAGTATTTCAGTTCGTCCAGCGGGATGTGCTCGCCAGTGATGGCGCAGCGGACATAGGAGCCCGGCGAGACGACGCGGAAATCCCCGTCGAGATATTCCACTCTCGCTTCGCCCTGGCTGGAGGGGCCGAACTTGTTGAGCACGCTGATTGTCCTTGTGACGTCGGGCAGGTGAGGCCCGCAACGATGGCTGCAATATAGGCTGGCGCGGGACGCGGCGAAACCCTTGATGAAGGCCTTGGCGCGGCTAAAAAAGGTCGCCCTGGGTTTTCTTGACGCCGAAATCGGTGGCGCGCTTGGCTGCAGGTTTCGCCGAAGCCGGCTTCGGCTTCGCCGGTGGCGCCTCGCCGTCCGCGGTCGCGGCGATGCGGCCGTCGGCGAATTCGATGCTCAGGCGCTGTCCGGAACCGACATGGGCGGCGGTGTGCAGCGGCTGGCCGGCATCGTCGCGCACCAGCGCGAAGCCGCGTTGCAGCACGCCCTTGTAGGACAGCGCGTTGAGCAGTTGCCCGACATAGCGCAGCCTTGTGTCGCGCTGCTGGATGTGCAGGCGCGCGCAGCGCTCCGCGTCGGCCGCGAGCCGCGTGACCTTCTCATGGGCGCGCTCGATCTGCAGGCGCAGCGTGGTGACGGTGAGGCGGCCGCCTATCGCCGATAGCTGCCGCTCGTAGACATGGGCGTTGGCGCGTAGCGCGCGCGGCAGTTGCGAACCGGCACGGTCGAGGCGCTGGCGCGGAATGTCGAGCAGTGCGTCGGGGCGCGGCAAGGCGCGCGCCGCCGCCCGCAATTCGCCGCGGCGGCTGTCCTGGGCGCGTTGCCAGCACAGCATGGCCCGGCGCGCCAATGAGGCGACCTCGACGAACAGCTCGGCGCGCACCGGCACCGCCATTTCGGCCGCGGCGGTCGGCGTCGGCGCGCGCTTGTCGGCGGCGAAATCGATCAGCGTCACGTCGGTCTCGTGGCCCACGGCGGAGATCAGCGGGATCATGCTGTCGGCGGCGGCGCGCACCACGATCTCCTCGTTGAACGACCACAGGTCTTCCAGCGAGCCGCCGCCGCGCGCGACGATCAGCAGGTCGGGGCGCGGGATGTCGCCGCCATCCTCCAGCGCGTTGAAGCCGCGGATGGCGGCGGCGATCTGCTCGGCCGAGCCTTCGCCCTGCACCCGCACCGGCCATACCAGCACCCGGCGCGGAAAGCGGTCTTCCAGCCGGTGCAGGATGTCGCGGATCACCGCGCCGGTGGGGGAGGTGACGACGCCGATCACCTCCGGCAGCCACGGCAGCAATTGCTTGCGCGCCTCGTCGAACAGGCCTTCGGCGGCGAGCTTGCGCTTGCGTTCCTCCATCAGCGCCATCAGCGCGCCGACGCCGGCCGGCTCCAGCGCCTCGATGACGATCTGGTATTTCGACGAGCCGGGATAGGTGGTGAGCTTGCCGGTGGCGATCACCTCCAGCCCTTCCTGCGGCTTGAAGCGCATGCGGCCGTGCACGCCCTTCCAGATCACCGCCTCGATCTTGGCGCTGTCGTCCTTGAGCGCGAAGTAGCAGTGGCCGGAGGAATGCGGTCCGCGGAAGCCGGAGATTTCGCCGCGCACCCGGACATGGCCGAACACGTCCTCGACCGTGCGCTTGAGCGACATCGACAGTTCGGAGACGGTGTATTCCTGCGCATTGGGCAGGGCTTCGGCGGCGCGGCCAGTCATCGGCGCTCGAATCGGTTGCGGCATCGGAAGGGCATGTTAAACCCTTCTATCATTCCATCAGTGCCGGTACGACCCTTATCCATGAATATCCTCCTGATCGGTTCCGGCGGGCGCGAGCACGCGCTGGCGTGGAAAATGGCGGCCTCGCCGCTGCTGACGAAACTGTGGTGCGCGCCGGGCAACGCCGGCATCGCGAAGGATGCCGCGTGCGTGGGGCTCGACGTGGCGAACCACGCCGCCGTGATCGACTTCTGCAAGGCGAACAAAATCGATCTCGTCGTGGTCGGGCCGGAAGCGCCGCTCGCCGCCGGCATCGTCGACGATCTCGCTGCCGCCGGCATCAAGGCGTTCGGCCCGAGCCGAGAAGCCTCGCAACTGGAAAGCTCCAAGGGTTTCACCAAGGATATCTGCAAGGCCAACGCCATTCCCACCGCGGCCTATGAGCGGTTCCGTGACGCGGTGGCCGCGAAGGCCTACGTGCGCAGTCAAGGCGCACCCATCGTGGTGAAAGCCGATGGCCTCGCCGCCGGCAAGGGCGTGGTGGTGGCGATGACGCTCGACGAGGCGGAAGCCGCCATCGACGCGCTGTTCGCCGCACCCGGCGCGGAAGCGGTGATCGAGGAGTTCATGGAAGGCGAGGAGGCTTCGTTCTTCGTGCTATGCGACGGTGAGCATGCGCTGCCGCTCGCCGCCGCGCAGGACCACAAGCGTGCCTTTGACGGCGACACCGGGCCGAACACCGGCGGCATGGGGGCCTATTCACCGGCGCCGGTGTTCACCGAAGCCGCGCGCGAGCGCACCATGGCCGAAATCATCCTGCCGACGCTGCGCGCGATGAAGGCACGCGGCACGCCTTACAAGGGCGTGCTGTTCGCGGGCCTGATGATCACCAAGGATGGCCCCAAGCTGATCGAATACAACGTGCGTTTCGGCGATCCCGAAACCCAGGTGTTGATGGTGCGGCTGATGTCGGACCTCGTGCCCGCGCTGCTGGCGGCGGTGGACGGCGAACTGAAGCATTTCGATCTGCGATGGCATGCCGAGCCTGCGCTCACTGTGGTGATGGCGGCCAAGGGCTATCCCGGCGATTACGCCAAAGGCACGCGCATCGACGGCCTCGATGCCGCCGCGCAGGTCGAGGGCGTCGAGATTTTCCACGCCGGCACCAAAGCCGACGGCGATAAAATTCTCGCCAATGGCGGGCGCGTGCTCAACATCACCGCGACAGCGAACACCGTGAGCGAGGCCCAGCGCCGCGCCTATGCCGCGATTGACCGCATCGACTGGCCGGACGGCTTCTGCCGCCGCGACATCGGCTGGCAGGCGGTGAAGCGGGAACAGGCTGGTTCGTGAGGCTCGCTGCAATGAAGATGCGTCATACGCGGGCTTGACCCGCGTATCCATCCTTCTTCAAAGATGGATTGCCGGGTCATAGGCGAGCGGAAGCGACGCCGTTCTCCGAACGGCTATGCCCGGCAATGACAGATAGTGGAGAGCCTATCCATGCCCGATCTCGCCGATCTCTTTCCCG
>JAFKES010000136.1 GCA_017308495.1 Afipia sp.
TACGCGATCGAACGTTATGATCGGGAAGTTGGTCGAATATACAACATTCTCGAGAAGCGCCTTGGCGAATTTGAATATCTCGCCGGCGAGTATTCCATCGCTGACATCAGCACATTCCCTTGGGTTCGCACGCGAAAGCTGCATCGACGCGAGTTGTCGGAGTACCCGAACATTGATCGATGGTACCAGGCGATCAAAGACCGTCCGGGGGTTCGGGCGGGCATAAACACGTTGTCCGACAGCAAACAATGGGAAGCGAAGCCGGGCACCGAGGCCTGGAAGAATATGTTTGGAAAGAACTGAAGTTCGTAACAATCAAAAGGGAGCGTCGACTCAAATGGCTAACTGGGTAAAGGCCGCTCTTACGAAAGATGGGTCGGATGATAGCATTCAGCAGCTCAATATCGACGGATGTAAAGTTGCGCTCTAGCGGGATGCCTATCCATGGCAGAAGTATCCCCAGGCTGAGTCTATCAACGCATTCGCGCGGGTATCGGTGCGGCAATGAGCCAAGATCCGACCAAAAGCGAGCGTTGAAGCGAAGCGGCTCGCTGGACTTCGCGAAGCGGCTGCGGCGATGAAGCTGAGTTATTGGGCCGATCAGATCGATATTCAGATCGAGGTCGTGCAAGGTCTTACAGCTTTTGCTGAAGGCGAGCGCGATGAGGGTATTACATGCTGGGCCACGCGGCGGATCGCGAAGATGCGAGTGCTAAAAGTGTCGTCACGCCAGGACCAATTGTTCCGGCGCGAGAGATATTGGCGATGATACTTGAGCGTGACGGTAAACCGGCTGACGCTCTCGCTGAATTCGAAAAAGTGCTTCAGCACCAACCTAATCGATACCGCGCGATCGCGGGAGCGGCAGAATGTGCCAAGCGAGCAAGCAATGAGCAGAAAGCAGTCTTCTACTCGAAGCAACTGCTCGAGCTGGCCAAGCATGCGGATAGCCCACGACCTGAGATCGCTGAGGCAAAGCGCACGCTCGGGATGTAAGGCAATAGTTTCTGGTGCCGGTTTCTGGATGCCTTGGAAAAGCAAACCGAGGAGAATATCAGACGCGAACTGACAGGTTTCGAGCCCACGTCTTGGCTGATGTATCCAAAGGTGTTCAGCGACTATGCTTCGGCTCAGACGGAATATGGTCCGGTCAGGCCTGCTAACGCCAGTCTATTTCTATGGTATGAAGTCGAGGACGAGATCCTCGTCGATATCGAACGCAGCAAGATGCTTGTCATTCGCTGTCTGTCCATCGGTGACGTCGATGAGAAGGGCATGGCGCCAATGCCGGCGTCGTGTCCACGGTGGCGGTTGCGACTGGACGATCGGTCAATTCCGGAGATGTGCTGCTATCGATCTAGGTCGTGAAAATGGAGACGGTACTATACGCCGATTGCGATGGACCGTCGCCGAAGTGCTGGTGCGCGCCAGCGATCAGATCGACGCAAAGGGTCTGTTGATTGTTTACGGCTGATTTGGGCAGTTAAGTAGATGAGAGGTGTGCCCGCAAAAGTATGACTCAAATCGGAGAGATGATAGCTCGCAGACAGGATGAAGGTTGTAGGACGGAAGAACATAGGTAACACATATCTGCGGAATTGCCGAGTTATGCACGACATAGGGACGGCAGAAAGGCAGGACAGGATTGGATCTGCGTCACCTTCGCTACATTATCGCAAGCGCTCGGAATGGCAGCTTCAGCGCCGCCGCACAAGAACTCAATGTAAGGCAGCCGATCGTCAGCAAGCGCGTGAAAGAAGTGGAAGACGAGTTTGGCGTCTGTCTTTTCGACCGTTCAAAGTCAGGGGCCAGCCTCACGGCCGCTGGCGAAGCATTCGTCGTCATCGCGCAGCGCATCATTGAGGATACGGAGCGACTGGGTGAGCAGACGAAAGCGAGCGGTGCTGGACGCGTCGGCCGCATCGTCGTCGGTTTTTATATGTCATTGTCAACCGGCTCACTACGAGCAGCGTTGCACAATTTCAGAAAATGCTATCGCGAGATCGATATCGAACCATTCGAGGCGCCGTACACCGAGCTTGCAGCCGGCCTTCATGCTGGCAGGATTGACGTTGCCATTCTGTTAGGAGACCCTGGTAGATGCGACATTTTTAACTCCCTTGCGATGCGATCTGAGCTTCTTGTCGTCGCGTTGCCGAAAGACCACCCTCTCGCGGATCGGCCATTTGTCTACTGGCCGGAACTGAAAGGTGAGCGGTTCCTGGTCAGTCACCACGACCCGGGACCGGATATTCGCATTATTCTCGAACGCTATTTGGCTGCTCCGTCAGATCACCCCGAGATTCTGATGAGGTCTTTGAGTCGCGAGAGTATACTAAGCGAGGTCGGCAGCGGGGAGGGTATTAGCCTGCAATGCGAGACGGCCGCCGGACTGACCGATCTCGGCATTGTTTTCAAACCGGTGCATGATGGCAACGGCTTGACCCGTCTGGGCTACATGGCGTGTTGGAAACCGACCAACACCAATCCGGTTGTGAAGACGTTTATCGATTTCATTGACTCAAGCACTGATTCGTTCGAGTCGCATTAGCCGACATTCTTCGACCGGATTTACCGCCGAACATTTCAAGTATTTTTTCGACGGCCTACGATGAGCTACGGCAAACTACGACGTTTCAGATAAATCCTGTTGCCCATCTGTAAGTTCTGCATTTCTTGATTGTCCCCATCGTCATCCGATCGTGAGTGCGGATGGCCGAAATGGGGGCACGATGTCCGGTCATCATCACAACAGCCAAAAACTGGCGCGTGGCGCACGCATGCTGCGCACCGCGCTCGGGCCGGCTATCGCCCAATACCTCGAGGACCCCGCTGTTGTCGAGGTGATGTTGAACCCCGATGGCCGGCTCTGGGTCGACCGGCTACGCGAAGGTCTTGTCGCAACCGACGATGTGCTGATCCCGTCCGATGGCGAGCGTATCGTGCGCCTGGTCGCACATCATGTTGGCGCGGAGGTGCATCCCGGCAGCCCGCGGGTTTCGGCCGAACTCCCCGAGACCGGAGAACGCTTCGAGGGCCTGTTGCCCCCGGTAGTGATGGCGCCCACTTTCGCGATCCGCAAGCCGGCGGTCGCCGTGTTCACGCTCGCCGATTACGTCGCCGCCGGCATCATGACGGCTGCGCAGGCGGACGTGCTGCGGCTCGCGGTCGAGCGGCGCAAGAACGTGCTAATCGCCGGCGGCACCTCCACCGGCAAGACGACGTTGACGAATGCGTTACTGGCGGAAGTGGCGAAAACGTCAGATCGCGTGGTGCTGATCGAGGACACCCGCGAACTACAATGCGCCGCGCCGAACCTTGTCGCACTTCGGACGAAAGATGGCGTCGCCTCGCTCTCGGATCTGGTGAAGTCGTCGCTGCGTCTGCGCCCCGACCGCATTCCGGTCGGCGAAGTGCGCGGCAGCGAAGCGCTCGATTTGCTCAAAGCCTGGGGCACCGGACATCCCGGCGGGGTCGGCACCATCCATGCCAATACCGCGATCGGCGCACTGCGCCGGCTCGAGCAGCTCGTGCAGGAGGCCGTCGTCACGGTCCCACGCGCCTTGATAGCAGAGACCATCGATATTGTCGCCGTTCTGTCTGGCCGCGGCGCCGAACGGCGCCTGGCCGAGATCGCCCATGTCGACGGACTCGATCCAGCAACCGGCGACTACCGCACCCTCAACGCGCTGCTCCCCACCCCAAACCCCTCGAAAGGAGACCCTGAATGACCCGGCTTGCCTTGTCTCGTGTGCGCCACCACCTGACCGAGGCGACGGCGCTCGCCACGATCACGCTGCTGACGGCGGCGCCCGCCCATGCCTCCGGTTCGTCGATGCCGTGGGAAGAACCGCTTCAAAAGATTCTCGAATCCATCGAGGGGCCGGTCGCCAAGATCGTGGCGGTTATCATCATCATCACCACGGGCCTCACGCTCGCCTTCGGCGACACCGCAGGCGGCTTCCGGCGGCTGGTGCAGATTGTCTTCGGTTTGAGCATCGCTTTCGCGGCCTCTTCCTTCTTTCTCAGCTTCTTCAGCTTTGGCGGCGGGGCGCTGGTCTGATGGAGGAAGACGTCCGCGGCTTCTTCGCGCCGGTGCATCGCGCGCTCACCGAACCGATCCTGCTCGGCGGCGCGCCGCGCACGGTCGCCATCGCCAACGGAACGCTTGCCGGCGCCGTCGGGCTCGGCCTGCGCCTGTGGCTCGCCGGCCTCGTCATCTGGGCGATCGGGCATTTCGCGGCCGTCTGGGCCGCGAAGCGCGACGCGCAGTTCGTCGACGTCGGCCGCCGACACCTGCGCTATCCCGCGCACATGGACGTGTGAGGCGCGCCGATGCTGAACCTCGCCGAATACCGGAAGAAGAACGCACAGCTCGCGGATTTCCTGCCCTGGGCCGCGTTGGTCGCGCCGGGCGTTGTCCTCAACAAGGACGGATCGTTTCAACGGACGGCGCGGTTTCGCGGTCCCGATCTCGACAGCGCCACGCCGGCCGAACTGGTCGGCACGACCGCGCGCCTGAACAATGCGCTGCGCCGTCTCGGCTCCGGCTGGGCGATCTTCGTCGAAGCACAGCGTCATCCCGCCACCGACTACCCGGAAAGCCTGTTTCCGGAATCTGCCTCGGCCCTTCTCGACATCGAACGCCGCGAGCAGTTCGAGGACTCCGGCGTCCTGTTCGAGTCGAGCTACTTCCTCACCTTCGTCTGGCTGCCGCCCGCCGAGGAAGCCTCGCGCATGGAAGCCTGGCTCTACGAGGGCCGTGAGCGCAGTGGGGTCGATCCCTGGGAACTGCTGAAGAGTTTCGTCGATCGTACCGACCGCGTGCTCAATCTCGTCGAAGGCTTCGTGCCGGAAGCCGACTGGCTCGATGACTCGGAAACGCTGACCTACCTGCATTCGACCATTTCGACCAAACGCCATCGCGTGCGCGTGCCGGAAACGCCAATGCACCTCGACGCGTTGCTGGCCGATCAGCCGCTCGCCGGCGGGCTGGAACCGCGGCTTGGCGACTTCCATGTCCGCACGCTCACCGTCGTCGGATTCCCGACCTCGACATTCCCCGGAATCCTCGACGACCTCAACCGCCTGGCCTTCGTCTATCGGTGGTCGACGCGCGCCATCATGCTCGACAAGACCGACGCAACGCGCCTCGTCACGAAAATCCGCCGGCAGTGGTTTGCAAAGCGCAAATCAGTCGCGGCGATCCTGAAGGAGGTGATGACGAACGAGCAGTCGGTGTTACTGGACACCGACGCCGCGAACAAGGCCGCCGATGCCGACGCGGCCCTGCAAGACCTCGGCTCCGATCAGGTCGGCCAGGTCTATGTGACCGCGACCGTCACGGTGTGGAACGCCGACCGCACCATCGCCGACGAACGGCTGCGGCTGGTCGAGAAGGTCATCCAGTCGCGCGACTTCACCTGCATCGTGGAAGGCGTCAATGCCATCGAAGCCTGGCTCGGCTCGATCCCCGGCCAGACCTACGCGAACGTCCGCCAGCCGCCGATCTCGACGCTCAACCTCGCGCACATGATGCCACTGTCGGCAGTCTGGGCCGGGCCGGCGCGGGACGAACACCTCGGCATGCCGCCATTGTTCTACGCCAGGACCGAAGGCGCGACGCCGTTCCGTTTCGCGCTCCATGTCGGCGATGTCGGCCACACCATGATCGTCGGGCCGACCGGGGCGGGCAAGTCCGTGCTGCTCGCTGTGATGGCGCTCCAGTTCCGCCGCTATCGCAATTCGCAAGTCTTCGTCTTCGATTTCGGCGGCAGCATCCGAGCCGCGACCTTGTCGATGGGCGGCGATTGGCAGGACCTCGGCGGCACGCTTACCGACGAGGCGGAATCCACGTCCGTCGCGCTCCAGCCGCTGGCTCTCATCCATCATGTTCTCGAACGGGCCTGGGCCGCCGACTGGCTGGTCGACATTCTCCTGCGCGAGGGCGTTACGATCACCCCGGATGTTAAGGAATATATCTGGGCGGCGCTGACGTCGCTGGCCTCGGCGCCGGTCGAGGAGCGCACCATCACCGGCCTGACGGTGCTGTTGCAGTCCTCAGTGCTGAAACAGGCGCTGCGTCCCTACTGCATCGGCGGCGCGCATGGTCGGCTGCTTGACGCCGAGCACGAATATCTCGGCACGGCGAACGTCCAGGCCTTCGAGACCGAAGGGCTTGTCGGCACCAGGGCGGCGCCGGCCGTTCTCTCTTACCTGTTCCACCGCATCGAGGCCCGCTTCGACGGTCGACCGAGCCTGCTCGTCATCGACGAGGGCTGGCGGGCGCTCGACGACGGTGGCTTCGCCGACAAGATCAAGGAATGGCTCAAGACGCTGCGGAAGAAGAACGTCAGCGTGGTCTTTTCCTCGCAGTCGCTGGCCGACATCGAGGCGTCGCCGATCGCGCCCGTCCTGGTCGAGAGCTGCCCGACGCGCATCTTCCTCGCCAACGAGCGCGCCATCGAGCCGCAGATCACCGCCGTCTATGAGCGGTTTGGGCTTAATTCCCGTCAGATCGAGATCATCGCGCGGGCGACCCCGAAGCGCGATTACTACTGCCAGTCGCGACGCGGCAACCGCTTGTTTGAGCTGGGGCTTGGCTCCGTCGCGCTGGCGCTGTGCGCATCGTCGGACAAGGCCGCGCACGCGCTGATCGACGAGCTGCTGCGCGATGGCGCGCGGCCGTACTTCCTCGAAGCCTGGCTCTACGCCAACGACCTCGCCTGGGCCGCCGACCTCGTTCCCAATCTCACGAATGTCATCGATGCGTCCGTTGCAACGCATCAGCCGTCGCGCATCACGCCGTCAGAACAGGAGACGCCATCATGATTCTGTCCGTATTCCGCTTGCGTTATCGCCACCCGATTGCGGCGGGTGCGCTCGTGCTTGCCGTGACGTTTGCACCCGGCAGCACCGATGCATTTGACATCGTCTACGACCCGTCGAACTACGCGCAGAACGTCCTGACCGCCGCACGCGCGCTTCAGCAGATCAACAACCAGATCACCTCGCTCGCCAATCAGACGCAGATGCTGATCAACCAGGCGAAGCACCTCGCCAGCCTGCCAACGTCTGTCCTCTCCCAGATCGACGGCAACTTCGCCGAGATGAAGCGGCTGATGGGTGAGGCCGACAAATTGGCCTACAACGTCGGCAATATCGAGACACAGTTCTCGTCGACCTTCCAGAACTTCGCGGTCGGCAAGACCGACGCGCAGCTCATCACGTCCGCACGCGACCGTTGGCAGCAATCGCTGTCGGCCTACGAGCACTCGCTGAAGGCCGGAGCGGTCGCCGTGCAGAACCTCGACGGCACGCGCGCCCAGACCAGCACGCTGGTCGACTCCAGCCAGTCGGCCGTCGGCGTGCTTCAGGCGACGCAGGCCGGCAACCAACTCATCGGCGTCCAGACCCGGCAACTTGCCGACCTCACCGCGATGCTCGCCGCACAGGGCAGAGCCGACGCCCTTGAGAACTCCCGCAAGGCCGCGGCGCAGGAGCAGTCGCGCGAACAGCTCAGCCGCTTCCTGACCGGAAGCAGCTACAGCCCGACGCCCGTTCGCATGTTCCATGACTGAGGGACGACGATGGATTGGAAAGTTGCAACCCGAGTTGTCGCCGTCCTCGCATTTGCCGTGATCGTGGCGGCTTGCGCCATTGCGTTGCGTCCCGACGCCACCGAGGAAACACCCGCGTCGACCGCTCAGTCACAGAGCGAGGAGCCTGCATCCAGCGAATTGCTCCGCTGCCGCGAGATCGGCGCGGCCGCGCTCGACGACGCCGGTTGCAAGAAGGCGTGGGCGGACAGCCGCCGTCATTTCCTGGAAGGCGATGCTGGGCGCGCGCGGCCATGAACACCGGCGTCATCGACCGCTTTCTGGAGACATTTACCCGCTACATTGATAGCGGCTTCGGCCTGCTCGGCGGCGAGATCGGATTCCTCACCTCCACACTGATCGTCATCGACATCACGCTGGCGGGCCTGTTCTGGGCCTGGGGCGTCGACGAAGACGTGCTTGCCCGTCTCATCAGGAAGACGCTCTATATCGGCTTCTTCGCCTTCATCATCGGTAACTTCAACCGGCTCGCCGGGATCGTCTTCCAGTCCTTCAGCGGCCTCGGCCTGAAGGCGGGCGGATCGTCGCTCACGGCCGACACATTGCTCCAGCCCGGCCGCGTCGCGCTGGTCGGCATCGACGCCGGCATGCCCATCCTCAAGGCCGCCGGCGACCTGATGGGCTACATCTCGTTCTTCGAGAATTTTGTGCAGATCATGGTGCTGATGATCGCCTGGGCGATCGTGCTCATCGCCTTCTTCATTCTCGCGGTCCAGATATTCGTCACGCTGATCGAGTTCAAATTGACCACGCTCGCGGGCTTCGTGCTGATCCCGTTCGCGCTGTTCAACAAGACCGCGTTCCTCGCCGAAAAGGTCCTCGGCAACATTGTCGCCTCCGGCGTCAAGATTCTCGTGCTCGCCGTGATCGTCGGCATCGGCTCCCGCCTGTTCAGCGAATTCACGACCGGCTTCTCCGGTACACCGACCATCACCGACGCGCTGGCGCTTGTGCTCGGCGCGCTGTCGCTGATGGGATTGTCGATCTTCGGTCCCGGCATCGCTACCGGACTTGTTTCCGGCGCGCCGCAACTCGGTGCAGGCGCCGCCGTCGGCACTGGCCTTGCCGTCGCCGGCATCGGTGCGGCCGGCGTCATGGGCGCAAGCGCTGGCCTCTCCGGCGCGGCGAGCGCGGTTGGTGGCGGCGGACGCATGACCGCGGCCGCCGCGCGCGGAGGTGCGTATCTCGCCGGCAGCACATCGAGCGCCTATGGCGCCGGCGCATCCGGCCAGAGCCGCATGGGCGCCGTCGCTGCCGGTCTGGGCGGCGTTACAAGGGCCGGCGCATCCGCAGCTATCCAGCCTGTGCGACAGGCTGCATCGCGCGCCGCCGCATCCCTCAAATCGAGTTACGCAGCCGGCCGCGCCGCCGCCACGGGCGGACCATCCTCACCGGCAACAGCCGCGGGCGCTTCAGCCGCTCAAACCCCTTTAGCATCCGGCGCACCACCGGCCTGGGCCGCGCGCATGAAGCGCAGCCAGACCTTGAGCCACGGCGCGACCGCCGCTGCCCATGCCGTGCGTTCGGGCGATCACGGCGGCGGCTCCATGTCCGTGTCCCTCCATCAGGATGATCATAAATGAATCTCTTCCGCCGTCCCTCCGTGCGCTACGCGCGCACGCCCGAACCCGAAACTCCGTATCTCAAAGCCGCGCAGGTCTGGGACGAGCGCATCGGCTCTGCGCGCGTGCAAGCAAAGAACTGGCGACTCATGGCCTTCGGCTCGCTGGTGCTCGCCGGCGGCTTCGCGGCCGCGCTGGTGTGGCAATCGACGCAGGGCACGGTCGTTCCCTGGGTGGTTCAAGTCGACAAGTTCGGCGAGGCGCAGGCGATCGCGTCCGCCGTCGCGGACTACAAGCCGACCGATCCGCAGATCGCGTGGCATCTCGCGCGCTTCATCGAGCAGGTGCGCAGCATTCCGGCTGACCCCGTCGTCGTGCGACAGAACTGGCTGCGCGCCTACGACTACACGACCGATCGCGGCGCCATCGCATTGAACGATTACGCGCGCGGCAACGATCCCTTCGCGAAGGTCGGCAAGCAGCAGGTCGCGGTCGAAATCTCAAGCGTCATTCGCGCCTCGCCGGAATCATTCCGCATCGCCTGGCTGGAGCGCCGTTACGAGAATGGTCAGCTCTCCGGCACCGAACGCTGGACCGCCATCCTGACCATCGTAATCCAGCAGCCGCGCAGCGCCGACAAGCTGCGCGCCAATCCGCTCGGTGTGTTCGTCAACGCAATCAACTGGTCGAAGGAGATGGGGTGATGGGGGACAACAGAAAAAATGCTGCGCCGGCGCTGATCGCCATGATGCTGGCGACGACAGCGCTTGCCGGCTGCGCCAACAAGTTCATTCCGCCGGACATCGACTACGACGATGCCGCGCCCGCCGTGCTCAGCGCCGATCCGGTCGGGCCGGTGCAGGTCGTCGAGCTGCCGAAGCCACTGCCGTTGCCCGGCCAGTTGAAGCCCGTCGGCGGAAAGAAGCCGAAGCCCGAACCGACCGATCCGAAGAAGCGCGTCGCCCAGGCCAATGAAGCGGCGCGGATGCAGCCGGTGCGTAATGGCTTCATCAACGCCGTGCAGGTTTATCCCTTCGTCGTCGGCGCGCTCTATCAAGTCTACGCCGCGCCCGGACAAGTGACCGACATCGCGCTTCAGCCCGGCGAGCAACTTGTCGGCGCAGGCCCCGTCGCCGCCGGTGACACCGTGCGCTGGATCGTCGGCGATACGCTCAGCGGCTCCGGTCAGGCCGCCCAGGTCCACATCCTCGTCAAGCCGACGCGACCCGACCTTCAGACCAACCTCGTCATCAACACCAACCTGCGCACCTATCACATGGAACTGCGCTCGACCGAGAAGACCTACATGGCCTCGGTGTCGTGGCAGTATCCGCAGGATCAGTTGATCGCGCTGCGTCGGCAGAATGCGCAAGCCGCACTGACGCAGCCGGTCGCGTCTGGCGTCGACATCTCGAAGCTGAACTTCCGTTATGCAATCGAGGGCGATAGCGCGCCGTGGCGGCCGCTGCGCGCCTTCGACGATGGCAACAAGGTCTATATCGAGTTTCCGTCGGGGATCGGGCAGGGCGAGATGCCGCCGCTGTTCGTCATAGGATCCTCCGGCAATTCCGAACTGGTCAACTATCGCGCTCGACAGAATTACTACGTCGTCGATCGTCTCTTTGCTGCCGCCGAACTCAGGCTGGGCGACAAGGACAGCGAGAAGCGCGTGCGGATCGTGCGCACCGACGGCCGGCCGGGACGAAGCGCGAGGTTGTTCTGATGACCGACGCTCCGACTCCGCCTCCCGGCGATATCCGGGCCGAGCTGCGCTTGCGGCCCGAGCAGCCGCGCGTCACGCGCTTGTCGCGCAAAGTGCTCATTACGCTCGGCGGCGTCAGCGCCCTCATCATCATGGCCGCGCTGTTCTGGGCGCTCGATGCCAACCGGCGCATGAACCAATCGCCGACCGAACTCTACAGCACCGAGAACCGCACGCCGGCAGATGGGCTGGCCGGCCTTCCGAAGGACTATACCGGCATCCCCAAGCTCGGCCCGGCCCTGCCGGGCGACCTTGGGCGTCCGATTCTGAGTGCGCAGGATGAAGGCAAACCCGTCGTCGCGCCCGACATCCGAACGCCGCGCGCCGATCCCACCGAACAGCGCCGTCTCGCCGAAATCGAAGCCGCGCGCGTCGCCAAGGTGTTCACCGACAGCCGCGGCGTGCAGGCGCCTGCGACAGCGCCCGCCGTTGGCCGTGTCGATCCGGCCACTGGCCTCACGCTGCCGACCGAAACGCCTCCGCTCGATCCGGGCGCGGCGCAAAACATGCAGGATCGCAAGCTCGCCTTCGTCAACGCGGCCGTCGATCGGCGCACCGTCACGCCCGATCGCGTGCAGGAGAAGGTGTCGCCCTATGTCGTGCAAGCCGGCACCGTCATTCCGGCAGCGCTAATTACCGGCATCAAATCCGACCTGCCCGGAACGATCACCGCGCAGGTGACGGAGCAGGTTTACGACACCCCGACCGGCAAGCAGCTCCTCATCCCGCAAGGCGCGCGGCTGATCGGCCAGTACGACAGCCAGGTCGCATTCGGGCAGTCGCGCGTGCTGCTCGTCTGGAATCGCATCATCATGCCCAACGGCACGTCGATCGTTCTGGAAAGGCAACCGGGCGCCGACGCCGAAGGCTATTCCGGGCTCGAGGACGACGTCGATTATCATTGGGGTCAGCTTTTCAAGGCGGCGATCCTCTCGACCTTGCTCGGCGTCGGCACCGAGCTCGGATCGAGCAACAACGAAAACGAGATCGCGCGGGCGATCCGCCAGAGCAGCCAGGACACGGCGTCCGATGTCGGCCGTCAGCTCATCCGACGCCAGCTCAACATTCAGCCGACGCTCACGATCCGACCGGGCTTCCCCGTCCGTGTGATCGTCAATCGCGACCTAATATTGCAGCCCTATGGGGCCGCGAAGGAGCCGTCATGACCAAGCTCAGGCTCTCGGCTCTCCTTGACGACAAGCCGGTCAAGCTCACGGTCGAGTTGCCGGCTGCCGTTCATCGCGATCTTGTCGCCTACGCCGAGATTCTTGCCCAGACCTCGGGCCAAGCGATGCCTCCCGATCCGGGCAAGCTGATCGCGCCTATGCTCCAGCGCTTCATGGCCACTGATAAGGGCTTCACCAAAGAGAAACGCACGACACGACGCTAAGATAGATGTGGCATTGAAAAACCGCTCGACCCGCTAGGACGGTAAATCCGCGATTCATGAGGACAAAAGAAGAACATCGGCTGAGCAACGTCAATCAGGAACTTGAAATGTCAGAAGCGGCAGAGGCCGATTCTATGTCGGAATCGGAACGGCTCGACATGGCCGTGGTTCAGGCGATTGCGGCGCATGATGGCGACCCGTGACGCACGATCCCTGATAGCCGTCCGTGACCGGCACCCTCCAACCCGGTATTAACGGTTAAGCTGGTATTGACTGTGATCGACAATCGACGTCATCGACAGCACGATGTGGGAACGGTCATGGCCGAGACGCAAATTGAATGGACTGACGCCACCTGGAATCCAGTTGCTGGCTGCTCCATCGTCAGCGCGGGCTGCACGAATTGCTATGCCATGGAAATGGCGAGACGACTTCAGGCGATGAATGTTCCGAAATATAAAGGACTCACGCGACGCAGCGGAAAACGAACCGTTTGGAACGGCGTGGTCCGTGAAGACAAGGCCGCCTTGGACATTCCGCTGCGCTGGAAGAAGCCGCGAAAAATCTTCGTTAACTCGATGTCTGACCTGTTTCATGATCGGGTGACGGACGCCTTCATCCTGAGAGTCTGGGCCGTCATGCGTGCCACGCCCCACCATCACTATCAGATCCTTACCAAGCGTCCGGAGCGGATGGGGGCGCTGGTTCGCTCCAAGATCGGCGAAGTTCTGCCGAACGTATGGCTCGGCACCAGTGTCGAGAGCGCCAACGTCGCGGGTCGCATCGATCATTTGCGCACCATCCCGGCTGCAATCCGTTTCATCTCATTTGAGCCGCTGATCGGTCCGGTAGGGTCAGTCGATCTTCGCGACATCCATTGGGCCATCGTCGGCGGAGAAAGCGGAAGATCGGCTCGCCCGATCCGTGAAGATTGGATCGATGAAATCTTCGATCAGTGTGCGATGCACAACACCGCGTTCTTCTTTAAGCAGTGGGGGACATGGGGGAAAGACAACAAGCGTCGTTCCAAAAAGGCCAATGGGCGCGTATATCGCGATCAGGTCTGGGACGAAATGCCGAAGGCTTCGCTCGCGCTCTGAGAATGACGCCTCTGGATAGCAGGATTCATTCGGAGGCGAATGTCGAAAAAGCCGTATTCATGGGTCGCAGGCGCGGTTCTTGAGGAGCACTCAAGACGCAAGCACAAGGTCATCGCCGAATACGTCGCGCGATATCTGACCGTGCGCTGCCAGCTTCCTCAACAGTCCCGGTTTCGTCTTGCCATTGTCGATGGTTTTGCAGGCGGCGGCCAATACAAGTGCGGCAGTCCCGGGTCTCCGCTGATCTTTATAAACGAGCTTCGTGTCGCGACGGAGCAATTCAACATCAAGCGTCAGGCCGAGGGGATGTCGCCGCTCGACATCGAATGCCTGCTCATCCTGAACGACTTCGACAAAGAGACTGTCGAGCTGCTGAAAACGAATGCCGCTTCGCTCATCGCCGAAATCAAGGAGAACGTGCCGAAGCTTCACCTTCGCGTCGAGTATCGGAATGAGAAGTTCGACGAACTCTATCCCGAGGTGAAGCAACTGCTCGAGCGCGGCAGCTATCACAACGTCCTCTTCAATCTGGATCAATGCGGAACAGGCAGCGTCGAAATCAACACGATCGGCGACATCGTCGCGTCGTTCACGTCGGTTGAAATCTTCTACACATTCGGCATCCAGACGTTGCTGACGTTCCTGCATCAGACGGACCGGGGCGCGCTGGCCAGGCAGCTTGCGCCGTTTGGCGTCAGTCCGGATGATCTATCGCAACTCGATGGTTTGATGACCAAGGACGCTTGGCTTGGCGCAGCGGAACGCATCGTGTTCGAGTCGTTTCGGCGCTGCGCGAACTACGTCAGTCCATTTTCCATCCACAATCCGGACGGATGGCGTTATTGGCTTATCCACTTCGCAAATTCGGTTCGTGCGCGTCAGGAATACAACAATATCCTGCATCAAAACAGCAGCGCCCAGGCACATTTTGGCCGGTCCGGTTTGCACATGCTGTCTTACGACCCGAGTGAAGCCGACAGCATGCTCTACATGTTCGATGCGGCGGGAAGGGCGGAAGCAAAAAAGCAGCTTCACGATGATATTCCGCGGTTCATCACAAATTACGGCGATGCAATTCCGGTCGGTGAGTTTTACGCCAGCATCTACAACGCGACCCCGGCTCACATGCACGACATCAACTCAGCGATCATCGAGAATCCGGACCTCGAGGTTATCACCGAACAAGGCGGCGGGGAGCGCCGCAAAGCCAACATGATCAAGACCAGCGACATCCTGCGCTTGAAACAGCAGCGCAGTTTCTTTCCGTTTTTCTTTGAAAATCAAAGCAGGGTAGCGAAGAAATGACGCACGCCATCGTGGTCGCATAACGATTGGTGCCCGAATGGCGGATCATCGGAATACGCTCGCCCTTGTCGCAGCCGCTGCCACCCTGGCGCTTGTATTGGGGTTTGCCTATGGCGCCACCTTCAATGGTGGTTGCGAGCAGATCAAGGATGCTCAATGTGGTTGTCTCGAATGGTGGTTTTCCCGCTACCAGACGTTGATCGCCATGTTTGGCGCGATTTTCGTTGCTTGGCTTAGCGTCCAGCCTGTTCTGAAGCAGCTCAAGCTGTCCTCGGTGCAGACCGCTGTCGCTTTGCAACAGGTTCACGCAGATCGTGAAAAACGGCTGGAGAACTGGCTCAAGCCAGAATTGGCCGCGCTGGAAAAACTGTCCGAAGACCTGGCGCGTGGCTATTATGAACGTGAGGATGACCATGGGGTGCTTCCTCACTGGGTATGGGATATGAACCAAACGGTCGACAGCACCCGCGGCCGTTTAATTCGGCGGCAGGACAGAAACTTCGGGCCTGCGGAGATAACAGCCGCCCGTCAAAACCTCATCGACATTCTCGGGCGGCTCACCAAGTGCATGTCAGACTACAATGGGTCTGTCTACGCTGACGATCCGGAGTACGATTTCTCCGACGACGACCGGGCGAAGATTGACGCAGCCGAGACCAAAGCGCGGGAATATCTGCCGACCCGAATTGACGAGGCGTCAGTGGCGATCAAGAAATTCGCTGAAGCTGTGGCAGCGGACCTTCGGGAGTTGCGTTTGAAGCGTCGGCTCTATGATCAGATGGTGGCGAGCGCCAACCTTCCGGCGGAGAAGTTGGAATAAGGCGTCTGGGATCGCGTGAGACAACCGGCGATACGGATTCTTATCCGCGACGCGAATCAAACATGCGAGAGCTGTTCTCGCGAGGATTTCTGAAATGGCCGCTGATCGCCCCCGCCGGGTTTTCCTTGATGCGAACGTCGTGATCCGGGCCGGCAAGCCGCCCGGCGGTCCGCTGATCCCGCGGGTCGCTGATCTGGTAGACGCCGGCTATATCAAGGTTGTCACGACCGATCTTACAAAAATAGAGATCGCAAAAAACCATGGGGCTAACGATTTCGAGGTCATCGGCGACCTGACCAGGAGACGAGTCCGCGACCTGGCTGATGAGATTCTCGCCGTTAAACTCCCGGAGATTTCTCCGGTTGAACTGCAGCAAAGACTGATCGAGAAGTATCATGCTGCGGTGGAGCAGATGTTCAGCTCGCTGCGAGCGGAGACGCTTTCGATCGATAGTGTGAAGCCGTCCGTCGTATTCGACGCATACGCGCGCAGGACCGGCCTGTTTGGCGACGACGCCAAGAAGGATCAATTTCCAGATGCCTTCATCTTCGAAGCCCTAAAAGCGACTGTCACGAAAAGCGATCCGCTGACGATCGTCTCGGACGACAAGGACTTTGCGGCGGTCATCAAGAACGCTGAGCATATCACCGGGCTGAGATCGATCGCGGATCTCTTCGCCAAGCTCGGGCTGACAATCGAAGCGGCCCCGGACGTCAACGATTTTGTGGATGACAATCGCGATGCGATCGTCGGGGTCGTTCATGAAGAACTCAATCAGTGGGGATTGCAGGTCAGCGATGTTGACGATGCAGAAATCGACGAAGCGGACGTGGAAAATGTGAACTTTCTCGACTTCAGGACATTTCGGACGATCGGCCCAGGCAAGGAGATTCTCGTCGTCGGGCGCATCGAGATGGACGTCAAAGTCTCCTACCACCATCCCGATTGGGACACCGCCACTTACGACAGCGAAGACAAGGTACTGCTGCCGCACCACACGGTGGAAGGCGAGAAGAACATAGATGTAGAAGCCAATTTTAGTATGACCCTGACCGTCGACAAGCACGGCAAGCCGACATCGGTTGCTGAGTTCTCGTTCGACGACGATGATTTCGTCTGGGTCGCGATCGGGCCAAACGACTTCGACTACAAATAGGTGTTTCGCGGCTCGTGAAATGGTTAGATTTCGCGCGGTGCGTACACGTTGTCCGGGTAGGGAAGCCTTTCGTTGACACGCCGTAGGAGCACAAGATAGCCCCGCATAGCCAGTTGGAGTTCGGCGCCATCACCCAGGGGCTTGTCTTTGAAGGCGTGAATGGTGTTGCGCCGCTCCTGCACCAGATCAACGAGGGCATTCCCGTCAGCGCCGATGAGGTCATGCTCTTTCACGAAGATCTTCAGAGGCTGGAGCGTAAGTCCGTCAGGACTGAAAGCCTTTTGCTTTTTGTGATCGAACGCATTTGCCTTCTTGAGCACGTCCAGGTCGGCTTTGTAGTCCATGTAAAACACCGACAGGAGGAGTTTTAGCGTTCCTTCGAGCAGACTGCCGAGGTTCGACTAGGCGAGAATGAGTTCTCCGTCCGACAGCGCAGTGGAGGGTTCACGTAGCCACAAACGCAATGTCTTTGACAGCGACGCCTGCCAGTCGAGGCGGCTCTTGGTCAGCAGGCCCGCGGCTTCAACAGGCGCCCAGCCGTTGCTTGCTGCCCAAAAGGTCGCCAAGCCGCTGTTCAGTTTTTCGATCCGGGAAACGACGTCCTCGATTGTCATGCGTGACTTATCCGTCGCCAAGCCGAATCGGCCAGCCGTCGATTGGCAGGCCAGAGCTTTACGATCTGACGCAGCCCTCAGGCAACTCGGGGTTCAGAGGGCACGTCGTCAATTGGGGCTTATTGCGGCGCAGCATAAGTGCCGCACGTACGGTCCGACAACCCAGCGGGAGGCGAGATTCAGTGCATCCGCGAGTTCGTGAAACTAGAATGTTCGCGTGATAATCGATTCGATCTATCCCACCGTAGCTACGGACGATTTTGCGCGTCGCTTCTCGCAGCGCGGCGGAAATCTCATGTGGCTGCTCGGGGCTGGCGCTTCGGCGGCCGCCGGCATTCCGACGGCGTGGGACATGATTTGGGAATTCAAGCAGCAACTTTACGTCAGCCAGCGCCGCGTTTCTCCGAAACAGGTCGCCGACCTCGCCAATCCGGCCGTCCGACGTGAACTGCAATCGTTCATCAACGACCTTGGCAGCTTACCCGCGCTCGGTTCGCCCGACGAGTACGCGGCGCTCTTCGAGTCCGTCTATCCAAGCGAGGCAGACCGTCGCACGTACATCGCTGCAAAGATCAGCGGCGCGAAGCCCTCCTACGGGCACATTGCGTTGGCGACACTGATGAAAGGTGCGCGTTGTCGTTTAGTCTGGACCAGCAACTTCGACCCTCTAGTCGCCGACGGCTGCGCGAAGGTTTATGGCGGGACCGGCCAGTTGACCACTGTGGCGATAGAGACCGGCAGTCTCGGACGGAACGCCATCGACGAAGGGCGCTGGCCCGTCGAGGTCAAGCTTCATGGCGACTTCCGATCGCGCCGGCTCAAGAATACCGGAGATGAGCTGCGCGAACAGGATGCGAAACTCAGAACCCTGCTGATCGATAGCTGCAGCCGGTGGGGACTTGTCGTGGCCGGCTACAGCGGTCGCGATGAGTCGGTCATGGACACGCTCGAAGCGGCGCTAGAACGTGATGCCTCCTTTCCCGCCGGTCTCTTCTGGCTCCATCGCGGCGAGGATCCGCCCTTGCTGCGCGTCCAACGGCTTCTTGCCGCCGCCGCACGTAAGGAAATCGACTGCGGTCTCGTGCCGATAGAGAACTTCGATGAAACGTTGCGCGATCTTATGCGGCTCGTGCCGGACCTAGACACGACAGTGTTGGATGAGATCGCAACCGAACGGCGGGTTTGGTCCCCAGCCCCGCGCCCGACCGGGAATCGGGGCTACCCGGTCGTCCGTCTCAACGCGCTCGAACTGACAGGGATGCCGAGCGTGTGCCGCCGCGCCGTCTGCGACGCCGGCGGCGTGGCGGAAATCAAGTCGGCAATCGAAGCGTCGGGCCTGCCGGTCATTGGCACCCGTTCGAAAGCAGGCGTGCTGGCCTTCGGTGCTGACGCCGATATCAGAGCAGTCCTTTCCGCATATGAGATCGAAAGCTTCGATCTGCATTCAATTGAAACCCGGCGGCTGCGTTACGATAGTCACGAACGGGGCCTTCTCCGCGAAGCACTGACCCGAGCTCTCACCCGCGAACATCGGATGATCGCTGCCCGTCGCAGAGGCGCCGACCTGTTGACGCCGACCTCCGTTGATGACGAAAAATGGGCGCCGCTGAGGAAGCTGACCGGAAGTCTAGGTGGATTGGTGCCGAAGCAACCCGAACTAAAATGGAAAGAAGGCGTGGGGATCAGGCTGGATTGGGTGGATGAGCGGCTTTGGCTTCTGCTCGAGCCGCGCACCGTATTCGAAGGACTTACAAGGGAGAACAGGGCCGCCGCCACCGATTTCGCGCGCGAACGGATTGTGAGACGCTACAATCCTGCGCTCAATGCCTTGCTCGAGTTTTGGTCGATGCTGTTCGCGTCCCCGCAGCGCGACCTTCCGGCGCTTGGAATCAGCACTGGTGTGAATGCGGCCTTCAGGCTGGGCGATGTCACAGCTTTCTCGGGGAGAGCCCGAGCATGAGCAGCGAGATATCGCCTCATTTGTTTTTTCCCGAAGCCAAGCTCGCGTTTCATCCAGACCGCGCGTCGGACGTGGATCTCCATCCTTTGCGTGGACTGCTGCGGTTCGGGCCCTATTCATCCGGTCTTGTTCCGGATCCCATCCGGATCGCGACGATCGCACCGGCACGGCAGGGAAACCGACTCTACGGCTTCATGAAGGAACTGGCGTTCCAGTACAAGCCGACGGAGCGCAAGGACTACCTGCCTCCCTGGCCCGGTTTCCGCAAAGCGTTCAATCTCGACATGCGGGGCGCGGTCAAGGATTGCCATATAGAGCTGGACGACCGGCTCGATGGCGAAATGAAGGACTCAGTCACCCCCCATGTCGTGCTGGCGGACCGCTTGCTTCGCGCGATCCGATCGTTGGAGGCTCGCCGCGACGCGTTCGACATTGTCTTCATCTACATCCCGCAAAGCTGGGCAGCCGGGTTCACGGGAGCAGACGGCGACGACTTCGATCTCCATGACCACCTGAAGGCCGCTACCGCAGCGCGACGCATTCCAATCCAACTCGTCCGTGAAGACCGCGCGCTCGCCTATCCGGACCGTGCGAGCGTCATGTGGCGGATCGGCCTAGCGATTTACGCGAAGGCTGGCGGCATTCCCTGGAAACTCGCAGATTCGGATCCTGAGGCCGCCTACATCGGTCTCTCTTATGCGCTGCGTCCGACCGAGTCAGACCGGCCACGCTTTGTCACCTGCTGTAGCCAAGTGTTCGATGCGGAAGGGGCGGGTCTTGAGTTCGTCGCCTACGATGCCCATGAAATCGATGTCCAGCGGGACAATCCGTTCATGTCCCGGACGGAGATGTTCCGCGTGATGGGCCGATCGCTAGATCTCTACCGACGTCGGCACTCGGGTCGCTCTCCCCGGAGAGTGACGGTACACAAGACGACAGAATTCAAGAAGGACGAGATCGACGGCTGCATGGAAGCGCTGCATCTGTGCGAAGCGGTCGATCTCGTGCAGGTCGTGGAGGACGTCGGCTGGAGAGGTGTTCGCATCGATCGCGACCGCCAAAGCGGCAAAGGGAAGCCAACGGGTTATCCGGTCGATCGTGGTACCCTGATCCCGCTCGGAGACCGCGAGTGTCTGCTGTGGATGCATGGCGATGTAAAAGGCGTCGCGGAGCGCTCGTATTACCAAGGCGGCCGCAGCACGCCTCGTCCGATTCGACTGGTCCGTCATGCAGGGCACGGCTCGTGGAACGAAACCGCCCGGTCAGCTCTCGCGCTCGCGAAGATGGATTGGAACAACGACGCACTGTACGACATGCTGCCGGTGACCATGGCATACGCAAAAACGCTCGCGCGCGTTGTCAAACGAATGGACGGATTGGGCTCCGCTCCCTATCAATTTCGTTTCTTCATGTGACGTCGACTGGCCAACCGCGAGCCAGAATAATGATCCGAGTCAATTAGTTCCCGATATACAACAAGTGGATATTTCTGTGACAACATCTCTTGACGGAGAAATTCGCGACGGTCGCCATCATATGCAGGTCCGCGTCTATTTCGAAGATACGGACGCCGGCCAGATTGTTTATCACGCCAATTTCTTGCGCTTCATGGAACGGGGAAGAACGAATTACCTGCGTCTGCTCGGGACCAATCAGCGGGAGCTACTCAAAGAAGCGCACGACGATGCGCCAAGCTTCGCCTTCGTTGTCCGTTCAATGACAATCGATTTCCTAAAACCAGCGGCCTTGGACGACTTGCTTGATGTCATCACAATCCCCGCAGAGGTCAAGGGCGCATCGATTACCCTGCTGCAGGAATGTCGACGCGGAGACGATCTTTTGGTCGCGGCCCGCGTGCGGGTAGCATTTATCTCAGGCGGAAGGGCGCAACGGATCCCGAAGGCGCTACGGCTCGCTATGGAAGGAGCGTAGAGAATCTACGCTTGTTCACGCTATAGCCCTCCAGCGCCCCAATGGAATCAAGCCGCTGTGTTGCGATGTTGGCAAGCCAGAGTTCTCCGGCATCGTCTATCACGCGAACTACCTGCGTTTCATGGAGCGCGGTCGCACCAACTATCTGCGGCTGCTCGGTGCCGACCAGCGCGCGCTGTTCGCCGAAGCCGAGACCGAAGCGCCCGGCTTCGCTTTCGTGGTGCGGGCGATGAAGCTCGAATTCCTGCGGCCCGCGCATATGGACGATCTGCTCGATGTCGTCACCCGGCCGCTCGAGGTGCGCGGCGCCTCGATCACACTGCATCAGGAGATCAGGCGCGGCGCGATCCTGCTGCTGGAAGCCGATGTGAAAGTCGCCTTCGTCTCCGGCGGCCGCGCCCGGCCGATCCCGAAGGCGCTGCGCGTGGCGATGAAGGCGGATCAGGCGTAGTTTTTCGTCATTGCAAACGAAGCAATCCAGTCTTCTTTCAAGGGTCTGGATTGCTTCGTCGCTTACGCTCCTCGCGATGACGACGAAATTCGTCATGGCCGGGCCAAGCCCGGCCATGACGTCGTTACCAATGTTGTTCGTTGCGAGAACGTTACGCCGCTGCCTTGTGGCGCGCCTGTTCGGCCTTGTAGAGCACGAACTCTTCGTTTATCGCCTTTGTCACGCTGGGCCGCGCGCGATGCCGCTCGTAGTAGGCCTTGATGTTCGGCCACGTCGCGAGATCGATCGGCGGCGTCGCCATTGTCCAGTTGATGACGGTGACGAGATATGCGTCGGCGACGCTGAAGTGATCGAGCAGCGTGTCGCGGCCTTCGAGATAACTGTTGAGGTAATCGAGCCGCGACAGGCCCTTCTCGACCGCGTAGGCCTTCACCTCGCTTGATGCTTTCTTGTCGAGCAGCGGCACGAACAGCGCCTTGTGCAGTTCGG
>JAFKES010000137.1 GCA_017308495.1 Afipia sp.
CGGGAAGTCCTCTCGCTCGCAAACGCGCAGGTCGTTCTCGCCATGCTGATCAGCGTGGTTTCGTCGGCAGGCCTGTTCAGCGTCTTCACTTATATCACGCCGATTCTGGAGACTGTCACGCGCGTCTCTCCGCACGACGTGACGCTCATGCTGCTCATCTTCGGCGTCGGCCTCACCATCGGCAACATTTTCGGTGGCAGGCTGGCCGACTGGAAGCTGATGCCTTCCGTGATCGGCTTGCTGGCGACGCTTGTCCCGGTGCTTTGCCTGTTCAAAACCGTCAGCACGGAAAAGATTCCGACCGCGGTTGCACTGCTGGTCTGGGGCATTGTCTCCTTTGCCCTGATCGCACCTTTGCAGGCGCGTGTGGTGAACATGGCCGCCGGGGCGCCGAATCTTGCTTCCACGATCAACCAGGGCGCCTTCAATCTCGGCAATGCGATCGGCGCGTGGGCCGGCGGCATCGCGCTGGTCCACGGCGTTGCCTACGCCGCGCTGCCGTGGCTCGGGGCTTCCTTTATCGCCGCAGCGCTTGCCTTGGCCATCATCGCGCACTGGACGGACCAGCGAGCAAACCTTTCTGACCCACGACATGACGTTGGTCGCGCCTCAACGATCGATTCAACCGCACAGATTGTCCAGCGCGGAACTCCCGCAATTCCAGGAGTGTCATCATGATCGCCACCATTATCGGCGCCTTGCTGCCCATCGTCGTGACGCTGATCCTCGGCTTCGTCGCCGGCTGGCATCATGATTTCGACGGCAAGCAGGCCACCATCCTCAACCGCATGGTCATGCTTTATGCGCTGCCGCTCTCGCTCTTCGCCGGCATGGTCGGAACGGCGCGCGACGAGGTTCTCTCGCAGGGCGTGCTCGCACTCGCCATTCTCGTCGGCATGGCGGGAGGCTATGCCGTCGTTTTCCTGATCTGCCGTTATGTCTTCCGCCGCGACATGATGACGGCCTCCCTGCAGGCGCTCGCTGTTGCAGGTCCGGCCGTGCCCTTTGTTGGCGTCTCCGTGTTGGGACACCTTTTCGGCACGGCAAGCGCAATCCCGATCTCGGTGGCGAGCCTGGTCATGAACCTGATCCAGGTCCCCGCAACACTGTTGCTGCTTTCCGCCGGTCAGGCGCAGCGGCCCCAGTCACAAATGGGGGCGCGATCGGCACCGCCCTCACTCGGTCACCATATCGTTCATGCCCTGCGCGAGCCGGTGGTCTGGGCCCCGCTTCTCGCTCTCCTGCTGGTGATCTTCAACCTGCATTTCCCGGCGGCGATACAGGATTCGCTGACATTGCTCGGCCGCGCAACCGGCGGCGTCGCCCTCTTCGCGTCGGGCATCGTGCTCTATTCGCGCAAGGTCGCGCTGAATACCGCCGTCGCCGTATCGGTGTTCGCCAAGAACATTCTGATACCCGCCGTGATGTGGGGATTGATGCTCGCCGCCGGCCTTGCTCCGGCGCTGAACCGCGAGGTCGTGCTGACGCTCGCCATTCCGACAGCATCCATCGCCGTCATTCTCGCAGTCCAGTACGAGACCGCGGAACAGGAAATAGCCTCCACCCTGTTCTTCAGCACCATTCTCTCGGTCGTCACCATGGGGGGCTTCATTTGGCTGACCGCATGAGCGGACGGCCGAAGCAACGAAAGGAAAGCACGATGAGTAAAACTGCGAAGACCGTCGCTGAACTCGTAATCTCATGCCTGGAAGCCGAGGGCGTCGAGTACATGTTCGGCATTCCCGGCGAAGAGAACATCCGCCTCGTCGATGCCACCGCCGGATCCAAGATCCGTTTCATCCTTGTCCGCCATGAGCAGGGCGCGGCTTTCATGGCCGATATCTACGGCCGTCTCACCGGCAAAGCGGGCGTTTGCACGGCAACGCTCGGGCCGGGCGCCATCAACCTGTTGCTCGGCGTCACCGATGCACAAACCGATTCCACGCCGCTGGTCGCGATTTCGGCGCAGGTGGGCCTGAACCGCATCTACAAGGAATCCCACCAGATCGTCGATCTTCTTTCGATGTTCAAGCCGGTGACCAAGTGGGCCGACATGATGCTGACGCCGGCGGCCGTTCCCGAAATGCTGCGAAAGGCTTTTGATGTTGCGCAGGCGGAGCGCCCGGGCGCGGTTTACCTGGCGATTCCCGAAGACATCGAAGCCTCTTCCGTGCCCGCCGACGCAAGGCCGCTTACCGCGCGCCCGCGCCATGCAGCGGGCCCCGATCCGCTGCAAGTCAAGGCCGCGGTGGAATTATTGCGCAAGGCCAAGAAGCCGGTGCTGCTTGCGGGGCACGGCGTGGCCCGCGCAGGCGTGAGCAAGGCGCTTACCGATCTGGTGGATCTTCTCGACATTCCGGTCGCGACCACCTTCATGGGCAAGGGCGTGGTCTCCGACCGCAACCGGCATGCGCTCGGCGTCATCGGCTTCATGCGTCACGACTACGAGAACTTCGCCTTCGACGAAGCCGACCTGATCCTGTCGGTCGGCTACGAACTTCAGGAATTCGCGCCGGTCCGCATCAATCCGCACAAGGACAAGACGATCATCCATGTCAATCGTTTCGCGGAGGACACCGACGCCTGCTACCCGATCTCGGTCAGCATCGAGGCGGATATCGGCCGGTCAATCGCCGCGCTGAAGGACGCGTTCGCGGCCGAACCGCTTCCAAAACACACCTATAACCACAAGATCCGCCAGTCGCGCGAAGACGAACTGGCGAAAGGCGAAAAGGACGACAGCTTTCCGCTCAAGCCGCAGCGCATCGTCAGCGACATCCGCAAGGCACTCGGCGACGACGACATCGCACTCGCGGACACCGGCGCCATCAAGATGTGGATGGCGCGTCTTTACCCGACTTACGCGCCGCTCTCCTGTCTGATCTCGAACGGGCTCTCGACCATGGCTTTCGCGCTGCCCGGCGCGATCGGCGCGAGGCTGGCGAAACCGGACCGCAAGATCCTCGCCGTCATGGGCGACGGCGGCTTCATGATGAATTCCCAGGAGATCGAGACGGCGGTGCGCGAGAAGATTCCGCTCGTCGTGCTGATCTGGGTCGACAACGCCTATGGCCTGATCAAGTGGAAGATGGACATGGAGATGGGCCATCACCGCGACGTCGACTTCGGCAATCCGGATTTCGTCAAGTATGCCGAAAGCTTCGGCGCGAAGGGCTATGCGGTGGGGAAAGCGGCCGACCTCTTGCCGACGCTTCAAAAGGCGCTCGGCGAGGATGGCGTTTTGATCATCGCCTGTCCTGTCGATTATTCGGAGAACATGAAGCTCACTGACAAGCTCGGAGCCCTGACAATCCCGCTTTGAGCCGAAGGCGCGAGCGGAGAGGCACATTCGATGACGGCTGGAAACACCATGACGGAAGACCTTCGCCTCACTTCAAGGAAGAGCTTTCTGCTGCAGGAAGTCCAGCCCGCGCTGCTTGGCCTGATGGACGGATCGGTTTCGACGCTCGCACCGATCTTCGCTGCCGCCGGCCTGACGGGCCGTCCGCTCAGCGCCTTTTTTGTCGGGCTCGCGGCCTCGCTGGGGGCAGCTATCAGCATGGGCCTTTCCGAGGCGCTCTCCGATGACGGCACCGTCACCGGCCGAGGCCGCCCCTTGCGGCGGGGCATCATCACAGGGGTGGCGACCGGGATCGGCGGCATGCTGCACACTCTCCCGTTTCTCATCCCCGATCTGCGGCTCGCCCTCGATGTGGCCTATGCGGTTGTCGCCTGCGAGCTGACCGCCATCGCGTTTATCCGTTTCCGTTTCATGGGCGGCAAACTGCTCCCCACCATCGTTCAGGTCGTCATCGGCGGCGCCATCGTGTTTGCCGTCGGAGTATGGCTCGGCAGGATCGGAGCGTCCTGAACCGGAGCAAGCAGAAGGAACAACATCATGAAAATCGGCTTTATCGGATTGGGTCACATGGGTGCGGGCATGGTCGCTAACCTGCTCAGGGCCGGCCACGACGTCACGGTCTACAACCGGACGCGCGCACGTGCCGAGCCCCTTGCCAGCAAGGGCGCGACAATCGCTTCCGACATATCGGAGGCATGTCGCGGCGATGCCGTGTTCACCATGCTGGCAAATGACGATGCCGTCCGGCGCGTCGTGTTCGGGGATAAGGGTGTTCTTGCGAGCCTGTCGCCTGGAGCTGTTCATATCTCTTCCAGCACGATCAGCATCGCGCTTGCGGAGGACCTCGAGAGGGCCCATGGCAATGCCGGCCAGCTTTACATCTCGGCTCCGGTGTTCGGCCGCCCCGACGTCGCCGCGGCTGGCAACCTGTTCGTCGTCGCGGCCGGTCCCGGAGCGGCGATCGGCAAGGTCAGCGAACTGCTCGACGCGATCGGGCAAAGGACATTCGTTGTTTCGGAGACGCCCAAGTCTGCCAATCTCATCAAACTGAGCGGCAATTTTCTGATCGCTTCGGTCTTCGAAACGCTGGGCGAGGCGATGGCGCTCGTCGACAAGGCGGGGATCGACAGGCACGGATACCTCGAAATCCTGACCTCGACCCTGTTCGGCGCACCCGTCTACAAGACCTATGGCGGCCTGGTCGCCGACCGAAAGTTCGAGCCGGCGGGTTTTGCCGCGCCGCTCGGACACAAGGATATCCGGCTCGTCCTCGCGGCCGCCGACAGTCTCGATGTCCCCATGCCGGTCGCCGGCCTTCTGCACGATCGCTTTCTCGCGCTCGGTGCCGCCGGGGGAAATCATCTCGACTGGTCCGCGGTCGGCGCGCTGCCTGCACGCGATGCCGGCACGTTCGTTTTCCCGCAAGCGGTATCGAAGGGCGTTGGCAAACCGTAATAACCGGACATGTCAATCGAGGAGATTTCTGATGACGACCACCCCCGTTCCCAACATCACGCTCAACGACAGCACGACGCTACCGGCAATCGGCTTTGGAACATACCGGCTGAACGGACGCGCCGGCGCCAACGCGATAGCCGAGGCCATTCGGAATGGCTACAGGCTGCTCGATTCAGCGTTCAATTATGAAAATGAAGGGGCACTCGGCGAAGCGATCCGTATTGCAGGCGTTCCGCGTGAAAGACTGCGCGTCACCTCGAAGCTGCCGGGGCGGCATCACCGCTTCGAGGAAGCGCTCGCAACGATCGAGGAATCGCTGTTCCGGGCCCGGCTCGATTATTATGACCACTATCTGATACATTGGCCCAATCCCAGCCGGGACCTCTATGTCGAGGCGTGGAGGGCGCTGATCGAGGCGCGCAAGCGCGGCCTCGTCCGCTCGATCGGCGTCTGCAACTTCCTGCCCGTCCATCTCGAGAGGCTCCTGCGCGAGACCGGGGTCGCGCCTGCGGTCAATCAGGTCGAACTGCATCCCTATTTCCAGCAGGCTGAGCAGCGCGCCTTCGACAAGGCGCATGGCATCGTCACGGAATCCTGGAGCCCGCTTGGCCGCGCCAATCATCTGCTGAAGGACGACACGCTGCTAGCCTTGGCCGGCCGGCTGAAGCGGACGATCGGACAAGTGATCCTGCGCTGGCACGTCCAGATCGGCGCCGTTCCGCTGCCGAAGGCGGCCAGCCCGGAACGGCAGGTCGAAAACCTGTCCGTCTTCGATTTCGAACTGTCGTCCGACGATCTGGCGTCCATCGCTTCACTCGATCGGCCTGACGGACGAACCTTCGACCAGGACCCGGCTCGCTACGAGGAATTTTGACGGATTGAGCGCTGCGTATCCGTCGGATGATGCGATTGCGCAAAAGCCAGGCGAAGAACACCTCGACCATCAGCACCTTCTTCCCGCCCTTGTAAGGCTTGGGATAGTCGTTGCTTGCCGAGCGCGCCGGCCGAAGCGACATCACCGTTCAGGCCGTTTCATGGGCGTCCGCTTTCACCATGAACGCCCGGCTGGCGGACCGCTCTCGTGTCGGACGCGCCTTCCTGGCCGGCGATGCGGCGCATATCCATCCGCCGACCGGCGGCCAGGGGCTGAACACCGGCGTACAGGACGCCTACAATCTCGGCTGGAAGTTCGCGGCGGCTATGTCGGGCGCGCCTGCGATGTGCATCAACTCGACATAGGCTATCCCGAATTGAGTCTGGCGCTGGAAAAGCCCGAACGCACGAGCGGCCTGCTGGCCGGCGACCGGGCACCCGACGCCCCGATCCCTGGAGCAGCGGGCCGGACGATGCGGTTGTTCGACCTGTTTCGTGGACCGCACTGGACGCTGATCGTGTTCGAAGGAGATCGCGGCATCGTCGCCCCGCGCGCCGGGCTTCATATCCATGCCATCGGCCGGAAGGGCGACCTGGTCGACGATGCGGGTCATTTCAAGGACGCCGGGCGCGACGGAAGAGAGGCGGCGTCGATGCGCCGCCTCTTCGCGCCGTCAATGGGGGCGGGAGCGAATGGCCCGCGCCGCGGCCACCATGTTGATCAGCGCCGGCTCGACCTCATCCCATTTGCGCGTTTTCAGGCCGCAATCAGGATTGATCCATAGCTGCTCATCCGCAAGACGGCCGCGCGCAAGCTTCAGCAAATCGGTCATCTCGCCGATTTCGGGAACACGCGGCGAATGGATGTCGTAGACGCCGGGTCCGATCTCGTTCGGATATTTGTAGTTTTTGAAGGCGTCGAGCAATTCCATTTTTGAGCGCGATGTCTCGATCGAGATGACGTCGGCGTCCATCGCCGCGATGGCGTCGATGATGTCGTTGAACTCCGAATAGCACATGTGAGTGTGGATCTGGGTGGCGTCGGCGACGCCGGAGGAGCACAAACGGAAGCTCTCGACGGCCCAGTCGAGATACGTGGTCCAGTCCGCGCGGCGCAGCGGCAGGCCCTCGCGGAGCGCCGCCTCGTCGATCTGGATCATCTTGGCGCCCGCCGCTTCGAGATCGACCACCTCGTCGCGGATCGCCAGCGCGATCTGGCGGCAGGCTTCGCTGCGCGGAACATCGTCACGGACGAACGACCAGTTCAGAATGGTGACCGGGCCGGTCAGCATCGCCTTCATCGGTTTCGTCGTCAGCGACTGTGCGTAGCGCCACCACGCCACCGTCATCGGCTGCGGCCGGGTGACGTCGCCGAACAGGATCGGCGGGCGGACATAGCGCGAACCGTAGGACTGTACCCAGCCGTGCCTGGTGAAGGCGAAGCCGGACAGTTGCTCGCCGAAATACTGCACCATGTCGTTGCGCTCGAACTCGCCGTGCACCAGCACGTCGAGGCCGATGTCCTCC
This sequence comes from Afipia sp., assembly GCA_017308495.1. GTDB lineage: Bacteria > Pseudomonadota > Alphaproteobacteria > Rhizobiales > Xanthobacteraceae > Afipia. Next base: position 7,220 of record JAFKES010000137.1, read on the forward strand.
TGCCAGCGCACCGTCCGCGCGGTCTCCTCCCTGAGGAACGTCTCATACGCCTCATGGCTCATCGCGCCGCGGGCGTGGGCCGCGCGCGCCCGGCGAACCTCGGCGGTCTGCGGAAACGATCCAATGGTGGTGGTCGGGAAGCGGGGCAGGCCGAACCGCGCGCGCTGCACTTCGGCGCGCCGGGCGAACGGGCTCCGCCGCCGTTTCATCGCGTCGTCGACAGCCGCCATGCGCCGGGCCACATCGGCGTTATGGATTTTCGGCGAGGTCTTGCGCGCGGCCGCGGCGCGCGACGACGCCTCCAGCTCCGCGGCGACGGCCGTCCGCCCCTGCGCCAGCGCCTGTCCCAGCGTGGTCAATTCGCCGATCTTCTGCACCGCGAAGGCGAGCCAGCTTTTGACGTCCGCATCGAGCGCGTCTTCCTGGCCGAGATCGATCGGCACATGCAGCAGCGAGCACGACGGCGCGATCTGCACCCGCTCCTTGCCGATCTTCGCCACCGCGCCTTCCAGCCGGTCGAGAACGGCGGCGAGATCGGCTCGCCAGACGTTGCGGCCGTCGATCACGCCGAGCGACAGCACGAGATTCTTCGGCGCGTTGGCGATGACCGCATCGAGCTGTTGCGGCGCGCGCACGGCATCGACATGAAGCCCCGCGACCGGTAGCGCCAGCGCGGTGTCGAGATTGTCGCCGAGTGCGCCGAAATAGGTCGCCAGCATCACCTTGAGGTCGGGAACGTTGGCGGCGATCTCCGCATAGGCGTGGCGCAATGCGGCCCGCGCGGCATCGTCAAGATCGAGCGCGAGGCACGGCTCGTCGATCTGCACCCATTCCGCGCCGCGCTTCGCCAGTTCCTGCAGCACCTCGACATACACCGGGATCAGGCGATCCAGCAGCGTCAGCGGGCTGAAGCCGGCGTCGGCGCTCTTGCCCAGCTTGAGATAGGTTACCGGACCGACCAGCACCGGGCGGGTCTGATAGCCGAGGCTCCTGGCCTCGTCGTATTCCTCGATCGGCTTGCGCGACGCCAGCCGGAACACCTGATCCTTGTGAAACTCCGGCACCATGTAATGGTAGTTGGTGTCGAACCACTTGGTCATCTCCTGCGCCGGCGCGCCGTGGCCATGGTCGCTGCCGTGATGCGCATGCCCGCACGACGCCTCCTGATGATTGCCCTGCGCGCCGCGCGCCATGGCGAAATAGGTCGCAAGCGGAACGGCGCCGCCTTTCCAGCCATAGATTTCCGGAATCGCGCCCACCATCACGCTGGTGTCGAGCACCTGATCATAAAGCGAGAAATCGTTCGATGGAATCACGGTGACGCCGTGCGACTTCTGCCGCGCCCAGTTGGCCGCGCGCAGCGCCGCAGCGGCTTCCAGCAGCGTCTGCTCGCTGGACGTTCCGGCCCAGAAGCTTTCGAGCGCGAATTTCAGTTCGCGGCGCGGTCCGATCCGCGGCGTGCCCAGCGTGGCGACAGGGAGAGACAAAACAGACATCGCGATACCTCTTTGTTGAGGCGAGGTCTCGGCGACGCAGCATGAGCTTCCGGACGGCGCGTGCCCTCCGGATCACAAGCGCACCACCGGGACACCCCGCCCGTGGACGATCAAGCTGTTGAGGCAGGTCTCCTGGCTCGCGGGTCAACGCTCACGTCTCGCCTTCCCGAAGCGTGCGCTTCAGTGGCTCCTCTCGACGTGAACTTACCGCTTACAGTTGCGGGGGCAGCGCCGGCATGGCGTGGTCCGATTGGACCACGGCGGCACCGGCTTCCCTCTTAGCTCCGGGCTTGAACGCCCGGAGAACCTCGACGCGGCTGATTATCGGCGCGGACCTTTTCAAGTCAATCGCGCGTGCCGTGAAAAACGGCGCGGCCCATGTAAATGCTGCCCACATCCAGAGCGGGTCGCTGCATTGGGATGAGGCGCCAGTCGGAGCGTGGGACGGCCGGCGCGTTTAGTCGCAGCGCGGCTGCAAACTCAGCGATCGTCGGTCGCGAATCCGACGCTGTTCATCAGCGGCGGCTTCGGGCTCTCGTCCACCAGCAGGCGGAACACGTCGGGCCGGGCATAATGTCCTACCGCGTCGAAGTCATACTTGCCGCGCGCGATGTCATCGAGATCGAGGTCGGCGGTGAGAATGCACTCGCCGTCGAAATTCGGCCCGGCGAGGATTTCACCCAGCGGCGACACGATCATGCTGCCGCCGCGCATCAGCACGGTGTCGGGCGCGTTGCCCTGGATCGCGTCGTAATCGTCGGGAAACGCATCGCGCTTGATGTACTGGCACGCCGACAGCACGAAACACCGGCCCTCCATCGCGACGTGCCGCATAGTGGCCTGCCAGGTGTCGCGGTCGTCGGCCGTGGGCGCGCAGTAAAGCTGGATGTTCTTGGCGTACATCGCCGTGCGCAGCATCGGCATGTAGTTCTCCCAGCAGATCACCGAGCCAATGCGGCCGAGCGGCGTGTCGTAGACCGGCAGGGTCGAACCATCGCCATAGCCCCACACCAGCCGCTCCATCGCGGTCGGCATGAGCTTGCGGTGCTTGCCGAGATAGCCCTTCTCCGGCGAGAAGAACAGCACGGTGCAATAGAGCGTGCCGCCGTCGCGCTCGATCACGCCGATGACAACATGGACGCCGGCGTCGCGGGCGGCCGCCGCGATCTCCGCGACCTCCGGTCCCGGCACGTCGATCGAGCTTGAATGGTAGCGGAGAAAATCGTCGCGGCCGCGCGGCGTCCGGCCGCCGACGCGGGCGCCGAAATCCGCCCCCTTGGGATACGCCGAGATCAGCGCTTCGGGAAACACCAGAAGCTGCGCGCCGGTGGCGGCCCCTTCCCGGATGTAGCTGACAACCTTGGCGACCGTCGCCTCTTTATTAAAGGCAACTGAACCGATCTGAACGACAGCAGCGCGAAACGTCATCTGGAGTCCCCGGGCAAGCGATGAATTGATCAACGCTAGCGCAATTCGGGAAGCCTCGCCAGAGACCGGCGCGCGGGGACAGCCGAAGCTAAGTCCGCTTCTGCGGCATTCCCTCTGGAATGACGGTCTGGACGATCGAGGCATCCAGCGCCTCGTAATCGTGCAGGCCTATCGTGGCATAAAGCTCGGCGCGGGTTTGCATCGCGTCCACGGCCTTGTGCGTGCCGCCGTCGCGGGCGATGGCCTTGTACAGCAACTCCTGTGCCTTGTTGGCGACGCGGAGCGATGACACCGGCCAGATCACCATGCGGTAACCCATGTCCTGAAACTCTTGCGCCGTGTAAAATGGCGTCTTGCCGAACTCGGTCATGTTGGCGAGCAGGGGAACGCCGGGCATCCGTTTGGCGAAGGCGCGAAACATCTCCTCGGTATTGAGGGCTTCAGGGAAAATCGCGTCGGCGCCGGCTTCCATATAGAGTTTGGCGCGCGCAACGGCGCCATCGAGGCCTTCGCTGGCTGCGGCATCGGTTCGCGCGATGATCACAAGGTCGCGGCGGGCCTTGGCGGCAGCGGCCACCTTTGCCGCCATGTCGTGCGCATCCGCAAGTTTCTTGTCGTTGAGATGCCCGCATTTCTTAGGCAGAAGTTGATCTTCCAGATGCACGGCGCCCGCTCCCGCGTCTTCGAACGTGCGGACCATGTGCATGACGTTGAGTGCTTCGCCATAGCCGGTATCGCCGTCCACCAGCAACGGCAGGCCGGAACTGCGGACGATCTGACGGACAAAGAAAGCGACGTCGTCCACGGTGATGACGCCGAGATCGGGAAGACCCATTGAGGCCGTCATTGCCGCGCCGGACAGATATAACCCCTCGAATCCCTCCGCCTTGGCCTGCAGCGCCGCCATTCCGTTGTGCGCGCCGGGCAGACGGAGGATTTCAGGCCGGTTTAGAAGCGTGCGGAAGCGGCGTCCCGCATTGTCGGTGGGAAGGTCGGCGGCAACGAGGTAAGGCATGGTCTCTCCGTCAGGCCGCGCGGACCGCGGACGTTGATTTGCCGCGCGCCTCGATCGGCGCGAAGCTCAGATTTTCGGGCCCGATATAATTGGCGGACGGGCGAATGATCTTGTTGTCGATCCGCTGCTCGATCACATGCGCCGCCCAGCCGGAGGTACGCGACACCACAAAGAGCGGCGTGAACATCGTCGTCGGCACGCTCATGGCGTTGTAGGAGACCGCGCTGAACCAGTCGAGGTTGGCGAACATTTTTTTGGTATCGGCCATCACAGCTTCGATGCGGTCGGCGATGTCGAACATTCTCGTGCTGCCGGTCTCGACGCTGAGGCGCCGTGCTACTTCCTTGATGATCTTGTTGCGCGGATCGGCAATCGTATAGACCGGATGGCCAAACCCGATCACCACTTCCTTGGCTTCGACGCGGCGGCGAATATCGGCTTCCGCCTCGTCCGCGCTATCGTAGCGTTTCTGAATCTCGAAAGCGACCTCGTTGGCGCCGCCATGCTTCGGGCCTCGCAGCGCACCGATGGCGCCGGTGATGGCCGAATACATGTCCGATCCGGTGCCTGCGATGGAACGGGCAGTGAAGGTCGACGCGTTGAACTCATGCTCGGCGTAGAGAATGAGTGAAGTGTGCATCGCCCGTTCGTGCGATGCTGACGGCTTCTTTCCATGCAGCAGGTGCAGGAAATGAGCGCCGATGGAATCGTCGTCGGTCTCCACCTCGATGCGCTTGCCGTTGTGGGCGTAGTGATGCCAGTAGAGCAGCATCGATCCCAACGAGGCCATCAGGCGGTCGGCGATGTCGCGCGCGCCCGGCAGGTTGTGGTCGTGGGCTTCGGGCAGGACGCAACCCAGCGCGGAAACGCCGGAGCGCATCACGTCCATTGGATGCGCCGCGGCAGGCAGCAATTCCAGGGCCTGGCGCACCGCCGCCGGTAGTCCGCGCAGCGACTTCAACTTGGCTTTGTAAGCCTGCAATTCAGCGATGGTCGGCAAGTGACCGTGGACGAGAAGATAGGCAATCTCCTCGAACTCGCAGGTCTCCGCCACGTCGAGAATATCATAGCCACGATAGTGCAGATCGTTGCCCGTGCGTCCGACGGTGCACAGGGCGGTGTTGCCGGCGACCACGCCGGACAGCGCGACGGATTTTTTTGGCTTCGTTGTCATCGCATTCTCCCTGAGTTCTGATTAGCTGTTCGCTGCGCGCCTGGTGGCGGCTTGCGGCCAGTCGAAGATGCCGTGCGCGGCATGGGAGCCGAGCAGCTTGGCGTCGACGGTGAATGTCAGGTCGGCGAGTTCGCCCGCTTTCAAGGATGCGAGGCGCTCAACGGCTGTGATGAAACGATCCTGTTCCGCCGCGGCGATAATGCCTTCGGACAGGATGCGGAACTTGTTGATGTAGTCCGGCCGCTTGAACGGGCGCGCACCAAGCGGATGGGCGTCGGCTACGGCAAGCTCGTCGCTGACAATCGATCCGCCCTTGAGCGTGACGACCACACGGCCGCCGAACGCCTTTTCCTTGGGGGCGTGGCTATGATAGCGACGTGTCCATTCGGAATCTTCAACCGTGGAAATCTTGTGCCACAGGGCCACGGTGCTCGCGCGGTTGGCGCGCTCCGGTGCGTAGGACCGCTCGTGGTGCCAGCCGCCATCTTCCAGCGCGACCGCGAAGATGTACATGATCGAATGATCGAGCGTTTCGCGGCTCGCTTTCGGGTCCATCTTCTGCGGATCGTTGGCACCGGTGCCGATCACATAGTGGGTGTGATGGCTGGTGTGGATGACGATGCTCTCGACCTTGGAAAGATCACCGATCTTCGGGCCCATTCGCCGCGCCAGATCGATCAGCGCCTGGCTCTGATATTCGGCGGAGTGTTCCTTGGTATAGGTGTCGAGGATCGCCCGTTTCGGCTCGCCCTTCTCTGGCAGCGGCACGATGTATTGCGCCTTCGGCCCGCTCAGAAGGTAAGCGATGAAACCGTCCTCACCCTCCCATGCGGGTGAGGGCGCGCCTTCGCCGCGCATCACACGATCGACGGCCTCGACCGCCATCTTGCCCGCGAAAGCCGGCGCGTAAGCCTTCCAGCTTGAAATTTCACCCTTGCGTGACTGGCGCGTGGTCGTGGTGACGTGCAACGCCTGCTGCACCGCCTGGTAGATCGTTTCGGTCGGCAAGTTCAGCAGGGTGCCGATGCCGGCAGCGGCAGATGGGCCGAGATGCGCGATGTGATCGATCTTGTGTTCATGCAGGCAGATGCCTTTCACAAGGTCGACCTGGATTTCGTAGCCGGTGGCGAGACCGCGGATCAGATCCGCGCCCGACGCACCAACGTGCTGCGCGACTGCCAGGATCGGCGGAATGTTGTCGCCGGGATGCGAATAGTCGGCCGCAAGAAAGGTGTCGTGAAAATCCAGTTCGCGGACCGCGACGCCATTCGCCCACGCTGCCCATTCCGGCGAGATGCGCCGGCTTTTGTTCAATCCGAAGACTGTTGCGCCCGGCTGAAACGGATGCGCCTCTGCCTGCGCGCGGGCGCTCGCGACAGGCCGCCGCATCACAGAAGCGGCGGCCACCGCCGCATTGTCGATGATGCGGTTGCCGATCATCTCGACGACGTCAGCTTCAACCGCCACCGGATCAGCGGCGACTTCCGCGATCTTCCACGCGAGTTGTTCGGCGCGGGGCAGTGGTTCGGCGGACTTGTAGGTGCGGACAGTATGCTGCTTCACGATAGGAGATCCTTGGCGCTTCAGGTCAGGTGACGGGTTGTAGAATGGTGCGATGTGTGGGGATCAATCGGCGTCGGACGGCCCTGGTCATCGACCGCGACCATCTCGAACGATCCGTGCACCACGGACTTGCGGGTGCCGGTGAGGAGATTCTCACGAACGATCTCGACGGAAATCGTCATTGAACTGCGCCCGGCGCGCTCAACCTGCGCAATCAGTTCGATCAGTTCGCCGACCGGAATCGGCTCGCGAAATTCGATCTTGTCGGAAGTCGCCATCACGACATTGGTGCGGGCGTGGCGTGTGGCGGCGACAAAAGCGGCCTTGCCCATCAGGTTGAGCGCGTTGCCGCCGAACAACGTGCCGTAGTGGTTTGCCAATTCGGGAAACACGACTTCAACGAAGCGCGTTTCCTGAACTGCGCGGCCGGCGGGGAAGGTGATGTTTTCGGAAAACTGCATTGGGCTGCTGCTGATGCCTTGCGCTTGCGCTTAAACTTTACAATATCTGCAGCTGGAAAATCGCGAAATGGCTGAAAAAGCGTAGTTTTGCGAAGGTTTTCGAGGTGTTTTGCGAAGTCTGCGAAGTGGAGCGCCGGATGAAAAAGACTTTCATGGGGGTTCGGCTCAAGCGGCTGCGGGAGGAGCGTCAGCTCACGCAGGCTGCGCTTGCGGCGAAGCTCGGGATTTCGCTCAGCTATCTGAACCAACTCGAAAACAATCAGCGTCCGCTGACACTGCCGGTGCTGCTCGCATTGAACGCGGCCTTTGGCCTCGACGTGCAGTCGTTCTCGGAAGACGAGGAGGCGCGGCTCATTTCGGATTTGCGCGAGGCGCTGGCCGACCCGGCCATTGGCGAATCGATTGCGACGGCCGATTTGCGCGAACTCGCGCTGAATATGCCGTCGGTCGGCCGCGCGCTGGTGACCCTCAGTCGCAAATATCGCCAGGCGGCGGAGCAGGGCGTCGCGTTGGCGGCGCGACTTGGAGAGGATCGTCAGGCCGCCTCGGTCATCCTTCCGTCGACGCCGTTCGAGGCGGTGCGCGATTTCTTCTACGCGAACAGCAACCATATCCCAGAACTCGATGAAGCGGCCGAGGCTATCGTCAAGCGTATGAAGTTTCCGGTTGGCCAGATGGCGCCTGCCTTGGCGGCCTATCTCGAGGAGAGTCACAGGGTAAAAGTCGTTTTTGACGCCGTCGACGACATCCCTTCCGGAACGCAGCGCACATTCGACGCCGGCACCCGGACGATGCGGCTGTCACGTCATTTGCGACCGGGACAACAGGCGTTTCAGTTCGCGACGCAGATTGCATTTCTGGAGTTCGATCGCGAACTTCGGGCCATCATTGAAAAAGCCGACTTCACGAACGATGAAGCGCGGGGACTTGCCCGCATCGGCCTCGCCAATTATTTCGCGGGTGCGCTGGTGTTGCCCTACACCATGTTTCTTAATGAGGCAGAGCGGTGGCGTTACGACATCGAGCTGTTGGGTCAGCGTTTTGGCGTTGGCTTCGAAACGGTTTGCCACCGGCTGAGCACCTTGCAGCGGCCCAATGCTCGCGGCGTGCCGTTCTTTTTCGTGCGCGTTGACCGCGCCGGAAATATTTCCAAGCGGCAATCCGCGACGGATTTCCATTTTTCCCGGGTAGGGGGGACGTGTCCGCTGTGGAACGTCTACGAAGCCTTCACCAGCCCAGGCAGGATACTTACCCAGTTGGCGCAAATGCCGGACGGGCGTAAATATCTCTGGATCGCGCGGACCGTACACCATCACCGCGGAAGCTATGGGTCGGCGGGCAAGACGTTTGCCATCGCACTCGGTTGCGACGTGCGTCACGTCGAACGAACCGTATACTCGCGCGGTCTTAGTCTAGATAGTCCGGATAGTGCTACGCCGATTGGAGTGGGATGCAAGATTTGCGAGCGAAGCAAATGCCCGCAGCGCGCATTTCCGCCGATAGGAAAGCCTTTGCATATCGAAGAGGGCGTATCCAGCTTTGATCCTTATGCAACCGGTTAAGGCAACAGACCTTGACCCGGCTTGCCGTTTCCGTCCCGCGCGCGGATCATCGGCGCCATTGATCGTCCGATGGTTCGTGACGTTGATTGGATCGTGAGACATGTTATTCGTCGTCGTCCCTCCCACTTCTGACGCGCCACCGGCGCTAGGCCGGCGCAGCGTGTGGTTCGGCTCGATCCGTCCTCCCATGGCGCCGGTCTAGGCCACCTGCTTCTCGATGGTCGCGAACACGCTGAGTTTCAGCCATGCGCGCAGATTCGCGGCGAGCTTGCGGTTTCCTGTCAGGACAAGGCGGCCATCCTCGCACATGCGGCCGATGGCTGCATATCCGAGCCAGATCTCGGTCATCGTCCGCAGATCCGTTGCCACATACAGGTCGACATCGAAGCCAGGATCGACCAGGCACAAATCGACGTCGTGGCCGGGCTCGACGATGAGCCAATAGGTGCGCTCGGGCGGCGGCCGATCAGTGAAGATAAACTGGATGGTGTTGCGGCGAGGCGGCATCGGATCGGGATTGATGTTGCGCCGGATGTCCCACATCAGGAGATTGGCATCCAGGTTCTTCAGCGTCGCTTCGGTGGTCACCCATCGGTGCCCCCAGATGCCGATCGCTTCAATGATCGGACGGAGTTCGTTCCCCGCCTCTGTGAGGCGATATTCGAGGACGCCTGACTCGTGCCCGGCGGCGATGTGCACAACAATCCCGGCTGCTTCAAGATCCTTCAATCGCTTCGAGAGGAGAGCGGGCGACATACCGGGCAGCCCGCGGCGCAATTCGTTGAAGCGGGTTGACCCGAGCGCGAGTTCTCGCAGGACGAGAATTGTCCAGCGCGAACAGATGGCCTCCGCAGCCATCGAGACGGGACAGAATTGATCGTAGCTGCGATCGGACATGGAGGTCGTCTCCGGGTCTTCTCCGGCCATCGCCCCGCATCGTCAGATTGCGCCCGTTCATCCGGTCAAGCCAGTTCAAAATCTGTACTGCCTGGGTTCAGATCCTGAACTGGATATGCTCACGACGGCCATGACAGGCTTCCGCCGTTCTCACGGAAGCGAACCCGCGCGCAAGGCGGATTCCGAGGCAAAAGGAGATGGCCCATGTCAGTTGCGACGATACCCCTCGACACTACCGCCATCAAGCAACGCCAGCAGGCGGTGTGGTCCGCTGGCGATTACGCCATCATCGGGACGACACTTCAGATTGTCGGCGAGCGGCTGTGCGAGGCCGTCGACCTGCGAGCCGGCAGCCGGGTGCTCGATGTCGCCGCCGGAAACGGGAATGCGACGCTGGCTGCGGCACGCCGCTTTGCGCGCGTCACGTCAACCGACTATGTCGGTGCAGTTCTCGAGCGTGGCAGGGAGCGCGCGGTCGCCGAACGCCTTTCCGTCACCTTTCGGGAAGCGGACGCCGAAGCGCTGCCATTCGCCGACGGCAGCTTCGACGTGGCGTTGTCCACGTTCGGCGTCATGTTTACTCCGAACCAGGAAAAGGCCGCCGCCGAACTGGTCCGCGTGGTGCGCAAAGGCGGGACGATCGGGCTGGCCAACTGGACGCCGGATGGCTTCGTCGGCCGGCTTCTCAAAATGGTCGGACAATACATGCCCCCGCCTTCCGGCATCAGGTCGCCAACTTTGTGGGGCACTGCGGCTCACCTTGGCGAACTGTTCAAGGGCCATGACATCAAAAGCTCCGTGCGGGCTTTCATGTTCAGGTACGAATCTCCGAAGCATTGGCTCGATGTTTTTCGCACCTGCTATGGTCCCGTGAATCGTGCGTTCGCGGCGCTCGATGCGGAACAGGCGGCAGCGCTGGAGGCCGGCATTCTCGATCTGCTAAAGAAAGCCAATATGGACGGCAGCGGAAGCCTCGTCATTCCCGGCGCGTATCTCGAAGTGGTGATTGAAAGATCGTGAGGCGACGGCGGACAGCGGGCTGCTAACCGGTGGCCTGGTTCGCGGCCTGATCGGCCTTGCGGTCGGCTTCCCTGACGGTCGCGTCGCCGGCCTTTTCGGCTAAGGCGCGCTGTTCGCATCTGGTCCGGATGTCTTCGAGTTCGTCGTCGGTGAGATGTTCGATGCCGACGAACGAATTGTGCGCGACACTGACGCGGATCAGTTCATCGAGCTTGACCTGAATGGCGGCGCTGTCGCGGTTCTGTGAATTCTGGATAAGGAAGACCATCAGGAAAGTGACGATCGTCGTGCCGGTGTTGATGACGAGCTGCCACGTATCCGAGAAGCCGAACAGGGGCCCCGACAACGCCCATGCCACGACAATGCCGCCGGCGATGACGAAGGTCAGCGCGCGGCCCGCGGCTTGCGAGGTCCGATTGGCGATTTCGTTGAAGAGCCTGGACGAATGGCTGCCGCTTCGGCCGGTGCTGGCGTTTCCAGGGTTCACTTGAGAGCGTCCTCTGCGGCCTCAAGCGGCCGCGGCAAATGAACGCATGCTGTCCTTATAAGTTCCCTGCTGTACAGCGCTCCCCGCTGCAAGGCGGATACCTGATGGGCGGCATGGATCACGACGCTAAAAGCCATCGCCTTGGCGCGAGCGGAGCAGCTGCGCCGGCTCATGTTCGATGTATTCGATAACAACTGAAGGGAGCGGCATGGTCACATGTCGCTCTCTTTTTGTCGGGGTGATTCTCTGGAGGCGGCGCGCGATCGCGCGGGCTTGAACTGGTTATCGATTGCCGACTTCGGCGGTCTTCTGTCCCTTGGCGGCCTGCGGCTGCGGGCGTGCGCCGCCCGGGCGATTCGCCATGGTGGCGTCGAGCCGGTCGCGTTCGGTCTCAAAGTTGGCCAGCATCGTTCCGTCCAGCGAGCGGCCGCGCGGCAGCTTGATGCGCATCGGATCGACGAAGCGGCCGTTGACGAGAATTTCGTAGTGGCAATGGGCCCCGGTGGACAGGCCGGTCGAGCCGACGAAGCCGATCACCTGGCCCTGCCGCACCCGCTTGCCGGGCTCCATGCCCTTGGCGAAGGCGGTCATGTGGCCGTAGGCGGTTTCGTAGCCGTTGGGATGCTTGATGCGGATGTATTTGCCGTAACCGCCTTCCCAGCCGGCTTTTTCGATCACGCCGTTGCCCGAAGCGAAAATCGGAGTGCCGTAGGGGGCCGCCCAGTCCACGCCGGTGTGCATCTTGGTGTAGCCGAGAATCGGATGGCGGCGACCGCCGAAGCCGGAGCGCATGATTGCGTTGTTGACCGGCTTGCGTACCAGAAATTTCTTCGCGCTCTTTCCGGTCTCGTCATAGTAATCGACCACCGAATCGTCGGGGGTCTGGAAACGATAGTATTTCTTGGTTTCGCCGCCGACCGTGAGCGCGGCATACAGCACTTCGGCCTTCTCGGAATTGGCCGGGGTCTCGTCCTCGCCGGCGAAGAACACCTCGAACGAATCGCCGGCCTGCGCCTTGCGCTGGAAGTCGACGTCGTACGAATAGATCCGGATCATATCCTCGATGATGGTGACCGGAACCTTGTTGCGCAGCGCCGTCTCGTAAATGCTCTGATAGAGCCGCACGCCGGTGCCGTCATCGTCGTCGTCATCGTCGTCGTCTCGATTGGCGGCGGCCTCCGCCACGCTGTTGAAGCTCTGCACGTCGACGGCGACGTATTTGCCGAGATCCGACAGGGCCGCGACGGCTTCGACGGTGGTGTCGTTGGCGACGATCACCCGCACCGGCTGCTGACGAAGCTGGCCGGGGCCGGTTCCGGCCATCATGATCCGCAGCTTGCGGCCTTCCTTCAGGCCGCCCTCGCGGCCGGCGGCGCCGAGGTTGTTGGCGATCGCCTGCGCCTCGCCCGGCGTGGCGCCGAGGTCACGCAGGATCGACTGGATGGTGTCGCCTTTCTTGACGATGTGGATTTTCTCGCTGGAAGGGTTGCCGCCGGTGGCCTGGTCCTTGGTCTTGGCCAGCAGCGTGACGTTTTCCGGCACCACACGGGTTTCAAAACCGGCATAGAGATCGGGAGCGCCTTCCGCGGCATAGGCCATCTGCATGCCGGCCCCGGTGTTTGCGGCGTAGCGCACGGCGCTGTTGCCGCGCCAGCTCGACGCGTCGCGTACCCGCATCAGGACTTCGTCGATCGCGACATTGGCGGCGATTTTGGCCCGTGGCAGCACCTGCGCGAGATCGCGGGTGACGAACGAGACCTCGGCGTCCGGCTCGGCGGCGTTGCCGGCCTGATCGTCGCTGTCCGGCGCCGCCTTGCTGCCGGTGTCGGTGAGCAGGCGCTGCGCGTTGAACGGCGGAATCTTGGCGGACAGCTCGCTGGTGCTGAGCGCGAGGTTGCCGGCGATCCGGACATAGGGGCGGACCCGCATGACATCGCGGTTGCCGGCCCGGGTCACGGTGGAGACACGGATGACCTGACGGGCGGCGGTGGTTTCGCTGGGTGGGGGGAGGCGGTCGCTCTTGCGCGCCACGGTCGTCTTGTCGGCGGTGCCGAGGGCTCCGCGCAGGGCGCTTTCCACCTGTTCCGGAACCCGGGCGAAGGTCATTTCGCCGTCGAGCGATGCGAAAACGGCGCCGCCGATAAGGGCTGCGCCGCACAGGCCGGTGAGAATCGTGCCGCTGAACCACTGCACGGAAACGCGGCGGCGGTCGATGACGGCGGCTTCAGAACCATCGACAGAGAGCGGCGGCTCATGGCCGAGATCAATGATCCCGGCGCGTCCATAGTGTCCCCCGCGTGACGTTCCGTGATTCAAACCGTCGTCCCCCAAGTCTTCTGACCAGGTTTTCTCACCGAGTCTTCTGACCGCCCGAACCTGTGGTCCGGGCCCATCGTTCTTGTATCCGGCGAGCGGCCTGCAAGCGCCGGATCCGCAAGGATAGGGCCCGCACCGGGGTTCACCGTCCTGTCATGGACGATTCCAGGAACCGTCCGTGCCTTGATCCCCGATCCTGACTTACGTCCCGCGCCAAAATGCTGGCCGGGCCGCCGAAGGTCAATGCATTGCTGTCGTCGTTGTCGTCGCTGTGTTGTCGTTCGTGCCGATGATAGATCGTCGTCGCTGACACGTCGCCGTTGTGACTGTTTCCGGTCCGGAGAGCTCCGAAGACGCCGGGTCTCCCCAATTCTCCGTCCCCGGCCGTCGGGAATCGTACCTGTCGTTGCCCGGCCGCAGCAGATTTCCCCCGCAGAACGTCGCAGGAATGTGGCTCAAGTGCGGCGCGACCCCTTGATAAATCGGCACTTCCTGGCCTGTGGAAATTTTTCTGGTGCGATGCGACGATTTTCTGACAAGGCCGTTGACAAGCTTCGAAGGGGTGGCCTATAAGGCGGCCACTGAGCGCGGCGGCGCCGGGGCCAACGGCCCAGGCAAGCTTCCGTGCCTGTTAAGCTCCTCTCCCTGATGAGTGAACAAACAGCCGATAGTTGTCGGTTGTTATTCTGCGTCGGAAGGGGTTGCAAAGGTCTCTCTAAAGGTAGAGACTACAAGTTTTCGCCGCCCGTTTAGATGGGTGGCTGGGATCTTCGGGTTCCGGGCTGTTTGACAAGTAAAGATGAAGAAAGAGAAACGTGGACGGCGGAGTCCTTGCGGGTCTCGATCATAAGAGAGCTTCGGCTTTCATGGGTCGGGACCGGACGAAAGACTTCGGCGGTACACGTTTCAAAGGTTACACCATCGTTGTCAGCGATGTGAATCGCAGACAGCAGGTCGATTTCGGTCGACAATGGTGGGACCTCGTCAAACGTTGTGATCAGCCGGTTCAAAGTTCAAGTCCAACTTGAGAGTTTGATCCTGGCTCAGAGCGAACGCTGGCGGCAGGCTTAACACATGCAAGTCGAACGGGCGTAGCAATACGTCAGTGGCAGACGG
>JAFKES010000138.1 GCA_017308495.1 Afipia sp.
TTGACCAGCACGGTGCGCCCGCGCCACTCCGACAGCTTGCGCGGCTTGCCGTCGCCGTCCTCGAAGGCGAGGTCGGGCACCCGCATCGGGGCGGACGCCATGGTCAGCGCCGCCATCTCGCCCCGCGCCAGCGGGGCGATTTTCCGGGCCAGATCCACCGCTGGGCGGCAGGCCGGATCACCTGACGGATTGCCTGTGAGGCCGCCGATCCCGTATACCCCCGCATATCCGAGCACGGCTCCAATCAGGACGGCGGCGACGATCAACGGAACACGACGGGATGGCTTCCGGGACTGGGGCTGTTGCGGGGCGGCGTCGGTCATGTGGCGTGTCATACTCCGGAATGGAACGGCTGTGATAGCGCCGGATAGGTGTCCGGTACGGCAGATTTTAGCAAGGCGTTTGGCCGACAGGCTGATCGGTCAGAAGCGCGGTCAGAAGCGCATGGGTGTGCGGACATGAGCAACAAGATGTGGGGCGGCCGGTTCGCGGTCAGTCCCGATGCGATCATGGAGGAGATCAACGTCTCCATCGATGTCGATCAGCACCTCTACGCCCAGGATATCGCCGCGTCCAAGGCGCATGCAGCCATGCTGGCCGCTCAAGGCATCATTACGGCAAACGATGCAAAAAACATCGTGGGCGGTCTAGACACGATTTTGTCAGAGATCGGCAAGGGCGCCTTCACCTTCAGGCGCGCGCTCGAAGACATCCACATGAATGTCGAGAGCCGTCTCGGCGAACTGATCGGCCCGGCCGCCGGCCGCCTGCACACCGCGCGCTCGCGCAACGACCAGGTCGCCACCGATTTCCGGCTCTATGTGCGCGACGTCATCGACGACATCGACCGCGCGCTGGCCGCCTTCCAGCGCGCGCTGGTGGACCGCGCCATGGAGCACGCCGATACCGTGATGCCGGGCTTCACGCATCTGCAGACCGCGCAGCCGGTGACCTTCGGTCATCATCTCCTCGCCTATACCGAGATGGCGGCGCGGGATCGCGGCCGGTTTGCCGATGCGCGCCGGCGGTTGAACGAAAGCCCGCTGGGCGCCGCGGCGCTGGCGGGAACCTCGTTTCCGATCGACCGCCACGCCACTGCGAGTGCCCTCGGCTTCGACCGTCCGATGGCCAATTCGCTCGATGCGGTGTCCGACCGCGACTTCGTGCTGGAGGCGCTGTCGGCGGCGGCGATCGCCGCGGTGCATCTGTCGCGCTTCGCCGAGGAGATCGTGATCTGGACCTCGCCGCTGGTGGGTCTGGTGCGGCTGTCGGACCGGTTCACCACCGGCTCCTCGATCATGCCGCAAAAGCGCAATCCGGACGCCGCCGAACTTGTGCGCGCCAAGACCGGCCGCGTCATCGGCTCGCTGACCGCGCTCCTGATCGTGATGAAGGGGTTGCCGCTCGCCTACCAGAAGGACATGCAGGAGGACAAGCAGGGCGCGATGGAAGCGTTCGCGGCGCTGTCGCTCGCGATCCGCGCCATGACCGGCATGACCCTCGACCTCGCGCCGGACGAGGCGCGCATGAAGGTCGCCGCCGGCGAGGGCTACGCCACCGCCACAGATCTCGCCGACTGGCTGGTGCGCACGCTCAAGATGCCGTTCCGCGAGGCCCATCACGTCACCGGCCGCATCGTCGCCAAGGCGTCCGAGGCCGGCATCGCCTTGCACAAGGTGCCGCTGGCGGAGATGCAGGCGGTGGAACAGCGCATCACCAGGGACGTGTTCGACGTGCTGTCGGTGGAGGCGTCGGTGCAAAGCCGCACCAGTTATGGCGGCACTGCACCGGCCAATGTCCGCGCTCAGGCCAAGGAATGGCTCAAGCGGCTGGAAAAAGAGCAGAATCCGGATTGATCCCCGGATTTTTGGTCGAATCCGGGCCTCGCCAGAGCGCTGCCTTCTTTGTATGGTGGCGCGCCATTCAAGGACCTCGCACGTGACCACTCGCTCCCATCGCTCGTTCTCCAGGCTGCTGCCGGCCGTCGCACTGATCGCATTGACCTGCGTGTTGGCAGGATGCGGCCGCAAGGCCGGGCTCGATCTTCCGCCCGGCGCGGCGGCGCAGAGCGCCCCGGCATCGGCGCAAGACGCGGGCAGCGCCGGCACGGCCGCGCAGGACGATGTCTTCCAGCAGCCGGCCAGCAGCGGCGGCGGCCGCGGGGCGGTGGTCGCGCCGCGCGGGCCGAAAAAGCGCATTCCCCTCGACGTGCTTCTGGACTGATCCGGCCATGAATCACTTCCAGTATCGCGACGGCGTGCTGCACGCCGAGGGCGTCAGCCTGATCGATCTCGCCCAAGCGGTGGGAACGCCGTTCTATTGCTATTCCACCGCGACGCTGGAGCGGCACTACCGCGTGTTCTCCGATGCCTTCGCGGGCACCCCGCACCTTGTCTGCTACGCCATGAAGGCGAATTCCAACCAGTCGGTGCTGCGCACACTGGCGCGGCTCGGGGCCGGCGCGGACGTCGTCTCCGGCGGCGAATTGAAGCGCGCCCGCGCCGCCGGTATTCCCGCCGGCAAGATCGTGTTCTCCGGCGTCGGAAAGACCGAGGCTGAACTGCGTCAGGCGCTGTCGGCAAACATTCTCTGCATCAATGTCGAATCCGAGCCGGAACTCGACCTGCTGTCGCGGCTTGCCGCCGAGACCGGGTCCACGGCGCGCATTTCCGTGCGCATCAATCCGGATGTCGACGCCCGGACCCACGCCAAGATTTCCACCGGCAAGTCCGAGAACAAGTTCGGCATTCCGCTGAGCCGCGCCCGCGAGGTTTATGCCCGGGCCGCGAAGCTGCCGGGCATCGAGGTCAGCGGCGTCGACATGCATATCGGCAGCCAGATCACCGATCTCGGCCCCTTGGAAGATGCCTTCAACCTGCTGGTCGAATTCGTCGGCATCCTGCGCGCCGACGGCCACACCATTTCCCATGTCGATTTCGGCGGCGGCCTCGGCATTCCCTACGAGCACAATCTGCCGGTTCCACCGGAACCCGCGGCCTATGCGGAAGTGGTGAAGCGCGTCACCAGGGGGCTCGACGCGACGCTGTTGTTCGAGCCCGGGCGCATGATCGTCGGCAATGCCGGGATCCTTGTCGCCAGTGTGATCTATGTGAAGCATGGCGACGCCAAGAACTTCGTCGTCATCGACGCGGCGATGAACGATCTCATCCGTCCGACGTTGTACGAGGCGCACCACGATTTGCTGCCGGTGCGCGAGAGCGCGTCGCACGACTATGTCGCCGACGTGGTGGGGCCGGTGTGCGAGACCGGCGACTATCTTGCGCTGGACCGCAGGATGGCGGAGCCGCGGCCGGGCGATCTGATGGCGATCATGACGTCGGGCGCTTACGGAGCGGTGCAGGCGGGGACCTACAACACCCGCCCGCTGGTGCCGGAAGTGCTGGTCAAGGACGACCGCTATGCGGTGGTGCGGCCGCGCGTCGACGCCGATGCGCTGATTGCGATGGATCGCATCGCGCCTTGGCTGTGATCCGGCTCTGATCGGCTGTGAACCGGCTCTGAGGCCGGCGCTCCCGCCTCGCGGTTGGCCGAATTTTTGCCTGTCGGGAACTGTGCGGTGGCGTGGCCCGGGCCGTGCCTCATTGCCGCCGCCGTGCTAGGCTGCACTGACCTTTCAACCGGGAGATCCTGTTGGCCGGACCGACCCCAGACGCCGTGAACCCGCAGCCGCCGGCCGACGAGGCGCGGCGGCTTGAGCTTGCGCAGGCGCTGCGCCGGGCGCGGTGGGCGCTGGCGTGGGAGCGCGGCTGGCCGCATCTGGCGCGCGTGCTCACGGTGATCGGGCTGTTCCTCGCGGCGTCGTGGGCCGGGCTGTGGGTGGCGTTTCCGTTCGCGGTGCGGATCGCCGCGTTCGCGGCGTTCGTTCTGCTGGGCATCGCCGCGCTCATTCCCGCATTGCGGTTTCGCTGGCCGAGCCATGACGACGCGCTGCGGCGGCTCGATCGCGGAACCGGAATCCCCCATCGCCCCGCTACAGCGCTGACCGATACGCTGCGGTCGCAGGATCCGGTGACGCAGGCGCTGTGGCAGGAGAACCGCGCCCGCACGCTGGCGTCGCTCAAGCACATCCGCGCCGGCCTGCCGTCGCCGCGCCTGGTGCTGCACGATCCGTGGGCGCTGCGCGGCCTCGTCGTGGTGCTGATGGCCGCGACTTTCGTCGCCGCCGGCGACGACCGCGTCGCCCGGGTGATGGCCGCGTTCGATTGGGACGGCACCTTCTCCGCCGCCAATGTCCGCGTCGATGCCTGGGTCACGCCGCCGCCCTATACCAGCCGGCCGCCGGTCATTCTGTCCGCCCCCGGCCGGGATGCGTCGCCGGTCGATGCGGGCGCGGTGTCGGTGCCCGCCGGCAGCACGCTGACCGTGCGCGCCAGCGGCGGTCGGCTCGATGTCGCGGCGAGTGGCGGGGTGACGGAAATTCCCGTCACCGAAAACGCGCCGCAGGGCACCAGCGAGCGGCGCTTCACCATCGCCGGCGATGGCACCGCTCATGTCCGCGCGCCGTCGGGGCAGCCGCAATGGACGTTCAAGGCCGTCCCCGACCGCGCGCCGTCGATCGCGCTCGCCAAGGATCCCGAGCGGCAGGCCAAGGGCGCGCTGCTGCTGTCCTACAAGCTGGAGGACGATTACGGCGTCACCGCAGCGAGGGCCGAGTTCGCGCCGCGCAAGAGCGACAATGCCGATGCGATGCCGCTCTACGATGCGCCGCAGATCGCGCTGGGCCTGCCCAACGCGCGCACACGCACGGGCGTCGGCCAGACCGTAAAGGACCTGAGCGACAATCCCTATGCCGGGGCCGACGTGACGCTGACGCTGATCGCCAAGGACGAAGCCGGCAATGAAGGCCGCAGCGAACCGTTCGACATGCGCTTGCCGGAGCGGCTGTTCGTGAAGCCGCTGGCGCGGGCCCTGATCGAGCAGCGCCGCAATCTGGCGCTCGACGCCAACCAGAAGCCTTTGGTGATGATTGCGCTTGAGGCGCTGATGATCGCGCCGGAGATTTTCACGCCGGAGTTCGGCCACTATCTCGGCCTGCGCGACGTCGCCACGCAACTCGGCCATGCCCGCACCCGCGAGGCGCTGCGCGAGACCGTCGACAGCATGTGGGCGCTCGCGGTGGCCATCGAGGACGGCGACATCAGCGATGTCGAGAAGGCGCTGCGGGCGGCGCAGGAGGCGCTGAAGCAGGCGCTGGAGCGCGGCGCCAGCGACGAGGAGATCAAGAAGCTCACCGACAATCTGCGCGCGGCGCTGGACAATTTCATGCGCCAGCTCGCCGAGCAGATGCGCAACAATCCGCAGCAGCTAGCGCGGCCGCTCGATCCCAACACCAAGGTGCTGCGTCAGCAGGATCTCAAGAATATGATCGATCGCATGGAGCGTCTGTCGCGCTCCGGCGACAAGGATGCCGCCCGCGCGCTGCTCGATCAGATGCAGCAGATGCTGGAGAACCTGCAGATGGCCCGGCCCGGCCAGCAGGGCGGCGACGGCATGGAGCAGGCGCTGAACGAGCTTGGCGACATGATCCGCAAGCAGCAGCAGTTGCGCGACCGCACCTACAAGCAGGGACAGGACGCGCGGCGCGAGCGCAATCGCGGCGAGCAGGGCGACGAGAGCGGCATGGACGGCCTGCAGCAGGATCAGCAGGCGCTGCGCGACCGGCTCGGCAAGCTGCTCAACGACATGCGCAAGAACGGCATGCCGCCGGGCCAGCGTGGCGAGAAGGGCCAGCCCGGCGCAGGGCAGGATGGCCAGCAGGATGACGGCGATTCTCTGGGCGATGCCGATTCCGCCATGGGCGATGCCGGCAGCCGGCTGGGCGAAGGCAACGCCGGCAGCGCGGTGGACGCGCAGGGCCGGGCGATCGAGGCGCTGCGCAAGGGCGCGCAGAATCTGGCGCAGTCGATGCAGCCCGGCGACAATGGCGAGGACGGCGGCCCGGGCAATCGCGTCGGCCGCCAGCAGAACAGCGGCAACACCACCGATCCGCTCGGTCGCCCGCTCAGCGGCCGGGAATGGAGCGACGATCTCAGCGTCAAGATTCCCGGCGATATCGACGTGCAGCGGGTGCGGCGGATTCTGGAAGAACTGCGCCGCCGGCTGGCCGATCCGAGCCGGCCGCAGATCGAACTCGATTACATCGAGCGGTTGCTGAAGGACTTCTGAGCAGGTTTCGTCGCGACGGAATCAATAACCGGTCATGCCCGGGCCATTGCCGTTCGAAGAAGGCGTCGTTTCCGCTCGTCCTCAAGATGTGGATGCCCGGCATACAGCCGGGCATGACGACGGTTGATTCGGTCGCGCTTAGCCGTTACGGCCCTCGCCGCGCAGCGTCGGCAGGCCGATGCCGGTGGCCTCGAAGCCGCCGTCGACGCACAGCATCTGTCCGGTGATGTAGGTGGCGCGATCGCTGCACAGGAAGAAG
Source organism: Afipia sp. (assembly GCA_017308495.1). Lineage (GTDB taxonomy): Bacteria > Pseudomonadota > Alphaproteobacteria > Rhizobiales > Xanthobacteraceae > Afipia. Next base: position 6,446 of record JAFKES010000138.1, read on the forward strand.
ATGGCTTCCGCCAGTTCTTCTTCGAGGCCATAGCGGTTGAGCGGGATGGTGTCGTGATAATCGGCGCGGATCGCGGGCGTGTGCACCGCTTTGGCCATGGCGGTGTCGACCGGACCCGGCGCGACCGCGTTGACGCGGATGCCGAGGGTGGCCAGTTCCACCGCGAACTGCTTGGTGAGATGGGCGAGGCCGGCCTTGCTGGTGCCGTAGGCGGTGCGCAGCGTCGATGCGCGCAGCGCCGAGATCGAGGTGATGTTGACGATCGCGCCGCCGCCGTTGTCGCGCATCAGCGGCGCAGCGGCCAGCGTGCACAGGAACGGCCCGCTCAGGTTGACGGCGAGCACGCGGTCCCAGTCGTCCTTCGTGGTTTCCAGCAGCGGCTTGAAGATCGCGATGCCGGCATTGTTGACCAGCGCGTCGAGCCGCCCGAACCGGTCGCCCACCTGCTTGATCGCCGCGGCGACCGCCGTGGCGTCGGAGACGTCGCAATGGATGGCGAGGGTGGTGTCCGGCGCGGCGAGCGCCTTGAAGGTCTGGTCGAGAAGTTCACGCTCGATGTCGAGCAGCGCCACCTTCCAGCCCTCGGCAAGGAAGCGCTTGGCCGCGGCGAGGCCGATGCCCCGCGCGGCGCCCGTCACCAGCGCCACCTTGTGCTGCTCCTTGGTCATGTCGTCCCCAACCTTTGCGTTAAATCTTCTTGCCGGAAGTGAGTGCGTCGGCCACCGCGGTGCGGATATCGGCTACGGCGAACGGCTTGGTCACGATGTCGTGGACGATGGCGTCGAGGCCGGAGGCGCGTTCGCGTTGATCGGCGAAGCCGGTCATCAGCAGGATGGTCAGACGCGGGAAGTCGCGCGCCACCGCCAGCGCCAGCGCGATGCCGTCCATCACCGGCATCTTGATATCCGTCAGGAGAAGGTCGAAGGCGCCATTGTCGCGTGTCAGGATTTCCAGCGCGTCCGCTCCGTCCTCGGCGGTCACCACTTCGTGCCCGTCCATGGCGATCGCCCGCGCCACTAGCAGGCGCATCGATTCTTCGTCGTCGGCAACCAGTACGCGCGGCATTCAGGCCCCTCCGGACGCGATGTCCAGCTTATGGAAGAACCTCACGGCGATTTCACGGCCCTCGGCCGGCGGCGAAGCGAGGCGCGTCTTGAACCGCACGTTTTCGCCGGGGTTGATGACGGACTGTTCGAGCACGGCGTTCCAGGCGTAGATGTCGTTGCCCTTGGCGTCGCGCACGATGAAGCGCAATCGGGGAATTTCCATCGATCTGCGGGCGATGTCGACGATGGTGCCCTGGATCAGCAACACCGGCTTGTCGTCGGCGATTTCGGTGGAGACCTTGACGTCCTCGAAGCGCAGGCCGCGCAGGTTGACGCCGAGGCCGGTGGCCTGGAAGAAGGCGGCGGTCTGCGGCATCATCCGCACCACGTCCGCGCGCCACACGACCAGCGCGAACGCCAGCGTCCCCAGCGCCATGCACACCGTCGGCAGGTTGAGCGCGGCGGGCAGCGCGCGGCGCCAGCCCGAGGTTTTCAGCGCGCCCGCACCGCGCCAGCGCGGCAGGGTGCGTCGTCCCGTTGCGAAGCCGCGTGGGGCCGTCTCCGCCTCGATGTGCAGGGAGGATGCGTCCCGGTCGGGATCGGTCGTGAAGGCCGCGCCGTCGGACGAAATGGATGGGCTTTCGATATGCGGCGTGTCGGTGTCCGGCCATGCGGAGGCGGCGTCGGAGACGGCTCCGGATGCGATGTCCGGACCATCGTATCCGGTTTGGGCCGCGGTCGTGGCCATGTCCTGCGGCACCGCCAGCCAGATCTCGTGGCAGCGGACGCAGCGGACCCGGCGGCCCGCCGCGCTGAAGTTGGCCGGATCGACGGCGTAGGATGTCGTACAATGGGGACAGACAATGTGCATGACGAATCGCCGGGGTGAACCTGCCTCGAGGCTAGCCGGCGTCCGTTAACGAATCGGAAACCATAACGGCCTCACAACGGTTTCATGGCATCCGGCCGCGGGCCGCCCGCCCTCGTGCGGGCAGGAACCGGCCGGTGCCGCCATTGGTCCCGTCGAACGGAGCTGAGCTTGGTCCGGTTCGAAAATGTCGGTTTGCGCTACGGGCTCGGCCCCGAGGTCCTGCGCGACCTGACCTTCCAGATTCCCGCCCGCTCGTTCCAGTTCCTGACCGGACCGTCGGGTGCGGGGAAGACGTCGCTGCTGCGGATGCTGTTCCTGTCGCTGCGGCCGACGCGCGGGCTGGTCAACCTGTTCGGCCAGGACGTCTCGCTGCTGGACAAGGACGCGCGGGCGGCGCTGCGCTCCCGCATCGGCATTGTGCTGCAGGACTTCCGCCTGCTCGACCACATGACCACGTATGAGAACGTGGCGCTGCCGTTCCGCGTCATGGGTCGCGCCGAGTCGAGCTATCGCAAGGAAGTGATCGACCTGCTCAACTGGGTCGGTCTCGGCAAACGGATGGATGCGCTGCCGCCGATCCTGTCGGGCGGCGAGAAGCAACGCGCCGCCATCGCGCGGGCAGTGATCGCGCGGCCACAACTGCTGCTGGCGGACGAGCCTACCGGCAACGTCGATCCGACGCTGGCGCGGCGTCTGCTCAGCCTGTTCATCCAGTTGAACAAGTCAGGCACGGCCGTGGTCATCGCCACCCACGATATCGCGCTGATGGATCAATACGAGGCGCGGCGCATGGTGCTGCATGAATCGCGGTTGCATATCTATGACTAAAGCGGACGTTTCGGGTGCAACGTCATGAGGGATCTGGGCAACGACACTGCGCCGGTGGCGGCGACCGCGCGCAACACCTCGCCGATCGTGCCGCGCGGCACGATCGCCGGCAGCGCGCTGGTGGCGGTGGTGGCGATCATGACGTTTCTGGCGTCGGTCACCACCGGCGCGGTGCTGCTGGTGCGCGCCTCTGCGGCGCAGTGGCAGTCGGATGTCGCCAGCGAACTGACGATCCAGTTGCGCCCGACGCCGGGGCGCGACATCGAGCGCGACACCCGCGCGGTGGTGGACGTGATGCGGGCGCAGCCGGGTATTCTCGATGTGCGGCCGTTCAGCAAGGATGAATCCGCCAAGCTGCTCGAACCGTGGCTGGGAACGGGGCTGTCGCTCGACGACCTGCCGGTGCCGCGCGTGGTGGTAGCGCGGCTCGCGCCTGGCGCGGTGCCTGACATGGCGGCGCTGCGCAATGTCGTCACCCAGGCCGCGCCGTCCGCCAGCGTCGACGACCATCGCGCCTGGATCGAGCGGATGCGCACGATGACCGGGGCGATCGTGCTGGCCGGCATGGGCGTGCTGGCGCTGGTGATCGCCGCCACCGTGATCTCGGTGTCGTTCGCCACCCGCGGCGCGATGGCGGCCAACCGGCCGATCGTCGAGGTACTGCACTTCGTCGGTGCGCAGGACCGCTTCATCGCCAACCACTTCCTGCGGCACTTTCTCCGCCTCGGTCTGGAAGGCGGGCTGATCGGCGGGCTCGCCGCCATCCTCGTCTTCGGCTTTTCGGAATCGGTCGCAAACTGGTTCTCCGGCACGCCGGTCGGCGACCAGTTTGCAGCATTGCTCGGGACCTTCGCCCTGCCGGCTTCAGGCTACCTGCTGCTGGCGGCCCAGGCCCTGATGATCGCGGCGGTGACGGCGTGGGCGTCGCGGCGCACGCTGTTCGCGACGCTTCGGGAAATTGATTGAGAACAACGTGTGGGGCGTCCCGGATATGGCATTTTGATGTCATAGCCGCGCCGGATTTTGAGATAGACTCTGCAGCGGAAAATTGCGCCGGTATCCCGCCATCATGGCCCATGTGAGCGAGCCAAGATCATTCGATGCGTCAGGCGGCGGCCGTCCCCGCCGCCGATGGCGGGGGCGCGCCCTTATGTTCTCCGTCGTCACGGTTGCGCTGATCGGCAGCGCGGGTTTCGTCTGGTTCCTGTCCAAGGTGCTGCCCGGCGAGACCAGGCCCGCGCGCAACGCCGACGGCATCGTCGTTCTGACCGGTGGCTCCTCGCGCGTGTCCGACGCGATGGAACTGCTGTCGGCCGGCTATGGCCACAGGCTGCTGATTTCGGGTGTTCACCCCACCAACGGCCTCGCCGATATCCAGCGTACCTTGCCGGAGAGCCAGAACCTGTTCGCCTGCTGCGTCGATCTGGACCATTCCGCCGTCAACACCCGCAGCAATGCGACGGAGACGCGGCGCTGGGTCAATGAGCGCGGTTTCCGCTCTTTGATCGTGGTGACGTCGAATTATCACATGCCGCGCGCCATCGTCGAACTGTCGCATGCGATGCCCGACATCGACCTCGTGCCGTTCGCCGTCGTCGGCGACAAGTGGCGCGAGGAGCCGTGGTGGACAAGTGGCGCGGCGCTGCGGCTCCTGCTATCGGAATACGTCAAGTTTCTGGTTGCGGAGATGCGGGTGGCTTTCGGCGGCGTCGGGCAGGGCGGCGCGCCGGACGCCGGGGTCCCTGCGACGGGGCGTCCGGCCAAGCCTGCGACGGCATCGGCCAACTGATCGGATTTTCGATGGTCTCGGTTGTTCTGCGTTCGGTTGTCTACAATATCGTGTTCTACCTGAACCTGGTGTTCTGGGTGGTGGTGGGATTGCCGACCTACGTCATGCCGCGCTGGGGTATCCTGTGGGTGGCGTCGACCTGGGGGCGCACCAGCATCTGGCTGATGGAAGTGATCTGCAACGTCAGGGTCGAATACCGCGGCCGTGACAAGATTCCGCAAGGACCGCTGATCGTCGCCTCCAAGCACCAGTCGGCGTGGGAGACGCTGGCGTTGCTGCAGTTCTTCGATCAGCCATTTTACATTCTCAAGCGCGAGCTGACGTGGCTGCCGTTTTTCGGCTGGTATCTGCTCAAGGCCGGCATGATCGGCGTCAACCGCGAGTCGGGCGGGCGCTCGATGATTGGGGTGATCCGGCGCGCTGGCCAGCAAATCCGTCAGGGCCGCCAGTTTCTGATCTTCCCCGAGGGTACCCGCCGCGCGCCCGGTGCGCCGCCCGACTACAAGAACGGCGTCAGCCTGATCTATGGCGACGCCGGCGTGCCGTGCCTTCCGGTGGCGCTGAACTCGGGGCTGTTCTGGCCGCGCCGCAGCTTCCTGCGTTATCCCGGCACGCTGGTGCTCGAATTTCTCGATCCGATTCCCCCTGGCCTCAAGCGCAAGGAATTCACCGGGCGCCTCAGTCAGGCGATCGAGGAGGCGAGCGACCGGCTGGTGCAGGCCGGCCGCGAGGAGCAGATCAGGCTGCTCGGCTTTTCCGCGCCGGTGATGTCGCCGGAGGCGCAGTCGCGCGCGTGAGCTGTCAGGCGTGCCGACGCAGCGCGCCCTCGCCGCGCAGCATGGTGGCGAGCTGGTATAATGGCGTGTCGCGAATGCCCTGCGCCTCAAGCGCGGTCACGGTGGACATGACGTATTCGTCGTTCGGCCCGTAGTCGCCATGGCCCTGCCGCACGAGGCGCAGTTGTTCGTCGAGCGACAGGCGTCCGGCGTACTGGCTGTGGCCGCGGTCGGCGACATAGGCGAGCGCGCGGACGCGCTGGCGGGCATCGCCTTCGATCCACACCGAGCGCATCACCTCGCGATAGACGCTGGTTACCTGTTCGCGCTCGCGCAGATAGGCGATCGTGGCGCGCTGGTGCGCCGCCTCGACCCTGAACGCGACGCCCTGGCAGGCGCCGCCGCGATCGAGCCCGAGCACCAGTCCGGGCTTCTCGGGCGTGCCGCGATGGACCATCGAATAGATGCAGAGCGAGCGATGCTCGCCAATCAGCCGGGCCGGCCTCTGCTCGGAAAATACGAATCCCGGTTTCCAGATCAGCGAGCCGTAGCCGAACACCCACAGGTCGCCGTCGGGGAACTCTGCCTCGGAAAGAATCTGCGCGGCCATGACGGCAGACGCCTATCAGTCTGGCATGGCGGGCGCAACCGTGCGAATGGGGATAGGCTTGGGCCGGCGCGGCATCTTGTATTTGCCCAATTCGCCTGCTTTGGGAGTCTTCATGCAAACATCACCGCTCGCTCCGCGCCGCCGCGTTTGGCCCGTCCTTGTCCTGCCAGGCCTGCTCGTCGTGGCGGCCGTGGCGTGGAGCATTTTCTGGCTCTACGCCGCGTCCCATGTCGATCAGAAATTCGAGGAGTGGCGCGGCCGCGAGGCCAAGTCCGGCCGGGTCTATGACTGCGCCGACCGCTCGGTCGGGGGTTTTCCGTTCCGTCTGGAGGTGACCTGCCGCGATCCGGTGGTGACGCTGACGTCGCAGACCGCCGATCAGACGCAACTGACGGCGCGGCTGAAGAGCATCCTGGTGGTGGCGCAGGTCTACGATCCCACCAGGATCATCGCCGAATTCACCGGCCCTGCCACCGTCAGTGACCGCGGCGAGACGCCGTCCTTTGTCGCGGGGTGGACCATCGGCCGGGCCAGCGCCGCCGGCGCACCGACGCCGCATCGGGTCTCGCTGGAGTTCGACGATCCGCAGATCGACCGCATCAGTGGCGCGGTGCAGACCCCGCTGTTGCGCGCCAGGCATCTCGAATTGCACACCCGGCTTCTGGAAGGTTCGTTGTCCGAGAATCCCGTGGTGGAAACCGCTTTTCAGGTTACGGCGGGCACCCTGCTCGGGGTGCACCCGGTTCTCGCCGAACCGTTCGATGCGGACATCCGAACGCTGCTGCGCGGCCTGAAGGACTTCGCGCCCAAGCCCTGGCCGGCGCGCTTCCGCGAAATCCAGGCCGCCGGCGGCCGTCTCGATTTCACCCAGTCGCGTGCCCAGCAAGGCGATGCCATTGCCGTCGCCGCAGGATCGCTCGGCCTGACCCCCACCGGCTATCTCGACGGCGAACTGACCGTGACGATGGTGGGGCTGGACAAGTTCGTGGCGCAGTTCGGCTTCGACAAGCTTCTGGCCGAAGGCGGCGCGCCGCCGGGTGCCGATCGCATCGTCCCCGGCGTCAGCGCGCAGGATGTCAACAAGGTGATCGGTGCGCTCGACCGGATGATCCCGGGGCTCGGCAATGTCGCGCGGCGCAACGCCAATGCCGGCGTGGTCGCCGGGCTCAATCTGCTCGGTCAGGCAAGCACGCTGGAAGGCAAGCCGGCGCGGGCGTTCCCGCTGCGCTTCGTCGAGGGCGCCGTGTTCGTCGGACCGCTCCGGGTGGCGCAGACCCCGCCGCTGTTCTGAGCCGCGTCAGTCCGCCTTCTTCGGCAGATGGGCGGGCTTGCGGCCGAAATCGGGATCGGCGGTTTCCTGACCGAGACTGACGATGCCGCGGCGGATGGCCCGGGTGCGGGTGAAGTGGTCGAACAGCGCCTCGCCGTCGCCGCGGCGGATGGCGCGGGTGAGCTTCGACAGGTCTTCCTGAAACGCGCCGAGCATTTCCAGCACCGCATCCTTGTTGGCGAGAAACACGTCGCGCCACATGGTGGGATCGGAAGCCGCGATGCGGGTGAAGTCGCGGAAGCCGCCGGCGGAGAACTTAAGCACTTCCGCCTGGGTCACGTCCTCCAGTTCGTCGGCGGTGCCGACGATGGTGTAGGCGATCAGATGCGGCAGATGGCTGGTGACCGCGAGCACCAGATCGTGGTGATCCGCGGCCATGATCTCGACATTGGCGCCCAGTGCGCGCCAGAACGTGGCGAGTTTCTCGACCGCGGCCTTGTCGGCGTCCGGCGGCGGGGTGAGGATGCACCAGCGGTTGATGAACAGTTCGGCAAAGCCGGAATCAGGACCGGAATGTTCCGTGCCCGCCACCGGGTGTGCCGGGATGAAGTGAACGGTGTTCGGCAGATGCGGCGCCATCGCGCGCAGCACCGTGCCCTTGACCGAGCCGACGTCGGAGACGATCGCGCCCGCCTTGAGGTGCGGCGCGATGTCCTGCGCCACTGGCCCGCAGGCGCCGACCGGAATGCACAGGATGACGAGATCGGCGTCCTTCACGGCCTCCGCGCTGGTGTCCACCACGCGGTCGACGACGCCGAGTTCGCGCACCCGGGCGCGGGTCGCGGCTGAGCGCGCCGTGACGACGATCTCGCCCGCGAGCCCCTGGGCGCGGGCGGCGCGCGCGATCGAACCGCCGATCAGGCCGAAGCCGATCAGCGCGATCCGCTGGAATAGCGGTGCGGGGCTCACTTTCGCCCCATGAATTCGGCCAGCGCCGCCACCACGAGGCGGTTCGCTTCCTCGGAGCCGACGGTCATGCGCAGCGCATGCGGCAATTGATAGTTCTTCAGCGCGCGCAGGATCAGCCCGCGTTGGGTCAGGAAGGTGTCGGCCTCTTCGGCGGTGCGGCCCTTGTCCTGCGGGAAGTGGATCAGGATGAAGTTGGCGACGCTCGGCGTCACCGTGAGGCCGAGTTTGCCGATCTCGTCCGTGAGCCATGTGCGCCACTGTTCGGTGTGCGCGCGGGCGGTTTCGTGATGCGCGATGTCTTCCAGCGCTGCCGCCGCCGCCAGCATGGCCGGCGCGGAAACGTTGAACGGCCCGCGAATGCGGTTGAGCGCGTCCACAATATTCGCCGGGCCGTACATCCAGCCGATGCGCAGCGCCGCAAGGCCGTAGATCTTGGAGAAGGTGCGGGCCATCACCGTGTTGTCGGTGGTGGCGACGAGTTCGATGCCGGACTCGTAATCGTTGCGCGAGACGTAATCGGCGTAGGCGGCATCGATCACCAGCACCACATGCCCGGGCAGCCCGGTGCGCAGGCGCTTGACCTCGCTGAAGGGAATGTAGGTGCCGGTCGGGTTGTTGGGATTGGCGAGCCACACGAGCTTGGTGCGTGGCGTCACCGCGGCGAGAATCGCATCCACATCGGCGGTGAAGTTCTTTTCGGCCGCCACCACGTTGGTCGCGCCGTTGCCCATGGTGGCAATGGGATAGACCAGGAAGCCGTGGGTGGTGTGGATCGCCTCGTCGCCGGGGCCGATATAGGCGTGGGCGAGAAGATTGAGAATCTCGTCGGAGCCCGCGCCGCAGATGATGCGGTCCGGGTCGAGGCCGTAGGTGCGTCCGATGGCCTCGCGCAGCACACGGGAGGTGCCCTCCGGATAGTCTTCCAGATGATCGGCCGCCGCCTTGTAGGCCGCGATGGCCTTGGGCGACGGTCCGAGCGGCGTCTCGTTGGCCGACAGCTTGAACACGCGCCCGGTAATCCCGGCGCCGCTCTTGCCGGGCGTGTAGGGCGCAATATCGAGAATGCCGGGCTTGGGCACGGGAGGCGACATCAGCTTGAACTCCGGAAGATTATCTATGTTCGGGATTGCGGCACCGTATAGCGCGTTGCGTGGCCGCCGACGAGGGCCGAGGAGCGCAGGGATGCGCCTGCCGCCATCAGCGCGCCGGTGATCTTGCCCAGCCCGTCGGGGCCTGGCACCGAGATCAGCAGCGCCGCGCCGTCCGACACGGTGTCGGGTACGGCGATGATTTCGCAGAACGGCGACAGCGCGCGGGCGACATCGGCATTCCAGCCGGAGACGCGGACGCTCCACATCTCGACTTCCGTCACCATGGCGTCGGCGGCGACGCGCGAGACCACGAACACCGGCAGCCCTGCCGGATGATCGGCGCGCTCGACGAAGGGCAGCCGCGCTATGATCTTGGGCGCGGCGGCGGGCTCAAGCGCGAGCCACCATGGCGTGCGGCTGCTGGTCGCCGACACCAGCGCCAGATCGCCCTTTGATTTCGCGGTCGCATCGACCGCCGCCTCGGCGCTGAAATGCGGCAGGAACGGCACGGTGAACCCGAAATGAAACCGCGCCGAATCCCGCATCGCCGGTTCGCCGACGGAGAGATCGGCATGCACCGCGAACGGTGCCTGAACATAGGTGAAGGTGGCAATGATGACACGCCAGATGCTTTCCACCGTATCGAGCGGCAGGATGCCGCGATGGCGCTGCACCAGCCGGCGCATCATGTCGGCCTCGCGCGCGGGCCGGAAGGCGGAACCCACTTCCTGTGTCTTCTTCACCGCGATCAGGCGATCGATGATGTCGCCGCGCTGCATCAGCAGATTGTGCACCTGCTCGTCGATGGAATCGATTTCGCGGCGAAGATCCTGCAGGGATGGCGGCGTATCGGTCATGGGCTCGAATTCGGGTTGGTTCTGGCGGCGAGGACCGCAGGCGGCTCGCGGCCGGACGGCGCATTGATAGGCAGGACAACGCCCGAAAGCAAAGAAAACCTTGGCAATCACGGGCTTGCGCTGACGCGGGAGCGGCGCCGTGGCTTGACGGAGCCCCCGGACAGGATTAGTAACGAGCCATTCCGTGGTCATTTGAGCCGGCCGGCTTGCAGCCACGTTAAACAACTCGCTAAACAGGCCGGGGACATGAGTGATCCCGGCCGAACCTCGTTCAGGCCGGGTTTTTTGTGGCCTGAGACCTTCAGCGGGTCCGCGACCTGCTGAGGAGAGGCCAGGAACACGATGGTGACGATCAGACCGGAGCAGAGCGGCGGCGCATCCGCCGGTGAGAGGGCACAGGAGGCGGACCATCCGTCGTCGCTGGTCGCCCGGTTTGGCCCTGACAAGCCGCTCCGGCTCGATTGCGGCATCGATCTCGCGCCGTTCCAGATCGCCTATCAGGCCTATGGCCGGCTCAATGCCGATCGCTCCAACGCCATTCTGATCTGCCATGCGCTGACCGGAGATCAGCATGTCGCAAATGTGCATCCCGTCACCGGCAAGCCGGGCTGGTGGCAGACGCTGGTCGGCCCCGGCAAGCCGATCGACACCGATCGCTATTTCGTTATCTGCTCGAACGTGATCGGCGGCTGCATGGGCTCCACCGGCCCGGCTTCGACCAATCCCGCGACCGGGCGGCTGTGGGGGCTGGATTTCCCGGTGATCACCATTCCCGACATGGTGCGCGCGCAGGCGATGCTGCTCGACCATCTCGGTATCCAGAAGCTGTTCGCCGTGGTCGGCGGCTCGATGGGCGGAATGCAGGTGCTGCAATGGACCACGGCCTATCCCGAGCGGGTGTTCTCGGCGCTCGCGGTCGCCTGCAGCACGCGGCACTCGGCGCAGAACATTGCCTTCCACGAACTTGGCCGTCAGGCGGTGATGGCCGATCCGGACTGGCGCGGCGGGCGCTACTTCGAGCACGGCACCCATCCGCGCCGCGGCCTTGGCGTCGCCCGCATGGCCGCGCACATCACGTATCTGTCAGACGCTGCGCTGCATCGTAAGTTCGGCCGCCGCTTGCAGGACCGCGACACGCCGACGTTCTCGTTCGACGCGGATTTCGAGGTGGAGAGCTATCTGCGTCATCAGGGCTCGTCCTTTGTCGAGCGCTTCGACGCCAACAGCTATCTCTACCTCACCCGCGCGATGGACTATTTCGACATCGCCGCCGATCATGACGGCGTGCTGGCGAACGCTTGGCGCGGCGCGCGCACCCGCTTCTGCGTGGTGTCGTTCACCAGCGACTGGCTGTTTCCGACCGCGGACTCGCGCGCCATCGTCCATGCGCTCAACGCTTCCAGCGCCCGGGTCTCCTTCGCGGAGATCGAGACCGACAGGGGCCACGACGCATTCCTGCTGGACGTTCCCGAATTCATCGAAATTTCCCGCGCATTCCTGGAATCGGCCGCGTCCGCGCACGGCCTGACCGCGGCAGGAGGCTGACATGGCGCTTCCGGATCAGGCCTTCCGGCTGACCGCGGTTCTTCCCGTCGCGGAGAGCGGTTATCGCGCCGATCATCTGCTGGTGGCGCAGATGGTCGAGCCCGGATCGAAGGTGCTCGATGTCGGCTGCGGCGAGGGCGACCTGCTGCGCCTGCTGGAGCGGCGCGGCGTCGATGGCCGCGGCATCGAATTGTCGCGCGAGGGCGTCAACCGCTGCGTCGCCAAGGGGCTCGCGGTGATTCAGGGCGATGCCGACACCGACCTCGTCAACTATCCCGACGATGCCTTTGACTACGTGATCCTGTCGCAGACGCTGCAGGCGACGCGCCAGCCGCGCGCGGTGCTGGAAAACCTGCTGCGTATCGGCCGCCGCGCCATCGTGTCGTTCCCGAATTTCGGCTACTGGAAAATGCGGCTGCAATTGCTGGTGAAGGGCCAGATGCCGCGCACCGAGAATCTTCCGGCGACGTGGTACGACACGCCGAACATTCATTTTTGCACCATCAAGGATTTCGTGCAGCTCTGCGACGAGATCAACGTCAAGATGGAGCGCGCGGTCGCGCTCGACGTCGAGGGCCAGCCGCTGCGCCTCAATGCGCCGTGGTGGTTCTGGAACATGTTCGGCGAGCAGGGGGTGTTTCTGCTCAGTCGGCGCGATTCAGATCACGGGCGAAAATAGGGCTTTTCCTGCATTGTTCTCGCCATAACTGATCCCGCGCCGCGCGTGGAACTTTGGCGTGTGGAACTCATGGCAGGTCTGATTCCCTGCGTCCTCTTTTGGCCACATCCACTCGGTGTACGCCTCTCTCATCGATCTCGTTCGGATCGATGGGGAACGGGGGTGTCACGAGGACTACTGGATGATTGTATCTCTTGCGTTTCGTCGGCCTGCTGGGCTTGCTGCTGCTGCACTGTGCTCACTGGCGATTGTCGCGGTTGCGACACCGGCTTCGGCGAGGCCGTCTCATCACTCAGGCCGCCATGCTCATGCGCATCACGCCGGCAAACATCACGCTCATCGCATTCGCCATCTCCGCGTCGAAACCGGCGCGCTGGCCGGCGCGGCGCAAAGCCAGATGGCGCAGGGCTTCATGGCGCAAGGCTTCATGGCGCAAGGCTTCGGCGGGTTTGGCGGCGGCTCCGACGTGGTCGCCGAAGCGCGGCGCTATATCGGCGGCAATCCGACCGGGCGCGGCAGCCTGTGGTGCGCGCGTTTCATGAACATGGTGCTGCAGCGTTCCGGCCATCGCGGCACCGGATCGGACATGGCGCGCTCCTTCGCCAGTTACGGTCAGCGCGTATCCGGTCCGCAGGTCGGCGCCATTGCGGTGATGTCGCGCGGCCGTCGCGGCGGCCATGTCGGCGTTGTCAGCGGGGTCGACCCGAACGGCAATCCGGTCATCATCTCCGGCAATCACGGCCATCGCGTCGCTGAAGCGACTTATTCGCGTGGCCGCGTCTACGCCTATGTGATGCCGTCGAGCTGATGTTCTGGAATCCCGCTAGTCGGGGATCGTGATCGCATCACCGGCGGCGATGTCGCCGCCGGTGAGCACCTGCGCATAGACCCCGCAATCGCTGTGGCCGAACGCCTGCGTCAGGGCATGGGGGATATGCCCGAGCAGGTCGAATTCGTGCCAGGCCGGCCAGCCGCTGACATAGAGGTTGGCGCGAAACCGCAACGGATCGACCGTCTGCCCGACCACGCCCTCGATGGCGGCGACGCTGGCGAGGTTGATGATCGAGACCACCTTGGCGGCCACGTCCGAGAAACTGTGGCCGGGGGCCGACAGCACTTTCGGCGGCCCGCGCAACTCGGCGGCGAATTCGTTGGCAAAGAACCGCTCGATCGCGGCGCGGCCGGGCGCGGTTTCCAGATCGCCCTGCACGGCCACCGCGCCGTCGCGCCGGACGGTGAGGACGTTCGACGTCTCGTCGAAGCGTGTCCGCAGGCCGGCCAGCCGCTCGTCGCGCATCAGCATCAGGAACCGGATTTTCGGAAAATATGCTGGAGCGGCGGGATCGAAGCCGGTGGGGCCGTTCTCGATGGCGTAGCGGCGGTCGGCGGGCAGGGTCTGCCCGGGCGTGAGCGTCGCGCCGGCGACTTCCTCCGGCGACAGGCCCTTGACGGGATAGCGGTAGAGACGGGCGATCGTGGCGGGGCCGGACATTGCGAAATCGTATGCGGATTCGGCGCGCTGTTCTACGCCGATGATTTTTTGGCCCGGCCTCTTTCGCGGGCGGTCCCCGGTTCCCACATCATCGGTGCCGGCCCAGACCGGCGACCGCTCCGGGTTGAGGAACGTCAATGCCGGCGGCGGAAACCCATTGAAGATGCCATGTCCGTGCCTTCGGGGCGGGCAGGCAGGCTGAGGGAAACCGAATGAACATCGAAAAATATACCGACCGGGTGAAGGGATTCATCCAGTCCGCCCAGACATTGGCCATGCGTGAGGGCCATCAGCAATTCACGCCGCTCCATATCCTCAAGGTTCTGCTCGACGACAGCGAAGGGCTGGCCGGCGGTCTGATCGACCGCGCCGGCGGCAACTCGCGCGCGATCCTGCGCGCCACCGAGGACGCGCTGGGGAAAATGCCCAAGGTGTCCGGTTCCGGCGCCGGCCAGGTCTATCTCGCTCCGGCCACCGCGCGGGTGCTGGACGCCGCCGAACAGGCCGCCGACAAGGCCGGCGATAGCTTCGTGACGGTGGAGCGGCTGCTGCTCGCTTTGGCGCTCGACAAGGACAGCGATGCGGGCAGCCTGCTCGCCAAGGGCGGCCTGTCGCCGCAGAACCTCAACGCGGCCATCAACGCGCTGCGCAAGGGCCGCACCGCCGACAGCGCCTCGGCGGAGAACGCCTATGACGCGCTCAAGAAATACGCCCGCGACCTGACCCAGGCGGCGCGCGACGGCAAGCTCGATCCGGTGATCGGCCGCGACGAGGAAATCCGCCGCACCATTCAGGTTCTGTCGCGCCGTACCAAGAATAACCCGGTGCTGATCGGCGAGCCCGGCGTCGGCAAGACCGCCATCGTCGAGGGGCTGGCGCTGCGCATCGTCAACGGCGATGTGCCGGAAAGCCTCAAGGACAAGCGGGTGCTCTCGCTCGATCTGGGCGCGCTGATCGCCGGCGCGAAATATCGCGGCGAGTTCGAAGAGCGGCTCAAGGCCGTGCTTCAGGAGGTCACCGGATCCGACGGCCAGATCATCCTGTTCATCGACGAGATGCATACGCTGGTCGGCGCCGGAAAGGCGGACGGCGCGATGGATGCGTCGAACCTGCTCAAGCCGGCGCTGGCGCGCGGGGAACTGCATTGCATCGGCGCGACCACGCTCGACGAATACCGCAAGCATGTGGAGAAGGACGCGGCGCTCGCCCGTCGCTTCCAGCCAGTGTTCGTCAGCGAGCCGACCGTGGAGGACGCGGTCTCGATCCTGCGCGGGCTCAAGGAGAAGTACGAATTGCATCACGGTGTCCGCATCACGGATTCCGCGATTGTCGCCGCCGCCACGCTGTCGAGCCGTTACATCACCGACCGTTTCCTGCCGGACAAGGCCATCGACCTGATCGACGAGGCCGCGGCGCGGCTGAAAATGCAGATCGATTCGAAGCCCGAGGAACTCGACAATATCGATCGCGAGATCGTGCGGCTCAAGATCGAGCAGGAGGCGCTGAAGAAGGAAACCGATTCGGCCTCGCATGACCGCCTGCAGCGGTTGGAGAAGGAACTCGCCGACCTGGAGGAGCAGGGCGACGCGCTGACCGCCAAGTGGCAGTCGGAGCGCGACAAGCTGTCCGATGCCCAGAAGGTCAAGAGCGAACTGGAGCAGGCGCGCCAGGAATTGGCCGACGCCCAGCGGCGCGGCGAATTCCAGAAGGCGGGCGAACTGGCCTATGGCCGCATTCCCGAGCTTGAGAAGCGGCTGAAGGCGCTGGAAGACAGCGAGAAGGCCGGCAGCGTCGTGCTCGAGGAAGCGGTGACGGCAAGCCACGTGGCGCAGGTCGTCTCGCGCTGGACCGGCATTCCGGTCGACAAGATGCTGGAAGGCGAGCGCGAGAAGCTGCTCAAGATGGAGCTGCAACTGGCGGAGCGCGTCATCGGCCAGGCGGAAGCCGTCGGCGCGGTGTCGACTGCGGTGCGCCGCTCGCGCGCCGGCTTGCAGGACCCCAATCGTCCGATCGGCTCCTTCATGTTCCTCGGCCCCACCGGCGTCGGCAAGACCGAGCTGACCAAGGCGCTCGCCGAATACCTGTTCGACGACGAGACCGCGATGGTGCGCATGGACATGTCGGAATACATGGAGAAGCACTCGGTGGCGCGGCTGATCGGCGCGCCTCCGGGGTATGTCGGCTACGACGAGGGTGGCGCGCTCACCGAGGCGGTGCGGCGGCGTCCGTATCAGGTCGTGCTGTTCGACGAGATCGAAAAGGCGCATCCCGATGTGTTCAACGTGCTGCTGCAGGTGCTCGACGACGGCCGCCTGACCGATGGTCAGGGCCGCACCGTCGATTTCCGCAACACGCTGATCATCATGACCTCGAACCTTGGCTCCGAATTTCTCGTCGGCCAGGCCGAGGGCGAGGATACGGCGGCGGTGCGCGATCAGGTGATGGCGATCGTGCGATCCAGCTTCCGGCCGGAATTCCTCAACCGCGTCGACGAGATCATCCTGTTCCATCGCCTGCAGCGGGCCGAGATGGGCCGCATCGTCGATATTCAGATGAAGCGGCTGTCCAAGCTTCTGGCGGATCGCAAGATCACCCTGAAGCTCGACGACAAGGCGCGCGACTGGCTGGCGGCGAAGGGCTGGGACCCGGCCTACGGCGCTCGTCCGCTCAAGCGCGCGATCCAGCGCGCAGTGCAGGACCCGCTGGCGGAAATGATCCTGTCGGGCCGCGTGCACGACGATGAAACCGTCATCGTGTCCGCCACCGATGAAGGGCTCACCTTCAACGGCGCGGTGGCGCGGATCGATGCAGATGCGCCGCCGGTGCCGAAGAGCAAGCTGAACTGAGGCGTCCGGTTCTCCGGACGTCGAAGCGCGGTTCGGCGAATGGCTCGCCGAACCGCGCCATGGTTACGCTTCGAGAACCGCGACGATTTCAAATGTGCGCGGATTGACGACCACGATCTGGTCGCGCACCAGGAAGAAATCATAGCCACGCCAGTCCGGATAGACCGTGATGATCTCGGCTGGCAGAGGATGGAAGTGCACTGTCCTCGGCACGCGGGTGCCGATCGAAATATTGAAATTGACATTCGTTTCCGGCTGAACGCGCTGCTCGCGGATCACCGTGGTAATCCGGGATCGTTGCTCGCCCGAAAGTTTGGCGCCGGCGCCGGCCTGACCGGTGGTGGTATGCGAACGCGTGTCGGATCGCTGCGTGTCGCTCTTCATTTCGCTGCCGCGACGCTCGTCCTTTCCGCGAGGGCTGCCCGACTCGGAGTTTTTCATCCGGTCGCCTTTTGAGCGCTCTTCAGTGGACTGATGGTTCTTTGCCCTGTCAGGCCGCGTGTCCTGGGCGTTATGGCGCGATCCTTTCGTGCCGGGTTGCGATTCCGCTCCGCTGGAATCCGGCGGCGGGCTTCGATTCATTTGTTGCATGGACGAGCCGGAGTCGGAGCGAGGGGGCGCCGTGGGCGACTGCTGGGTGGAAGTTCCGCTGGACGGCGCTTCCCTGGTGTTGGGGGTCTGTCCGAAGGCCGCGCCTGTTCCAGCCAATATCGTCAGTACAGCCATGGATGTCATCACTCGGTTTCGCATCGGATGTCTCCTGTCCCTTTGAAATGCTCCCTGCTGTCAACCGGACAGAACCAGCATCGTTCCTGTGACGCATCCGTGCGTGCGATTGAAACCATGCGTCGATCTGGCGGTTGACAACGGAACCGGAGGGAAAGGCATGCAGCACAAGCTTCTGAACGACAGCGGGGGACAGCGAACCTTTGCCGTCATTCTTGAAACCGGCGACGAAGTGCAGCATTGCCTCAAGGCTTTCATCGCCACGGAGAACGTGCGAACCGCGCAGTTCACCGCAATCGGGGCTTTCAGCAGGGTCGAGTTGTTGTATTTCGAGTGGGAAACCAAAACGTATCGCAAGAACGCAATCGAGGATCAGGTGGAGGTTGCATCGCTGGTCGGCGATGTCGCCACGTCACCGTCCGGAGAACCCGCGGTGCATATCCACGTCGTTGTCGGCAAGCGCGATGGTGCGGCTTTGGCTGGCCATCTCGGTCATGCCCATGTGCGCCCGACGCTGGAGATTGTGCTCACCGAGAGCCCGGCACATCTTCAAAAGAGATATGACAGAGAGTCCGGCCTTGCCCTTATTCGCATCGACGCCTGAACAACATCGCGAAATCTAGGTTTGCGCGGAATGTTGATGCGCGGACATGATCGTTCGAAGAACGGCGTCACGTCCGCGCGCTCATGATCCGCGCATCCATCCAAGGCTTCTAGGATCGCGATTTTCTGGCGGCCTTTTTGGGGACTTTCTTCCCCTTCTTGCGGGCCTTGGACAGGCCGATCGCAATCGCCTGCTTGCGGCTTTTCACCTTGCCGCCCTTGCCGCCGGCCCCGCTTTTGGCGGTGCCCTTTTTGTAGCGGCGCATCTCGTTCTCGACGTCGCTGCCGGCGCTTTTCGAATAGCGGCGCTTGGCAGCTTTCTTTGCGGTTTTAGCTTTCTTAGCCGTTTTTGCTTTCTTCGCTGTCTTGGCCTTCTTCGCTGTCTTGGCTTTCTTCGCCATCAGGTTTTCCTCGCGGTCCTGTCCAATGCCCTGTGAAACCCGCAATTCGGGTTCGAGTTCCGGCAGCCGGGAACAGGATGTGCTGCGGCCAGATCGTCACCCAGCCAGCGCACGCGCGCGCCGGCTGTCAATTGGGCCCGGTCGCGCGAGCCTCATGTCCAATTACACCGCAACGGGCGCCCAAATGGTCGGATGGGGATCGTAGCCGCCGAGTTTGAAATCATCGAATACGAAAGCGAAGATGTTCTGCACATTCGGGTTCAGCCGCATCGTCGGCAGCCTGCGCGGCGCACGGGATAGCTGGAGCCGTACCTGCTCGGCGTGATTGGCGTAGATGTGCGCGTCGCCCAGGGTATGAATGAATTCGCCAGGCTGAAGATCGACCACCTGAGCGATCATGAGAGTGAGCAGCGAGTAGCAGGCGATGTTGAAGGGCACCCCCAGAAACATGTCCCCGCTGCGCTGGTACAACTGACAGGACAGGCGGCCGTTCGCAACGTAGAACTGGAAGAGCGCGTGGCAGGGTGGCAGCGCCATGTCGGCGACTTCCGCCGGATTCCATGCGACCACCATGTGGCGGCGCGAATGGGGTGTGCTCCGCAGCGTCTCGATGACGCGAGCCAGCTGATCAATCTCCTGCCCGTCGGGGGCTGTCCAGCGGCGCCATTGTTTGCCATAGATCGGGCCGAGGTCGCCGTCGGGGCCTGCCCATTCATCCCAGATCGAGACGCCGTGCTGCTGCAGCCAGCGCGTATTGGTGTCGCCGCGCAGAAACCACAGCAGTTCGTAGATGATCGATTTGACATGCAGTCGCTTGGTGGTGAACAGGGGGAAGCACGTATCCAGAGGAAAGCGCATCTGCAGGCCGAACGTGGAAAGCGTGCCGACGCCGGTTCGGTCCTCCTTGTGTTCGCCATGCTCGAGGATATGCTGGAGATGATCTAAATACTGGCGCTCTGACGCGACATCGTGGTCCGAAAGCACGTCGTCAGAAGGCGCACAGTGGGATGCGTTCGAATGAGCAGGGGAGGGGGATCGGGTCGGCATGGCAATGCATTCAATGGATTTGAGGAGATTGAAGAACGTCGTCGCGTTGGCGAAGTACGGGAGCTTTGCACAGGCCGCCGAAGCCGTTCACCTGAGCCAGCCTGCGTTCAGCCGCAGCATTCAGTCGCTCGAGGAAGATCTCGGCGTCGATCTCTTTAATCGTGGGCAACGCAAGATCACGTTGACCGCTTATGGCAAGCTTGTCGTGAGCCGCGGCGAGCGGATGCTGGCCGAGGTGGCGAGCCTCAAGCGCGATGTCGGGCGCATGCGCGCCCACGAATTCGGTGAGGTCGCGATCGGGCTCGGTCCGATTCCGGTTGCGGTGTTGTTCGAAACGATCCTGTCGCGCATTACGCGCGAGCATCCGGGGATTCGCACGCGCGTGGAAATCACGCATTGGCAGAACCTGCTCAAGCTGCTGGAGGCCGACGAGCTGGACTTCTTCATCGGCGATACGCGGGAATTGGTCTCGGGCGATCGGCTGGTGATCGACACCCTGCCCGAGTTTCGCATCGGGATGTATGCCCGCAGGAATCACCCCGCGCTCTCTATTCAGCCGATCAGCCCGAGCGACCTGCTGAGATTTTCGCTCGGCTCGTTCAAGCTGCCGGACATCAGCCTGGCCGAATTTACGCAGTGGCTGGAGTTCGAAGGTGATCCGAAGGCCCTGTTCACCGTGCAATGCGATGACTTGCGCGCGCTCGAGCGCGTTGCGATCCGCAGCGACCTGATCGTGGTCGGTCCTCAACTGAGTTTCCGTGAAGCGACCGAAAATCAGCTTCTTGTGGAAATTGAGCTGACCACTCCCCTGAGCATGACCACGCATATGGGCGTGGTGCGTCTGCGCGACAGGATGCTTGCGCCCGGCGCCGAATTGCTGATCGGCATGGCCTTCGAGGCATTGACGGACGGCCCGGGAGAATTTCCTCCGCTTCCCGCCGTGAGGCCCGCCTAGCTCCGGGCTCGAGTCATCCGACTTTCGGATCTTTCCCCTTGAAGTGGTTCGCCCAGGAAGACGTCCCTCGCGTTCCTTCGACGGGGGGAACGATCGTGCGTTCCAGCTCATCGAGCCGGCCCAGGCTTTTGGCCAACCGATACTTCCTGTTGTGGATGCATTCGCGATCCTTGAACTCACAGGTGTTTTCGTCCGTGCCGGCGCATGGTCCATTGGCAAGTCCCTTCGGACAGGTTTCAGGACAGTTGTAGAAGAGATATTCGATGCGGCAGAAGCCGCAGGTTTCGCATCCCAGAGCCGCGTGCTTCGTGGTCTTTTCAAGCTGCAGCAGCGCGGATCGCCCGATGGCGGTCTTGTCGAGGGCGCGGACGGCGAGGCTCATCACCGACGCTCCGAGCGTTCCCTCCTCGAACGCCACATCATGCAGCGTCTTCATGCGCGCGTACTTGGCCAGCTCCGCTTCCGACGGCTTGACGTCGCCGAATGCGGGGAGGTGATTCAGGCTTCCGGGCGCGGGCTTCGTGTCGAACAGGTAGAGGCCGCGCGGGGGCGCAAAATCGACCGTGCGTCCGTCGGGCAGCCGGTGAGCCTCGTTCCAGGCCTCTTTCCAGGCCTCCAGCGAAGGCAGCTCGCGCGCAAGGTTGTCCGCCATCTCGATCGCCGTGCAGAGATCTTCGTATCGGTCCACGCCGCTCATGTGTACGCCGGCATAGCCAAGATGCTGCGCGCCGACGATCTGCAGCGCCAGCCGGTTCCAGGCCCAGCGTTTGGCTTCGGCTTTGCCTTGCGCGTGCTCTTCGCAAATCTTGTTAAAGAGATCGTCCGACATGAACACGCCGGGCAACCGCCGCGAATGAATGCCCCTGGCCCAGCCCATCGTGGGCATGAGCAGGTTCGCGACCAGCGGCGTCTGAAAGCCGCGTGCGTCGCGATACCATGCGAGTTCTTCCAGCTTCCGCATATCCCAGCCGCAATTGGTGATCAGGTAATCGACCCCGATGCTCACCTTCTTGGCCATCTTGAGATATTGGTTCGCCAGCTCTTCCTCGCGGTATTTGAAAGGTGAGATGGCGCCGGCCACCAGGGAGGCCGGCGCCATCTGCTTGGCATCGCGAATCGCGTTGACCGATTCCTGATAGCGGAATCGTTCAGCTCGCTTTTCCGTGATGCCATCGCCGGTCAGGAGAAGCATGTTCTCCAGTCCTTGAGACAGCGCGCGGGCGATGACGGCGCGTGCCTGATCGGGGGTGCGGTTCTTGCCGGCCAGATGCAGCAGCGGGACCTTGCCGCTTGCATCCGCGGCGATGCGGCCGCATGTCACGGTATCGAGCGAGTCGAGCGACTTGACGCGATCGCCGATGTTGATGCCGCCGATGCGCGGATCTCGTCCGACCAGTTCGGAATTGCGTTTCAGTTCGGTCACGCCGGCCGGCCCGGATTCGATCAGATCCGGGACATATTCCAGCGTGTACAAAAACGTACCGGCTCGAAGCGATTCCCGAATCTGGTTGCGATAACCAGTGCTCCTTCAGCCTTAGACGGTCGTTTTCTCGACAATCTTGAGGAACTTGTCGTGTTCCTGCGGCGTCATGTGCTGTACGAATTCCTCGTACGGATACTTCTTCGACAGAACCTCGTCCTTGTACTGGCGCAAGCCCTGCTGAATCAGCGGCCGCACGTCGACGAAAGTGCCTTCGTGCTTGGGACGGGGGAAGGCACTATAGCCCACCGCGTCGCCGCTGATGAGATAGACGCCGTCGGGCGAGGCGCCGCCGCCCACGCTGATGACCGGGATCGGGAGCGTCTCGGCGAGATACTGCGTGATTTCCACCGGCACGTATTCGATGATCAATGCGAACGCTCCGGCGTCGACGAACGCGCGGGTGTCGTCGACGATCTTGGCGGCCTCGGCGGCGGTGCGCCCCTTGAAGCCGTAGCCGCTCTGCTCCAGCTTGCGCGAAGCCTGCATGCCCATGTGGCCCATGACGGGGATGCCGGCGCGCACGATCTCGGCCACGGTCTTGGCCGTATGCCGGTTGCCTTCGCACTTCACGGCATCGGCACCGCCTTCGGCGATCAGGCGCGCGGCGTTGCGGATCGCGTCCTCGGTGGAGAAGTGATACGTCATATAGGGCATGTGCCCGACGACCATGCCGTATTGCGTGACGCGGCTCACGGCCTGCGTCAGCACGAGTTGCTCTTCGAACCGAACGGTCATCGGCGTTTTGTGTCCGAGCAGCGACATCGGACCGGCATTGCCGTTGATCAGCATATCAAAGCCGATCTCGTCCGAGATGGCCGCCATCGGCGCATCGTATACGCCAAGGGCGACGATGCGTTCCTTGTTGGCCTTCTTGTCCAGAATATTCTTGACGGTGATCTTGCTGCGCTTGCGTGCGGGCGTGTTGCTCATAAAGGAAACTCCGGTGGATTATACCGAAGTGAGTAGCAGCAGTTCGTTCGCCTCTCCAATGCATTGTATTGCGAGATGCAATGCACGGCGCGCAATTTGTGAAGCTTGCGTCGGACGCAACGAATTCGACCTATAAATGCATTGGGCGGCATCGTTTCGCGCTGCTAACGTTTGCGTCATTCGAATTCCGCTCAGCAGCGCATAAACGCAAACCAGTGGTCGACAAGTTGTCAAATAGTCGCCGGAAAATCACGCCCGCATCAATCATTTCCCGAAAAGGGCGCGGCGCTCCCATTACTCTCGTGACGGCTTACGATTATCCGTTTGCAAGTTACGCCGAGCAGGCCGGAGTCGACATCGTATTCGTGAGCGATGCATTCGCGAGCGTTGGCATGGGGTGCGACAACACCCTGGCGGTCACCGTGGACGAGGTCATCTATCATACGCGTGCGGTGCGTCGTGCGGTGTCGTCGAGCCTGGTGCTGGCGTCGCTGCCGTTCCTGTCATACACGACGCCCGCTGATGCGGTGCAAAACGCCGGTCGCATCATTCGTGATGGCGGCGCGGATGCCGTCGAGATCGAGGGTGGCGCCGAGCTTGCGCCGACCGTGCGGGCTCTGACGAAAGCCGGTATCGCGGTTATCGCGCATGTGGGGCTGACGAAAATACTGTCGGCGCGCACCGGAAGCTATCGTTCGCAGGCGCAGGACGCGCAGTCGGCAATCGCCATCATGCACGATGCGCTCGCGCTGTCGGAGGCCGGGGCCTTCGCGCTCGTGCTCGAATGCATTCCCGACCGCATCGCCGCGGCGATTACGGAGCTTGTCCCGGTGCCGACCATCGGCATTGGCGCGGGCGGTTACTGCGATGGGCAGGGTCTCGTCACCCAGGACATGCTGGGGCTGTTCGAGAAGTTCACCCCGAAATTTGTGCAGAAGTTTGCCGCGCTCGGCGAGGGCGCGCGCGACGGCTTTCGACAGTTCAAGGCGAGCGTCGAGTCGGCTGCATTTCCAGGTTCCGCGCACACGCTGGCGATTGAGGACGAGAAGCTCGACGACATCGTGGCGCGGCTCAACAGTGCCAGCAACGGTACTCCCTACTGACCGCGTGAGATCGCCTGACGCGGCGCAACCAACCCACCTGACTGGAAGGAAAACGTAAATGGCAATCGAAAATATCGCGCTGGGCCTCGTGGAGACCCGCGGCTTTGTCGGCTCGATCGAGGCGGCGGACGCCATGGTCAAGGCGGCCAATGTGCAGCTGATCGGCAAGGAACTGATCGGCGGCGGCTTCTGCACGATCATGGTGCGCGGCGATGTCGGCGCGGTCAAGGCTGCGACCGATGCGGGCGCGGCGGCGGCGAAGCGCGTTGGCGAACTGGTGTCCGTGCATGTGATTCCGCGTCCGCATGGCGACCTGCATGTCATCCTGCCGTCGCCGTCGGCCAAGACCGAATTGAAGTAGGGCTGTCGCCAGCTTGTAAGTGAGGAGACGACATGTCCAAGGAAAATAACGTGCAGCTGCGCGCATACTTTTTCATCGACCGCATGCAGCCGCAATACGCAGCCTATTTCGGTACGGTGACCGCCGGCGACATTCCGGTGGCGGGTATGGCGCAGATGTACGTGGAGCTCGCTCCGGGCAACGAGGTGTTTCGCGTCGTTGACATGGCCGTGAAGGCGACGGAGGTGAAGCCCGGCGTGCAGATCGTCGAGCGCGAGTTCGGTGTGCTCGAAGTGCATTCCGAGTCGCAGGAGGCAGTCCGCGAGGCGGGACGCACCATCCTGGAGCGTCTGGGCATGCGGGAAGAGGACCGGATCCGGCCAAAGGTCGCCTCGGTCCAGGTGATCACCAATGTGTCGCCCTATCAGGCGCAGCTGATCAACCGGTCGCGTCGCGGCAGCATGCTCGTTCCCGGAGAGGCGCTGTTCGTGCTCGAGGTCACGCCGGCCGCGTATATCGATATCGCGGCCAACGAGGCCGAGAAGTCCGCGAATGTCCGCCTTGTCGATCTGCGCGACGTCGGACGGTTCGGCCGCCTGTTCATGGCAGGCACCGAAGCGGAAGCGCGCACCGCGCAACTCGCCTCGATTGCGGCCATCGAAGCCATCTCTGGCACCGACAAGTAAAATCAGGAGCGGTGGAATGCTGATCTGCAGAACGACCGGAACCGTCGTATCGACTGTCAAGCACGAGCGGCTGCACGGTCGCAAGCTGCTGCTCGTGAGGCGTTCCGCCCCCGATGGCAAGGCTGTCGGTGATCCGTTCGTCGCGGTGGATGCCGTCGGCGCCGGAGAAGGAGAACTCGTGATCGTTGCCGTTGGCAGTGCCGCGCGCGAACTCGATACGACCCGGTCGGCGCCGGTGGACGCCACCATCATCGGTATCATCGATTCCACGGCTGTCGGCGGCAAGCTCCGCTTCGCGAAGTCGAATGAGGCGAACGCATGACCAGTGATCTCGACAAGGATCTGAAGGCCATCCAGCAGGCCAGGCGTCTGGCCGAACGGTGCCGCGAGGCGCAGCGGGAGTTCGCGAAGGCGTCGTCCGCCACCGTCAACGCGGTGTGCGAAGCGGTGTCCGAGGCGTCGTTCAAGGCTGCGCGCCGCCTCGCGGACATGGCCCACGAGGAAACCGGCTACGGAAATGCCGATCACAAGGTGCTGAAGAACGAGTTCGCCGCGCGCAATGTTTGGGAATCGATCCGCGACGTTCCGACCGTCGGCGTGATCGAGCGCGACGAGTCCAAGAAAATGCTGGTCATCGCCGAGCCGATGGGCGTGGTGGCGGCGCTGACGCCGTCGACCAACCCGACGTCGACGGCGATCTTCAAGTCGCTGATTGCGCTCAAGGGCCGCAATGGCATCGTGCTGTCGCCGCATCCGTCGGCGGCGAAATGCACAGCCGAGGCCGTGGACATCATCGCCCGGGCCGCGGAGGGCGCCGGCGCGCCGCGCGGCCTGGTCAGTTGCCTCGACGGATCATCGTATTCCGGGACGCAGGAGTTGCTGCGCCACTATGCCGTCAACGTGATCCTCGCCACCGGCGGCGGGCCGATGGTTCGCGCCGCCCATAGCACGGGCAAGCCGGCGTATGGCGTCGGCCCCGGAAACGTTCCTGCCTGGGTTGACCGCAGCGCCGATATCGCGAAGGCGGCGCGTGACCTCGTCAACAGCAAGTCGTTCGATTGCAGCCTGATCTGCGCCACCGAACAAGCTGTGGTGGCCGACGAGCCGATCGCGGCGGAACTGCGCAGCCGGATGGAAGAGCAGGGCGCGTATTGGGTGCCCGAGGCTTATCACCAGAAGCTGGCGGCGACGCTGTTTCATCCGGATGGCGGCATCAACGCCCGCTCTGTCGGCCAGACCGCGGCGGCACTGGCGGGCGCTGTCGGCATGGAGATTCCGGCCGGTACGTGCGTGCTCGTGGCGCCGCTCGGAGGGATCGGCAAGGATCACCCGCTCTCGCGCGAGAAGCTGACTTCGGTGCTGGGGTTCATGACGGCGCGGGATGCGCAGGCCGGACTGGACCTGTGCGTCAAGATTCTCCGCTTCGGCGGCGACGGACATTCCGCGGTGATCCACTCGCGGGATGCGACGCAAACGGAGGCCATGGCGGCGCAGCTTCCCGCGTTCCGCATCATCGTCAATTCGATGTCGACGCTGGGCAGCATCGGCTCCACCTGCCGCTTCGTCCCCTCGCTGACGCTGGGGACCGGAGGCATGGGCGGCGCCATCGTGGGGGACAACATTACGGTCACGCACCTGATCAATCGCAAGCGCGTCGCGTGGGAAGTCGAATCCCCGCCCGCGAGCGTCGGCCGGCCCGGAGCCGCGGCGATCAAGCGAGAGCCCAGCGTTGACGAGATCGTCGCGCAGGTGCTGGCGCGGCTCGGGCGTATGCCGGTCCAGGCTTAAAGAGCGGAAGCAACATGGCGTATTTTCGTCCTTCCCAGGAACGGGCTTTGGCCACAAAGCGCTTTCTCACGGCACGGGAAGTCGAGGACATGGCGGCCGCGGGCGCGGTCGAGATCTTGCAGGTCGATGGCCTGGTGATCACGGATGCGGCGCGGGAAACCGCGCACGATCTCGGCTTGCGCATCAAGCAGCCGGATCGTCAGCCCAAGCCGGAAGGCAGGCCGCCGCAGCGCGAGCCGGAGGCGCCGCGCGCCGAAACGGTTGCGCGTCCGGCACCGGTGCCGCTGGCGTCCGTCGGCTCGGTTCGGATCGCGTCAGCGGGGGGCGGGCCGGATGCGTCGCGATCCCGCGACGTGACGTCCGATCCTTTGCTGCGGGCGGTGATACAGGCGGTGCGCGCCAACCGATCGGCGCTGGCGGCGATCGCGGAGGGGACCTAACAGATGTCGAGTCGACTTGAGAAGATCGCGCTGCGGCAGTTTATCACCAGTGATGACGTGCGCGCCGCCGCCACTCGCAATGAAAGCCACCTGGCGTTACCGCAGAACTGCACGGTGACCGACGAGGCGCGGGAACTGGCGCTCAAGCTCTCCATCCGTCTGGGTGAGGCGGCGGCGGCCAAGCCGCCGGCTCCCGTGGCCAGCGCACCCGTGCAGCCCCGCAAGGATGCTCCGGCGCCGGAAGCCTTTCAGCAGACATGGTCGGAAGACACAAACCGCCGGGTCGTGGCGGCGGTGAGCCAGGTGCTCGAAGGGCTGGATCTGGGAGAGCGCAAGGCGATCCTGCTGCCGACGATTATCCGCCGTGTATTTGCCGGGCTCGCAGCCAGTCGGAGCTGAGATGAGCGTCTATCACAACCCCGCGGAGATGCTGGAGGGCGATCGCGTTATCATCGAGGATCTGCGAATCCCGGCCTGCATCGGCGTCTATCCGCACGAGAAGCTTCGACAGCAGGTCGTCGTCATGACCATCGAGATGGGGTTGCCGTCTCAGGCCTGCTTCCGAAGCGATCGAGTTGACGACACGATCGACTATGCCGCGGTGGCAGATGCGGTGAGACGGCTGGCGGTCAGCCGGCATTTCAATCTGATCGAGCGCCTAGCTGAACAGGTTTCGAATGTCATCTTCGATGGCTTCGGCGCCACGTGGGTGAAAGTGCGCATCGGCAAGATAGGCGTCATTCCCGACGCGAAGTGTGCCGCCGTGGCGATCACGCGGCTGAATGCCCGCGTTTTCGCAGGAATGCCTTCGTCGGGATCCGTCGCGGAGGTGCGGGACGGTCACCGGGATGACGCTCTCTGTGTGTCGGAGGACGCAGGCAACACCTGACAATTTGCGAGTTCGGATGCGGCGGCTGAATCCGCCATCGGTGCATGTCGTATAGTGAGGAAAACCCAGTGAGCAATCCATCACCACAGCGCAAGAAAGTCACGTGCAAGAGTCTCCAGGACAAGAAAGCGCGCGGCGAGCCGATCGTCGCGCTCGGTGTCTACGATGCTCCGATGGCTGTGATCGCCGATGAAATCGGCTTCGACCTTTTGATCAACGGCAATGCCGGCCCGATGTCGCTGCTCGGGCATCCGACGCCGATGACCGTGCGTTTCGAGGAGCAGCTCGTCCTGATGCAGGCGGTGACGCGCACCGCGCCGTACGGGCTGGCCGTCGGACACATGCCCTATATGACGTATCACTTCTCCACCGAGGACGCGATCCGCAACGCCGCGCGCCTGATCGCCGAAGGCGGTGCCGATGCCGTGAAGTGCGAAGGCAACCGGCATACGGCAAAGACCGTGGCCGAGATCGTGCGCGCCGGCATCCCCGTCATGGGCCACATGGGCATGCAGGCCTCGCGCAAGCTGGAGCAGAGCGGCTACGGCTTCAAGGGGCGCACCGCCACCGAGGCCGCCAAGATCGTCGACGACACCCGCGCGTTCGTCGATGCCGGCGTTTTCGGAATCATCCTCGAATACGTTCCGGTCGAAATCACGCTCTATCTCGCGCGGACGCTGCCGGTGCCGATCATCAGCGTGGGCGGCGGCCCGTCGCCCGACGGAATCTATATTGCGAGCAGCGATGTGGTTGGCTACAGCGCGTTCCCCAAGCCCAAGCATGAAGGCAGCTTCGCCAATATCCGCCCGGTGATCCAGGAGGGATTGCGTCAGTACAAACAGGAGGTGCTGAGCGGGCAATATCCATACGCGGAATTTGTCCAGCACATGACGCCGGACGAACATCGCCGCTTTCTCGAGCTTGTTGCCGCGCCGGCAGCGTGATCGTTGGCGGCGGCTTTTCTGCCGCGACAATTTTGAGTGTCGAGAGCGTTGTCCGTCGAAGGTGATGAAGCTGTGACATCCGAGAGCACGCGCGGGAAAATTGGGCGGACGGTGGCTGAATCGACGCCATGGTGGCCGCAACCTCTGAAGGGGCCACCGGGCTCGCCCAACATTCTGCTCGTTCTGTTCGACGATGTCGGCTTCTCCGATTTCGGCTGCTACGGTTCGCCGATCCGGACCCACGCCATCGATCGCCTTGCCGCAGAAGGCATTCGCTATTCGGGATTTCACACCACCGCGATGTGTTCGACCACGCGCGCTGCATTGCTCACCGGTCGAAATCATCACTCTGTGGGGATGGGATGTCTGGCGAATTTTGACAGCGGCTATCCGGGCTATCGCGGCAAAATTGCACGCGAGGCCGGCACGCTGGCGGAAATGCTTCGCGAGAACGGTTACCGCAATTACTTTTGCGGCAAGTGGCATGTGACGCCGATGAGCGAGGGGGGATCGACCGGCCCGTTCGACGGCTGGCCCCTCGGGCGCGGATTCGACAGGTTCTACGGTTTCATGAATGCCGAAACCGACCACTACACGCCGGAACTGGTGCAGGATAACTCGCACGTCGATCCGCCCGGCACTTTCGAAACGGGCTATCACCTGACGGCGGATCTGGTCGATCACGCGATTCAATTCATCGCCGATCACTCGGCGCAGAAGCCCGACCTGCCGTGGTTTACGTGGGTGGCTTTCGGCGCATGCCATGCCCCTCATCAGGCGCCCCGGAGCCTGATCGACAGCTACGAGGATGTTTTCGCGACGGGCTGGGATATCGAACGCGCGGTGCGTCTGGCGACCCAGAAAGACCTCGGGCTGGTGCCGCCGGACACGCGGATGCCTTCTCGCAACACCGGCGTTCAGCCGTGGGACGCGCACACGGAGGAGGAGCGGCGTCTCTTTGTCCGGTTGCAGTGCGCTTATGCGGCGATGCTGGATCACGCGGATCAGCAGATCGCGCGGCTTGTCGATTTCCTCGAACGCACCGGCGCGCGCGACAACACCATCATTCTCGTCCTCTCGGACAATGGCGCCAGCCAGGAGGGCGGACCGCTCGGCGCGGTGAATACGCTCGGCAGCTACAACTATCAGGAAGAATCCCTGCAGGTTAAAATCGAGCGCTTCGAGACCATCGGCGGCCCGGGAAGCCATGCCAATATCCCGCACGGCTGGGCGATGGCGTCGAATACGCCGCTCAAACGCTACAAGCAGAACACGCATGGCGGCGGTATTCGCGACCCCCTCGTGATCTCATGGCCGAAGGGCATTCACGCGCGGGGCGAGATCCGCCATCAGTTTGCGCATGCCTGCGACCTGTTGCCGACGCTGCTGGAAGCGGTGGGCGTGCAGGCGCCCGAGCAGGTGAACGGCCTTGCCCAGATGCCGATCGAGGGGGTGAGCTTCGCCCAAACCTTCAACGCCTCCTCGGCGCCCAGCAAGGCGTCCGCGCAATATTTCGAGATGTTCGGACATCGCGGCATCTGGCACGAAGGCTGGAAGGCCGTGGCCTATCACGCTCCGGGGACGCCTTTCGATCAGGATCAGTGGGAGCTTTACAATCTCGATCGCGATTTTTCCGAAACGCAGGACCTCGCCGGGGTCGAGCCGAGACGCCTTGAGGCGCTGAAGCGGCTGTGGTGGCGGGAGGCGGAGAAGCACAAGGTGCTGCCGCTGGATGATCGGTTCGGTCCGCGGTTCGCCGAAAATGCCGCGCGGATCCTGGGCGACAGGCGTCAGTTCGTATTTCACAAAGGCGTCGGTCATGTGCCGACCGATCTGGCGCCGGACGTGCGGAGCCGGAGCTACACCATCGAAGCCAGCGTGGAACTGTCCGGCAACGACAACGGCGTTCTCATCGCCCACGGCGACGGCACCACCGGATATGTGCTGTATGTCCGCGACGGCTACCTGGTGCACGATCTCAATCTCGGCGGCTCGCACGAAACCCTTGTTTCCAACGGGCCGATTCCGCGTTCGGCGCGAACACTCGGTCTGCGCGTGGATCGGCTCAAGCGAGGAGCGGGCGGTGAGGCCCTGAAGAGTCGCTACACGTTGCTGATTGAGGGACAGCCCGCGGGCTCCCTCGACACCGAGAGGTACTTCAAGTCGCTGATCTCCTGGGCCGGTTGCGATATCGGATGCGACCGCGGCACGCCGGTCGGCGATTATATCTCGCCCTTTGAATTCACCGGCGAGCTTGCAAAGGTTGTCGTGACGCTGGACGACGACCAGCAACTGGACGGCGACTCGGTCGGGCGCGCGGAGCTGGGCCGGGAATGAGCCGTTGGCGGCAGTGACCGATGCGCCTTCCGTTCCGGAAGGCGTGGTCGGCATGGTCCTGCCCGCTCCGACCGCGCGGGATTGTCGCCGGGATGCGGGGCTGCGCCGTCCGGGGGCGGGCAGGACCCGCGGCCCGTTTTCAATGCGCTTTTGGCATCGAAACGCGATCAAAAGCGCATTGGACACCCGCCGGATCGGTTGACTAAATTGCCGTCATGGAACGATTTTTCATCCGTGAATCTGCGAGGCGGCCCGATGGTGTGACGGACGCTGCAAGGAGGACATGTCCGTGACTCGCCCAGCTTGGCAACAGGAAGGCCGCGAACCCGATTATCGGTTCAGTTTGGCGAATGAGCGCACGTTTCTCGCGTGGATTCGGACAGCTCTGGCGGTTGTCGGCGGCGGGGTGCTGTATCGGCAGTTCGCGGCGGGAACCGGACCCCGTTCGCTGCATTTCTTCATCGCGATCAGCATAACGATTTTAGGGGGCGTGATGGCGGTCGCCGCCTATCGGCGGTGGAAGTCTCATGAAATTGCAATGCGGCATGACCGGCCGCTTATGGCGGGGTGGGACCTCGTTGCCCTGAGCGCCATGATCTCGAGCATCGCCATCGGGCTGGGCGTTCTGCTGTTGCCGATGTGACGTCGTGGCGCGCGATCCCGGCCTGCAGCCCGAGCGAACGTCGCTGGCATGGCGCAGAACCGCATTCAGCATGCTGGTGGTGAGCCTTCTGCTCATCCGGGACGCCGTGCAGATGCATTCGATATGGTTCGGCGCCATCGCCGCGCTTCTGCTCGCGTCGTCGTCGCTGCTGGCGATGGTCGGATCTCTGCGGATGCGCAGTCTTCACGCTTACGGAACGGCCGGAGCGCCGCATGCGGCGCTGGTTGCTTTTACCGCGGCGGTGGTTGGTCTGGCCGCGGCCGCCGGCTGTCTTCTGGCCGCCGCGACCTCCGATATGGTCAGCATTCTCGAGGACCTGTTGCCGTGGGTGTTTCAATAGGGCTCATTGACGAGCCGACGTAGATCCAGCTTGGCTCCATACTGCGGTGTGGTCGCTGGAGCAGCGCCATTTTCGGGCGAACGTCTGGTGGCGCCGGACTCGACTGTCCTCTCGATTGTGGTTGCGCAGGATGCAACGCGTACGTTGGCCATCCATACCCCTCCCGAGCGGCGGGCGGGAAATCGGGGCTCCGCAGCGCCGGAGAATGGGCCTTTGCGTGATCCGGACACCGTGATGATCGCCCGGAACTCCGGCTGCGGATATCATCGGTTCTTTCCTCTCTCCGCCCTGGTGAGAGCGGCGCGTCGTTCTGCCGCGATCGTCACGTCAGTCGGTTGATCCGTCAGGCATCGTCCAGCGTGTGTTGAAGCGAATGCGCTTCCCGCTGCGTGAATTTGTGCTTTGCGATGCATTGTCAAACGATGTGCATCGCATATTAAAGCCGATCGCTCGATTGCGCGGCATGCAACGATTCCGGCTTAAATATGCAATTGTGGGTGCTGGTCGCTGCGGGTACTGTCAAAGAAAAACAGGATTTGATGCGATCAAAGATCGTGAGGGAGGGTACATGAAATTCCAGAAATTCTTCGGGGCCGCGTTGGGTCTCTTGCTGTCCGGCAGCGTTGCGACAGCTCAGAATGCATCTTCAAAAGAGCTCATTCCGATCAATATCGGTGGCCCGAGCGCCGGCTACTTTATGACTTACGTCGCCACCGACCTCGGTCTTTATCAGAAACACGGTCTCGATCCGAAGATCCATTGGTTCACGAGCGGCGCGCCGCTGCTCGCAGCCCTCAAGAGCGGCAGCATCGATCAGATCGTCACCGGCCTCGCCTTTGTGTTCGCGCTCGGTCAGGACATTCCTCTGAAGATCATTTCCTGGGAGCTCGACAACGCCCAGGGCGCTGGTCTGATGGCGACCGAGGCCAGCGGCATAACCAGCTACAAGGACATCGGCAAGGCGAAGAAAATCGCGGCGACGGCCGGGACGTGTTCGCAGGTGTCGCTGAAGCTGATGGCCAAGAAGGCCAACATCAATTACGACAAGTTGAACGTGGTGAACATTGCGCCGCCACTTTTCGCCAATGCATTCACGGGAGGCGCGATCGATGCCGCCGTGGGCTGGGCGCCTTGGACGATGAACCTCCCGGCGGGCGCCAAGCTTGTGTCCATGGATTCCGATTATGGTGGCGTCTGTCCGAGCATCAACGGTTTGCGGCCGGATTTCATCGCGAAGTATCCCAGCGTACCGGAGAAGCTGCTCGCGGTTCAGGCCGAGGCGCGCGAGTTGATCGCCAAGAATCCTCAACTGGCCATCGATGCGTTGCAGCGGCAGTTGCAGATTTCTCCGGCGGTCGCGAAGCAGTTCTACGAGAAGCACTGCTGTGGCGGCTTGCCCACGTTCGAGCAGCAACTGGATCCGAAGTCGCAATGGTCGCTCGTGAATCCGAACGGCGGACTGGCTGCCCAGGCGGTGCTCGCAAGCCAGATGCTGTTTGAACTCGGCACGATTCCGGCGCCGCTTAAGCCGGAGACGATAACGGCGGCGATCGATCCGGCGCCCATGCGCAAGTTCCTCAGCGCGCATCCAGCCAGCCGGTGATAGTCGAGGCCTGATGATGAATCAGATGAGCAGTATTCCCCGTTACTGGATATCCACGGGGGCGGTCGTTTCGGTCTTCGCAGTGTGGTTTGCGGTCACCAATACCGGACTGGTTGGCCCAAGCTACCTGCCGTCGCCGCAAGCGTTGTTCCTGTCGTTTGTCAATCTGATTGAAAACGGGTATCAGCGCACGCCGCTCTGGGAGCATATCGGCATCAGCCTGTTCCGCGCATTGAGCGGGTTCACGCTGGGAGTCGCCGTCGGGATTCCGATGGGATTGGTGACGGGCTACAACCGTTCGGCGGATGCCGCCATGTCACCGATCATGGCGTTCATCCGTCCGATCCCGCCGATCGCGTTCATTCCCATGGTGGTGTTGTATTTCGGGCTTGGCGAGGTGGGTAAGGTCGTCCTGATTTTCATCACGGCGTTCAACTATGCTCATGTCAACGCCCACGCCGGCGCGGCGCATGTCCCCATCGCCTACATCCGCGCTTCGCAGACGCTCGGTCTGACGCGAGGACAGATCTTTCGCAAGATCGTGTTCCCTGCGGCATGGCCTCACATCTTCACGGGACTGAAAGTCGCAATGGCGCTGAGCTGGGCGGTCGTGGTCGCGGCGGAGCTGGTCGGCGCGCAGAAAGGCCTCGGCTTCATGATCTCCGACGCGGCGCAGGTTTTCCAGATACCGGTTGTCTTCATCGGCATCGCGCTGATCGGCTCCATCGGGCTCGCGCTCAACATGCTCGTCAGTCTCGCCGAGCTGAAGATCGTCCATTGGAAGGGCCGGTGAGCTCTCAGTTGTTAGAGAATGCCATGACCATACATCACAAACCTGCACTGCATCTGATGACCTCACAAACCCAACCGACTTACAACGCGGCTGAAGACAAGGTGGTCTTCGAGGACGTTTCGAAGACCTACCCGCAGTCCGGAGCTGCGGCCGGATCGACGGTCGCCATCAAGTCGCTGAACATCGCGATCAAGACGGCTGAAATCGTCAGCATTCTCGGCCCCACCGGCTGCGGAAAATCGACGGCGATGAACATGATCGCCGGATTCGAATTTCCCACCCAGGGACGGGTCCTGCTCGATGGCAAGCCCATTCTTGCGCCGGGCCCGGATCGTGCCGTCGTGTTCCAGCAGGCTTCGCTGTTTCCGTGGCTCTCGGTCTTCGAAAACGTGGTCCTGGGCGTCAAGAGCCGCGGAATTAGCCCGGACGTCTATGCCGGACGGGCGGAGCAGCTGCTGAAAGCCGTCAAGCTCAGTGGTTTTGAAAAGCACTATCCGTACCAGCTTTCGGGCGGCATGCAGCAGCGCGTGCAGATTGCCCGGGCGCTGATCTCGGAGCCCGAAGTGCTGTTGATGGACGAGCCGTTCGGCGCCCTCGACTCGCAGACGCGCCTGATGATGCAGGAACTGGTGCTACAGCTTTGGACCGAATTTCGCCCGACGATTATTTTTATCACCCATGACGTGGCCGAAGCGGTCTTCGTGTCGGATCGCATCCTCCTGATGTCGAGCCGGCCAGGCAGGGTCAAGCTCGATGTCTCGGTCGATGAGCCCAAGCCGCGCAGTCAGGATTTCCTTGTCAGTTCCAGCTTCGTCGATCTTCAGGCCAGCCTGCTTTCGGCGCTGAAGGAGGAGGTTCACTAGCGCGCTGTCTGCGTTTGTCTGCGCGGCCCTGGGGTGGAGTTCCGGTGCCGCGCCGATGATGGTCGGCAGCAGCGTGATGACGTCCCTTGCATAAGGCCCTGCTTGAGTGCATTCGTTCTGGGAATCACCGAGGGGCCGGGAGAATGGGCGATTTTGACGTCTGTTTCTGCAACGATGGACTGGTTTCAAGAGCGTCCGCGCATGTCGAGCTGACGGATCGGGGTCTCACGCTGGGCGATGCCGTGTTCGAAACGATGCGCGTCCGGGGCGGGCGCGTTGTCGATATCGACAGGCATCTCGAACGGCTGGCGGCGGCTTGCGATTGTCTCGGATTCCTGGCCGTTGCGGATTCGCAGGCTTTATCCGCCGCTCTTGAGAGCACCCGCACGGCGAATGCTGTCGTCGAAGGTGTGCTGCGGCTCACCTTGACGCGCGGTTGTGGCGGCCGCGGGCTGGCGCCGGCGCAGGACCTGCGGCCGACCGTGATCGTCACCGCATCCTTGCTGCCGGTGCGATCGCCCGGCTTTCGCGCCGTGACGGCGTCGGTCACGCGGCGCAACGAGCAGTCGCCGTTGTCCAGAATCAAGTCGACGGGCTATCTCGACAATATTCTGGCGCTGAGAGAAGCGCTGTCGCGCGGCGCCGACGACGCGCTGCTGCTCAACACGGGTGGCCGCGTGGCGTGCTTTTCCGCCGCCAATCTGTTCACCCGCCTGGGTTCGGTCGTGATGACGCCGCCGCTGGCCGATGGGGTGATGCCGGGAACGGTCCGCCGCCGCATGATGGAGCAACTGCCGG
Source organism: Afipia sp. (assembly GCA_017308495.1). Taxonomy (GTDB): domain Bacteria; phylum Pseudomonadota; class Alphaproteobacteria; order Rhizobiales; family Xanthobacteraceae; genus Afipia. The sequence goes on from JAFKES010000138.1 coordinate 42,848, forward strand.
TCAGGGAGGCCAGCCTGACCCCGGCGGAGCTGGTGCTGGCCGATGAAATCATCGCGACGAACAGTCTCGGCGTCCGCCAGCTCGTGGCGCTCGACGGCAAAGCCCTGTCATCCGAGCCGATCCTTTTCGGGCAGGCGCAGGCAATCTACGACGCGCTGACGTGACAGAACGGGCACTCTTTCGCATCGCGTGGTTGCTTGGCTCTCCACGAGAGATGTCCGGGAATGTATACATGCCCGGGAATGCCGAATGTTGTGACGTCGGGTACGCGGTTGAACGGGTTGGCGCGATATCGTTCTGTGCCGGAGGCGTGAGCCACCAGACCTGCTGGTGCGATTGAGGAAGCCGCGCGTGACGACTCTGCTCATCGACAACTATGACTCGTTTACGTACAACCTGTTTCAGGATTTGACCAAGCTGACAGGAAGTCCTCCGATCGTCATCAGGAATGACGAGATCGGGTGGGATGAACTTTGCGAACTCGAATTCGACAGCATCGTCATTTCGCCGGGGCCCGGGCGACCTGAAAACCCGCAGGATTTCGGCATTTGCCGGCGCGCGATCCTTGAAGCCACCGTTCCGATTCTCGGCGTCTGCCTGGGACATCAGGGCATCGCGCATGCCTTCGGCGGACGCATCGTATCGGCAGAGCCGATGCACGGCCGCGAAAGCAAAGTGTATCACGATGCCGGTGGGCTGTTCCGCGATATTCCCACGCCCTTTTCGGCCGTGCGCTATCACTCGCTCATTGTCGATGGCGATTTGCCGAGTTGCTTGATCGCCAATGCCTGGACGCAGGACGGCGTGTTGATGGCTCTTCAGCACCGCACCAGGCCGATCTGGGGCGTCCAGTTTCATCCGGAATCGATCTGCTCCGAACACGGTGCCACTCTGCTGCGCAATTTTCTCGATCTGGCAAAGTCGGCGCGCTCCCTTGAGCGGGACATGCCGCGCAAGACGACCTCTCTTCGGGCGCCCGAAGCAGCGCCCCGCCCGCTGGCCTATCGCCGCCTGCCGCGTCTGATCGATCCCGAGGCCGTGTTCCACGAGTTATACGCTGCCGAGACGCATGCCTTCTGGCTCGACTCGGCGCTCGTCAGCGAAGGGTTTTCGCGGTTCTCGTTCATGGGGGATGCATCGGGACCGCAGGGGGCGGTGCTGTCCTATCGCAGTTCGTCGCGCCGCCTCGACATCACGGACCGCTCCGGAACGCGCAGCCTGAACGAGAGCATCTTCGATTTCATCAAGGCGCGAACGGGGCCACGGTTCAGATCGGATGCGGACCTTCCGTTCGATTTTCGCGGCGGGTACGTCGGCTATTTCGGTTACGAACTGAAACAGGAATGCGGCGGCGATGCCGCGCACGAATCGCCGTTCCCCGATGCGGTTTTGCTTTCGGCCGGGCGCTTCATCGCGTTCGATCATCTCAAGCATGAAACCTATCTCGTGAGCACCGATGAGGACGGCGAGGAGGGGGATGCATGGCTGCGCGAAACCGAGGCGCGGCTCGAACGCCTTACGCCATTGCCGGAACCGTTGTCCGGGCCGTTGCCGAATCCGCTGCCTGAACTGGCCGGTGATGCCGGGGGCTTCACGCTCCGCCACAATCGATCGGCCTACATCGACCGCATCCAGCTTGCGATGAACGAGATCAGAGCGGGCGAAAGCTATGAAGTCTGCCTCACCAACACGTTGACGTTGGATGCGGGCCTCGACGCGTTCAGGCTCTATCGCATCCTGCGCCGTATCAATCAGGCGCCTCACGCCGCATTTCTCAAGCTGGGCGATCTGACGGTGGTCAGTTCTTCGCCCGAGCGGTTCTTGCGGGTCGATCGCAGCGGTCGCGTGCAGGCCAAGCCGATCAAGGGCACAGTGCGGCGCGCCGTCGATCCGGCGGAAGACGCGGCGCTGGCGGCATGGCTTCGCGCGGACGAGAAAAGCCGGGCGGAAAATCTGATGATCGTCGATCTGCTGCGCAACGATATCGGCCGTGTCTGCGAGGCCGGGAGTGTCCGCGTCCCGCGGCTGATGGAGATCGAGAGCTATGCAACCGTTCACCAGCTGGTGAGCACGGTCGAGGGACAACTGCCGGACCAGGTGCATGTGATCGATTGCATCAAGTCCTGCTTTCCCGGTGGCTCGATGGTCGGCGCGCCGAAGATCAGAACCATGCAGATCATTGATCGGCTGGAGGGGGAGGCGCGCGGCATCTATTCCGGTGCGATCGGATATATCGGTGTGGACGGAGCGACCGATCTCAGCATCGTCATCCGGACCATCGTCGCGACGGACGACCGCCTCTCGATCGGCGTCGGCGGCGCCATCGTCGCGTTGTCTGACCCTGACGAAGAGTTCGAGGAAACCATGCTGAAGGCAAGGTCGCTTCTGCACGCCATCGCGCTCGCGTCGGAATAGGTTCTGGGGCGTTTCCATCCGAATGGCCGCCGTGCTGGGCCGATTCCGCCCGCCGGCAATGTCCGAAACCTGTTCAAGCCGTCGCAAAGGTGCGATGAGCGCTGCAGGGACGCGTGGTTAAGTCCGATTCGTCCGGCCATGGCTGTCCCGGCCGGGCGGAGTCCGCGCCGCCCGCCCACCTCTTGGAGATCTCGATGGATTTCTTCGCCCACCTCGCCGCCCGCAGCGTGCCGGCCTTCATTGCCGTTCTCTTCATCGGATTGTTCATCGCCCGCGAGATCGGTCTCTGGCTCGGGCGGCGTCATGCCGCCGATGACGCGACGGTGCCGGACGGGGTCGGCCTTGTCGTGGGCAGCATGCTCGGTCTGCTCGCTTTCGTGCTGGCGCTGACGCTGTCGTCTTCCTCGGGGCGTTTCCAGGAACGGCGTCAGAACACCCTGAGCGAGGCCAGCGCCATCAGTTCGGCGGTGTCGCGCGCGCAGTCGGTGACCGATCCGCGCGGGCAGGAGATCGTGCGCAAGCTGGCCGACTATACGCGGGTCAGGATGGCGTTCGTCGAGGCGCCGCCCGATCCCGTCCAATTGGCCGAGATCGAGCGGCGCAGCGCTGCGCTGCAGGCGGAGATACGCCGCATCGCCGTGGCCATCGTGCAGACGCAGCCGAATTCGTTCACGGTGTCGCTGCTGAACTATCTCGACACGGCTTTCGGGGCGGCGACCTCGATCCGCTTCGCCTTTTCCACGCGGATGATGCCGCAACTGTTCTGGCTGCTGCTCGGCATGGCGGCGATTTCGGTCGGCGGCATGGGCTATCAGACCGGCTTGCGCAAACAGACGCTGCGCAAGTTCTCGCTGCTCATCATCGTGATGTGGACCGCGGTCATCACCGAGATTCTCGATCTCGGAACCCCGCGTATCGGCACCATCAGCAACAGCACCGCGGTGTATCAATGGGTGCTGGATGAGATCGCGAGCGCCCTGCCGCCGCCAGTCGCTCCGCGATAAACCGCCCGGCCGGCGTCAGGACAGCTGCGACTCGTAGGCTTTCAGATGCGTATAGACGACGCGCAGCAGCGGCACGTCGAGCGCCCCGCTGCTGTTGGTTTCGGCGCGCTGGATCAGGTCGCCGATGATCTGGTCCGCCTCGATCCGCGCGTGGCTACGGATGTCGCGCAGCATCGATGCGGTGAGGGGAGAGCTGGGCGCGAACAGCATCGTGCCGGTGCGCTCGAGAAATTCCGGGCGCGGAGCGTGTCCCTCGGCTGCGGCGACGGAGGCGATCTCCGCGCGCAGCGCGCGGATGAAATCCGCGCCGCCCGGCGCGGCGGTGATGTGCCCGGCCGGCGCGCGCATCAGCGACGTGCTGCCCGCGAGGGTAGCGAGAAACACCCACTTCTCGTACATGTCCTGAATGATGTCGGCGCTGGCCCGGACGTCGAACCGCGCGCCCTGCAGGGTGGCCTCGATGCGCCGGGCGCGGTCGCCCTTTGGGCCGCCGCGTTCGCCGAACGACATCGCATGCATCGGGGCGAGATGATGGATCACGCCCTCGGGGTCCACTGTCGCGGCGATCTGGCACTGGCCGCCCATGACGCAGCCGATACCGAATTTCGCGTCGAGCACGTCGAGATGCCGCATGCCGTTGAGGAAGGGAATGATCGCGGTGTCCGGCCCCACCGCCGGAGCGAAATCGGCGATGGCGTTGTCGAGGTCGTAGGCCTTGCAGCTCAGGATGATGACGTCGAACGGGGTCGTGAGCGTCGCCGCGCTCACCGTCGGCGGATTTTGCAGGGTCACGTCGCCGGCCGGGCTCTTGATGGTGAGGCCATTCTTCGCCAGCAGCTCGGCGCGGCGCGGTCGCACCAGAAAGGTGACGTCGCGGCCGGCCTCGAGTAGCCGGCCGCCGAAATAGCCGCCGGTCGCGCCGGCACCGATCACGAGAATGCGCATCATCCGATCCACTTCGTTGGAGGGTCGCGATGCGGTCCGGACCTTCGGGACGGGTCCGTCGGATCACACCACGCGACCGGGAGGTGAGGAGACGCGATCTTCGCCCGAATGCGACGGCCGGTGCAAGCGGAGCAGGACCGGCAGCGCGCCGGTCAGCCATGCATGCGGGGGCCGCTCACCACTTCTCGCCGAACGGGCGGATTTCCATCTCGAAGGTCCAGGCGCTGCGCGGCTGCTGGTAGAGTTGCCAGTACGAGTCCGCCACCGCCGACGGCGGCATCAGCAGGTCCGGATTGTCGAGCGCGTTCGGTCCCAGCGCCTCGATGCGACGCTGGCGCACCCATTCGGTGTCGACGCCGGAATCGATGATGAGATGTGCGACATGGATGTTTTTCGGCCCCAGTTCGCGGGCCATCGCCTGCGCCACCGCGCGCAGGCCGAACTTGGCGCTGGCGAAGGCGGCAAAGCCGCTGCCGCCGCGCAGGCTGGCGGTGGCGCCGGTGAAGAAGATATGGCCCTGGCCTCGCGGCAGCATCAGGCGCGCCGCCTCGCGCCCGGCGAGGAAGCCGGAATAGCAGGCCATCTCCCACACCTTGCGGAACACGCGCTCGGTGGTGTCGAGGATCGGGAAGTTGACGTTGGCGCCGATGTTGAAGATGCAGACGTCGAGCGGCGCATGGTTGTCGGCCTCGTTGAGGAACGAGACGATCTCCTCCTCCTTGCGGGCGTCGAGCGAGCGCGCGTGAATCTCGCCGCCCATGGCCTCGATCTCCTTCACCAGCGGGGCGAGCTTGTCGCCGTTGCGCCGTCCGGCGAAGACGGTGAAGCCTTCGGCGGCGAATTTCTTGGCGATCTCGCCGCCGATATAGTCGCCGGCGCCGATCACCGCCGCAGTTGCGTTTCGTTTGGCCATGAGCGTCTCCTTTTCATCGGCGATTGCCGGGAGGATGATGGCGCGGCGGATAGAGTGGCCGCCGCGCGGTTGAAGTCAATTCACTTCGCGGCTTTCGCCTCGTCGCTGATCAGTTCGCCGAACAGGTCCCAGCCCTTGCCATTCCAGCGCTGCAGATGGAGCTGGGTGTACATCTGGTTGTTGGTCGGTCCGGTATTGACGGTGATGCCGGGCAGCGCCATCGGCAGCGCCAGGTTCTGGATGTTGCGGGTCTGCTTGAGAATGTTGGCGCGCGACAGGTCGTTGCCGCATTGCTTGAGCACCTGCGCCAGCACGACGCCCTGATGTACGCCGGTGAAGTAGTTGCTTTCGGCGAGATCGGCGCCGGGCATGTATTTCTCCATGAAGGCGCGATACTGCTTCACCCCGGCATCGTTGGTCCATTTCGGATCGTCCGGGTCCTTGCGATAGGTTGCGGTCACCACGCCCTTCGAGATGTCGAGGCCAGCGGGGGTGAGAACCGACGCGATCGAGCTTGACACCAGGTTGGTGATGAACAGCGGCTTCCATCCGGATTCGTGAGTCTTGCGGATGGCCTGCGCGGCGAATTTCGGTGTCCCGGCGAACAGCAGCACCTCCGCGCCCGAACTCTTCAGCGCCACGATCTGCGAATCGATGGTCGGCTGGCTGACCTCGTAGCTGCTGGTCACCACCTTCCTGTCGAAGGATTCGCCGAGTTCCGTCTTGAAGCCGTCGATGAAGTCTTTCCCCAGGTCGTCGTGCTGATAGAGGATCGCGATTTTGGCGTTCGGTTTTTCCCGGGCGAGATATCGCGCATAGGCACGCGCCTCGGTGCCGTAGCTCGGCAGCCCCGTGGTGATGAAGGGATACTCCTTGACGTTGGTGAAGCGGGTGGCGCCGCTGACGACAAACGCCTGGGGGATCTTCTTGGCGGCGAGATATTTGGCGATGGCGAGGTTGCTCGGGGTGCCGAGGGTCGAGAACATGAAGGCGACCTCGTCGGATTCGACCAGCCTGCGGGTCTGTTCCACGGCCTTCGGTGGGCTGTAGGCGTCGTCGAGCGCGATCAGGTTGATCTTGCGGCCGTTGACGCCGCCCTGATCGTTGACCATGGCGACGTAGGCGATCAGCGCCTTGCCGACTGCGCCGAGCGCCGAGGCCGGGCCGCTGAACGGGAACACCGCGCCGATCTTGATCTCCGTGGCGGTGACGCCGGGAGTGTCGGACGCGCCGGCGGGCGCGGCGAGCGCGGCCGCCAGCAGGCCGGCCAGCGTGGCTTTCAGTGCGGTTCTCCTGTGCAATTCAGTCTCCCCTTGGATTGGCGTTCTGATTTTGGCCCCGGTGCCGGCGGCCGGATGGCCGGGCGTCCGGCTGCTCGGCGCGGACTGCGGGAACACGGTTGTTGCGTCCCACCTCTATCGGTATAGTTCTATTTTAGAACTGTCAATGCCGACGCGTCCGCGACACATTGTCCTTACGCAGGGCATGTCTGGAAACCATCACGGCTGTGGTGATGGGGTATTCAATACTGAATTGGAATGGACGTGCGAGAGGCCGGCGACGCGCCTAATACCCCGCGGCGTCGGCGCCGCGGGTGCGCGGATCGGCGGCGCCAAGCAGACGGTCGGGCGTGAGCGCGATGGAATTGGCCGAGGTCTGGCCGAGTGGCATCGCCACGCGATGGCCGCGGGCGCGCAGCGCCGCCAGCGTGGTCTCTGGAAAACCCTGTTCGACGCGCACCTCGTCCGGCAGCCATTGATGATGCAGCCGCGGCGCGGCCACTGCGGCGGCGACATTCATGTCGAAATCGATGGTGTTGAGGATCACCTGGATCACCGCCGAGATGATGCGGCTGCCGCCGGGCGAGCCGGTGATCAGCACCGGC
>JAFKES010000139.1 GCA_017308495.1 Afipia sp.
ACCCTGTCTCAAACCGCAACAAATGTTGAGGCGGGATTGTGTTATTCCTCGTTACAAAGGGCCGCATTGCGGCAATCCGGAGATCACGCCCCGCATGTGCGGAATTGTAGGAATTCTCGGCCGGGGTCCCGTCGCGGACCAGCTCGTCGATGCGCTCAAGCGCCTTGAGTATCGCGGCTACGACTCGGCCGGCGTCGCCACCCTCGAAGGCGGCCGGCTCGATCGCCGCCGCGCCAAGGGCAAGCTCAAGAATCTGGAAACCGCGCTGAAGGCGTCGCCGCTGACAGGGCATACCGGCATCGGCCATACGCGCTGGGCGACCCACGGCAAGCCGACCGAGAGCAACGCACATCCGCATGCCACCGACAATGTCGCCGTGGTTCACAACGGCATCATCGAGAACTTTCGCGATCTGCGCGCGCGGCTCGAAGCCGAAGGCGCGACGTTCTCCAGCGAGACCGATACCGAGGTGGTGGCGCATCTGGTCAATTCGTATCTCGCCAGAGGCCGGACTCCGGTGGAGGCGGTGAAGGAAACGCTGCCGCTGCTGCACGGCGCGTTCGCGCTGGCTTTCATTTTCAACGGCGAGCCGGACCTGATGATCGGCGCGCGCAAGGGCTCGCCGCTCGCGGTCGGTTTCGGCGAGGGCGAGATGTATCTCGGCTCCGACGCCATCGCGCTCGGGCCGTTCACCGACACCATCAGCTATCTCGAAGACGGCGACTGGGTGGTGCTGTCGCGCGCCGGCGCGACGGTCTACGACGAGAGCAACGCCGTGGTCGAACGCGAGGTCGTCCGCCACAACGCCGCGGCGGGACTGGTGGACAAGGCCAACTACCGCCATTTCATGGCCAAGGAGATTCACGAGCAGCCGGAAGTGGTCGGCCATACGCTGGCGCATTACATCGACATGGCGACCGAGAAGGTCGCGCTGCCGGTCAAGCTGCCGTTCGATTTCACCACCGTCGGGCGGGTGTCGATCACCGCCTGCGGCACGGCAAGCTATGCCGGCTTCGTCGCCAGATACTGGTTCGAGCGTTTCGCGCGGTTACCGGTCGAGCTCGATGTGGCGTCGGAATTCCGCTACCGCGAAGCGCCGCTGCGCAAGGGCGATCTGGCGATCTTCATTTCGCAGTCCGGCGAGACCGCCGACACGCTGGCGGCATTGCGCTATGCGCGGTCGCAGGGGCTGCACACGATCTCCGTGGTCAACGTGCCGACCTCGACCATCGCCCGCGAAAGCGAAACCGTGCTGCCGACGCTGGCAGGGCCGGAAATCGGCGTCGCCTCGACCAAGGCGTTCACCTGCCAGCTCGCAGTGCTGGCGGCGCTCGCGGTCGCCGCCGGGCGTGCGCGCGGCGAACTGTCGGAGATCGACGAGACCAGGCTGGTCCACGGCCTCATCGAAGTGCCGCGCCTGATGACGCAGGCGCTGGCGCTGGAGCCGCAGATCGAGAAGCTTGCGCGCGACATCGCCCGCAGCCGGGACGTGCTCTATCTCGGCCGCGGCACCAGCTATCCGCTGGCGCTGGAAGGCGCGCTCAAGCTCAAGGAAATCTCCTATATCCACGCCGAGGGCTATGCCGCCGGCGAACTCAAGCACGGCCCCATCGCGCTGATCGACGAGGACATGCCGGTGGTGGTGATCGCGCCGCACGACCGGGTGTTCGACAAGACCGTCTCCAACATGCAGGAGGTCGCGGCGCGCGGTGGCCGGATCATCCTGATGACCGATGCGCAGGGCGCGCAGGAAGCCACGATTGAATCGCTGGTGACCCTCACGCTGCCCGACATGCCCGCCACGGTGACGCCGCTGGTTTACGCCATTCCGGTGCAACTGCTGGCCTATCACACCGCCGTGGTGATGGGCACCGACGTCGACCAGCCGCGAAACCTCGCCAAATCGGTGACCGTCGAATAGACCACGATTGGAACCAGCCCGGATCGCCCCTGCGAAGACAATCGGTCGCAGGGCGCATGGCCGGCGCCGGCAAAAGTCTGATAAACTCCTGTCGCAGCGATTTGCGATCCTGTTGGCCGATGTGGATGAATTTGCCCGAATGACCCAGACGACGCCTCCCGAGTTTCCCGGCACCCTGCCGCCGCCGATGCCGCCCCCCGAGGCGCCGCGCGGCCCGATGGCGCGGCTGCGTACCTATTTCCTCACCGGGCTGATCGTCGCCGGCCCGGTCGCTATCACGCTCTATCTCACCTGGTGGTTCGTGAGCTGGGTCGACGGTCTGGTGCGGCCGTTCCTGCCCGCCGCCTATCGCCCCGAGGCGTTCCTGCCGTTCAGCGTGCCCGGCGTCGGGCTCGTCATCGTCGTGGTCGCGCTCACCTTCCTGGGTTTTCTGGCCGCCAACCTGATCGGCCGCACGCTGGTGGACCTCGGCGAGCGCCTGCTCGGCCGCATGCCGGTGGTGCGCGCAATCTATCGCGGCCTGAAACAGGTGTTCGAGACACTGTTCTCGGGCAACGGTTCGAGCTTCCGCCGCGTCGGCCTGGTGGAGTTTCCTTCGCCCGGGATGTGGTCGATCGTGCTGATCTCGCAGCCGCCGAACAGCGACATCGCGGCGAGCCTGCCGGGCCGGGAGGAATACATCGCCGTGTTCCTGCCATGCGCGCCGAACCCGACCACCGGGTTCTTCTTCTACGTGCCGAAGAGCAAGATCATCGACATCGACATGACTGCGGAAAACGCCGCGACGCTGATCATGTCGGCGGGCATGGTGCAGCCCGGCAGCGGCACCGAGGCGCAGAAGAAGATCAACGCGCTGGCCGAAGCGGCCGGCGCCACCCGCGCCGGCACCGCGCCGCCATCGCCCGATCCGGCGAAGGTGGAGTGAGCGTGCGGCGTTTCCGCTGCGCGGCAGCGTTTCCGTAACAGACAGGTCCAGACCCATGCGCCCCTATCCGACGCGAACCCTTGTTTTGGCCGTCGTGGTCGTCAGCATCGTGGTGACGGTGGTCACCGAATTGCGGATCGCCGGTTTCGGCAGCGTGCTGCTGTCGGCGTTTGTGGCCTACGCGGCGTTCGCCGCCAACATCGTGATCTCCGCGCTCGGCTTCCGCACGCCGGAGCGAGGCTGGTGGATCGCCAATGTCGTGCTGAGCATCCTCACCGCCACCTATCTCGGCGCGCCGACGCTGCCGAGCGCGCTATGGACCGTGGGCCGCGTGCTGGCCGCGCGGATGGCGGGGTAGAGTCTACAACCGCCTGTTCCGTCATTGCTTCGTCGCTTCGCTCTTCGCAATGACGATGGCGTAACGCCTGTACCTTGATCTTACGTTCTGCCGTTCACCTATCCTGCGCCGATCAGCGGGATGGCTTCGTCGCGCTCATAGAGATAGAGCAGGCAGCGCAGGGCTTCGCCGCGTTCGCCCTTGAGCGTCGGGTTGTCCTGCATGACGCGCACCGCCTCGTCGCGCGCCTGCGCGATCAACTGGGCGTGGACCTCGGGCCGCGCGATGCGATAGCCGGGCAGGCCACTCTGGCGGGTGCCGAGCACTTCGCCTTCGCCGCGCAGCCGGAGGTCTTCCTCGGCGATGCGGAATCCGTCGGTGGTCTCGCGGATCACCTTCAATCGCGCGGCGGACATCTCCGTCAGCGGCTCGTGATAGAGTAGCAGGCAGGTCGACGCCTCGGAGCCACGGCCGATGCGGCCGCGCAGCTGGTGCAGTTGCGCCAGCCCGAAGCGCTCGGCGTTCTCGATCACCATGATGGTGGCCTGCGGAACATCGACGCCGACCTCAACCACGGTGGTGGCGACCAGCAACTGGATGTCGCCGGCGGCGAACTGCGCCATGACGCGATCCTTGTCCGCGCCCTTCATCTGGCCGTGAACCAAGCCGACGCGGTCGCCGAACCGCTTCTGCAATGTCTTGAAACGCTGCGTCGCGTTGGTGAGATGCTCGACGCCCTCGGCGTCGGATTCGTCGACAAGGGGGCAGATCCAGTAAGCGCGCTTGCCGGCGTCGAGCGCGCGTTGCAACCCGTCCACGATCTCCGCAATGCGGCTCTTGGGAATGGCGCGGGTGTCGATCGGCTGGCGGCCGGCGGGCTTTTCGCGCAGTTCGGAAATGTCCATGTCGCCGAAATAAGTCAGCACCAGCGTGCGCGGGATCGGAGTGGCGCTCAGCACCAGAACGTCCACGGCGTCGCCCTTCTCCGTGAGCGCGAGGCGCTCGCGCACGCCGAAGCGGTGCTGCTCGTCGACGATGGCGAGCGCCAGCGCCTTGAAGACCACGTCGTCCTGGATCAGCGCGTGGGTGCCGACCAGAAGATCGATCTCGCCGCTGGCCAGTCGCGCCACGATGTCACGACGCTCCTTGCCTTTCTCGCGGCCGGTGAGAATGGCGACGCGCATGCCTGCGCGCTCCGCCAGCGGCGCGATGGTCTTGATGTGCTGACGGGCGAGGATTTCGGTGGGCGCCATCAACGCCGCCTGCCGGCCGGTCTCCGCCACCGCGGCGGCGGCGAGCAGCGCCACCACGGTCTTGCCGGAGCCGACGTCGCCCTGCAGCAGCCGCAGCATCCGCAGCGGCTGGGCAAGATCGCCGGCGATGGCCTGCGCCGCGTCCTGCTGCGAGGTGGTGAGCGCGTAGGGCAGCGCGTCGATGATCCTGTGGCGCAAGTGGCCGTCGCCGGCGTTGCGCACCCCGGCCGGGCGGCGCAACTGCGCACGCACCAGCGCCAGCGCCAATTGTCCGGCCAGCAATTCGTCGAAGGCGAGGCGCGACCAGAACGGATTCTGCGGCAGGATGTCGGCGGGTTCGCCGGGTTCGTGAACCCGGTGCAGCGCTTCGCTCATCGATGGAAACTTGCAGCGCCGCATCACCTCGGGGCTGATCCATTCCGGCAGCGGCGGCAGCTTCGCGAGCGCCTGAACCATGGCGCGGCGGATCGAGCCGACGGCGAGGCCTTCGGTGAGTGGGTAGACCGCGTCGATCTGCGGCAGCCTGGCGAAACCGTCCTCGTCCACCACGCGGTCGGGGTGCACGATCTGCAAGGCGCCGTCGAACATCTGCGCGACGCCGGAGACGTAGCGCGTCTCGCCCATGGGCAGCAGCTTCTCGATGTAGTCCGGTTTGGCGCGGAAGAAAGTCAGCAGCACCGTGCCGGTGTCGTCGCCGGCGGTGACGACGTAGGGCGCGCGCGAACGGCCGGGCGGCGGGGACTTGTGGCGCTCCACGGTTACGCGCAGCGTCACGACCTGTCCGATCAAGCCGGCGGCTTCCGCGATGGTCGGGCGGCGGCGGCGGTCGATCACGTTGCTCGGCAGGTGCAGCAGCAGGTCGACCAGCCGCGGCGTGTCGCTGCGGTCGAGCAGATAGCGGAACAGCTTGTCCTGCTTCGGCCCGACGCCCTGCAGGCTGGTGACGGACGCAAACAGCGGGTTGAGGATAGGAGGGCGCATGACAAAGAATCTATGACTGTTTCATCCGTCATGCCCGGCTTTATGCCGCGCATCCACGCCTTTTCTTCGCTGAACGTGCCATGACGCTCGGGTATGACTGCGACGATAAGGAAATTACTGACATCCGGCGCGGCGCTGTCTATATCCATGCTCCCCGGCACCGTCCGGGCTTTTTGCGTTGGAAAGGGTGCCGGACATGACGGGAACGACACGATCGAGCGAGGGCCTCGACGACCGCCGCAAGCGGCTGTTGTATCGCTGCTGGCATCGCGGCACGCGCGAGATGGACCTGATCCTCGGCGGCTTCGCCGACGTCCATATCGGCGCGCTGTCGGACGCCGAGATCGCCGATCTCGAACGCCTGATGGAACTGCCCGACCCCGATCTTTACGCCGCCTTCAGCGACGCGCAGCCACTGCCGGCCGACTATGCCGACGGCATTTTCGTCCGCATCAGGGGCTTTCTCGACGAGACCCGCCATTCATGAAATCCCCGGTCAAATCGCCAGCCCAGGCGCTGCGCCCCGGCCACCCCGTGACGCTGGCCAATGTCGCCGAGGGCGCGGAAGGGCTCGTCGTGTCCGATCTCGCCCGCGCGGTGGCGGCGAAAACTGAGGCGCCGGCGGTGAGCCTCGCGGTGGTGTGCCGCGACGGGCCGCGCATGGCCCAGCTCGCCCGCGCGCTCGGCTTCTTCGCGCCGGACCTCGACGTGATGCAGTTCCCGGCGTGGGACTGCCAGCCCTATGACCGCGTCTCGCCCCATGGCGGCATCCTCGCCCAGCGCCTCACCACGCTGGCGCGGCTGTCGCGCCTGAAGGGAAGCGAGAAGCCGCTGATCGTGCTGACCACCGTCAACGCCATCCTTCAGCGCGTGCCGGCACGCGAGCAGGTGGCGGCGCAGGCGCTGTCGGTCGCGCCGGGACACCGGGTGCCGATGGACAACATCGCCGCGTGGCTGGAGCACAACGGCTACAGCCGCACCTCCACGGTGCGCGAGCCCGGCGAATACGCCGTGCGCGGCGGCATCCTCGACCTGTTCCCGGCAGGGCTGGACCAGCCGGTGCGGTTCGATTTCTTCGGCGACACGCTGGAATCGATCCGCACTTTCGATGCGGAATCCCAGCGCACGCTGCTCGATATGCGCGCGCTCGATCTCGTGCCGGTGTCGGAATTCCAGCTCGTCACCGAGACCATCAAGCGCTTCCGCATGGGATATGTGGCGCAGTTCGGCGCGCCGGAACGCGACGACATGCTCTACGAGGCGGTGAGCGAAGGCCGCCGCCATCCCGGCATGGAGCACTGGCTGCCGCTGTTCCAGGACCACATGGACACGCTGTTCGACTATCTCGATGGCGCACCGCTGCTGCTGGAATATCAAGCCGAGGACGCCGCGCACGAGCGCTTCACCCAGATCAACGACTACTATGAAGCGCGGCGCGAGGCGATGGACACGCCCGGCGGCGGCGCGATCTACAAGCCGCTGCCGCCGGACCGGCTGTATCTCGCCGAGACCGAATGGACGCAGCGCCTTGCCGACGGCGCGCTGGCGCGGCTGACGCCGTTCGCGCTGCCGGCGGACGACGCAGGCGTGATCGATATCGGCGCACGGGCCGGGCGCGACTTCGCGCCGGAGCGCGCCGACACCAAGGTCAACGTGTTCGAAAGCGTGGTCGCCCATGTCAACGGCCTGCAGGCCGCGCGCAAGAAGGTGGTGATCGCGCTGTGGTCCGAAGGCTCGCGCGATCGCATGACGAGCATGCTGACCGACCACAAGCTGCTCAACATCACCAGCGTCAATTCGTGGCGCGCGGTGCAGGCGACGCCGCGCAACGAGACCATGCTGGCGGTGATCGGCCTCGAATCCGGTTTCGAGACCGAGGCGCTGGCCCTGATCACCGAACAGGACATCCTCGGCGACCGGCTGGTGCGGCCGCGCAAGGCCAGCCGCAAGCTCGACAACTTCATTTCCGAGGTGACCAGCCTCGCCACCGGCGACATCGTCGTGCATGTCGAGCACGGCATCGGCCGCTTCGTCGGCCTGCAGACGCTGCAGGTCGGCGGCGCGCCGCACGATTGCCTGGAGCTGCACTACGCCAACGACACCAAGCTGTTTCTCCCGGTGGAGAACATCGAGCTGCTGTCGCGTTACGGCTCCGATCAGGCCAATGTCGAACTCGACAAGCTCGGCGGCGGCGGATGGCAGGCGCGCAAGGCCAAGCTCAAGAACCGCATCCGCGAGATCGCCGGCGAACTGATCAAGATCGCGGCCGAGCGCCATGTCCACGAAGCGCCCAAATTCCCGATCCATCAGGGAACCTATGACGAGTTCTGCGCGCGCTTTCCCTATGAGGAGACCGAGGACCAGCTCGGCGCCATCACCGCCGCGCTGCACGACCTCGACCTTGGCCGCCCGATGGATCGCCTCGTCTGCGGCGACGTCGGCTTCGGCAAGACCGAGGTGGCGCTGCGCGCGGCGTTCGCCGTAGCGCTCGACGGCAAGCAGGTCGCCGTGGTGGTGCCGACCACGCTGCTCGCGCGCCAGCACACGAAAACCTTCACCGAACGTTTCAAGGGCTTCCCGGTCAACGTGGCACAGGCCTCCCGCCTGGTCGCGCCCAAGCAGATGACGCAGGTGAAGAAGGATATTGCGGAGGGCAAGATCGACATCATCGTCGGCACCCACGCGCTGCTCGGCAAGAGCATCAAGTTCAAGGACCTCGGCCTCCTGATCGTGGACGAGGAGCAGCATTTCGGCGTGGCGCACAAGGAGCGGCTGAAGCAGTTGCGCGCCGAAATCCATGTGCTGACGCTGTCGGCGACGCCGATCCCGCGCACGCTGCAACTGGCGCTGACCGGGGTGCGTGAACTGTCGATCATCGCCTCGCCGCCGGTGGACCGCCTCGCGGTGCGCACCTTCGTCGCGCCGCACGATCCGTTGATGATCCGCGAGGCGCTGCTGCGCGAGCGCTATCGCGGCGGGCAGGCGTTCTATGTCGTGCCGCGCATCGAGTATCTCGCCGAAGTGAAGGACTTCCTCGACAAGCACGTGCCGGAAATGAAGGTCGCGGTCGCCCACGGCCAGATGCCGCCGACCGTGATCGAGGACATCATGTCGGCGTTCTACGACGGCAAGTACGACGTGCTGCTGTCCACCACCATCGTGGAGTCCGGCCTCGATATTCCGTCCGCTAACACGCTGATCGTGCATCGCGCCGATATGTTCGGCCTGGCGCAGCTCTACCAGTTGCGCGGCCGCGTCGGCCGTTCGAAGCTGCGCGCCTATGCGCTGTTCACGCTGCCGTCCACCCACAAGATCACCGCGCAGGCGGAGCGGCGGCTGAAGGTGCTGCAGTCGCTGGACAACCTCGGCGCGGGCTTCCAGCTCGCCTCGCACGATCTCGACATCCGCGGCGCCGGCAACCTGCTCGGCGAAGAGCAGTCCGGCCACATCAAGGAAGTCGGCTTCGAGCTGTATCAGTCGATGCTGGAGGAGGCGATCCTGTCGCTCAAGGCGGGCATCTCCGAGCCGGTCGCCGATAAGTGGTCGCCGCAGATCACGCTGGGCATGCCGGTGCTGATCCCGGAGGACTATGTCGCCGATCTGGCGATCCGGCTGTCGCTGTACCGCCGTCTCGCCGATCTCGACACCGAGGACGAGATCCAGAATTTCGGCGCGGAGCTGCGCGACCGCTTCGGCCCGCCGCCGGACGAGGTGCGCCACCTGTTCCAGATCGCGGCGATCAAGGCGTTCTGCCGCCGCGCCAATATCGAGAAGGTGGATGCCGGGCCGAAGGGCGCGGTGATCGCTTTCCGCGACAACTCCTTCGCCCATCCCGACCGGCTGGTGGCGTTCATCCGCAGCCACGGCCAGGCGGCCAAGGTGCGCCCCGACATGAAGGTGGTGTTCTTCCAGGAGTGGAAAACGCCGGACGAGCGCATCGAGGGCACCACCACGGTGCTGCGCGATCTCGCCAATCTCGCCGAAGGCAAGAAGGCGGCGTGAGCGTTGCGATCCGGCTTCGCGGGGCCGACGGAGGTCTCAACGCTTATGATGTGTCATCGCCGGGGGTGCCCCGGTGATCCATCAGACATCGACAGGCGTGTCACAATGATGGATTGCCGGGTCGCGCCCGGCAATGACGGATCGGCGGGTTTCCGTCAAAACATGAAATGTCCTAAGCCCATGAAATCCCCTAAGCCCACGGAATTTGATCGCCATCCTCGGTGATGCTGAAGGGGTGATTCAACGCGGTCACGAACAGCGACGTTCGATGCAGCCGATCGGCGCCTTTCTCGATCACGGCGACGCTGACCGTCGCGATTTCCCATGTGCCTTTGCCCTGCGGGCGAAGATCGAGATAATCGCCGCGATGATAGGCGGCGAAGAGCGATTGGCTCGGCGAGAAGACGTGGAGCAGGGTTTTTGTGTCGGCCCTGTAAACCTGAACGTCAAAAGCATCCATGGCGCCCTCGCAATTGCTCCCACCGATCGCTTGATTGAACAGTGGTCGGGGTTGTTTCGCAAGACGCCGCGGAGCCTGTCGTCCGTTTACGATGCCGCGCGGCGGGGCTCGGTGTCGAGCCGCGCGAGTAGCGATTCCGGCGTGTCGCCCGGCAGCAGCGCCGCCACCGCGATCTGTGGATCGATCTGACGCGGGCGGCCGGGATTGTGCAAGGTGTGCTTGAGCACGCTGCCAAGACGCCGCGCGATCATGTGGGCGTCGCGCAGACTCGCGTCGGCGAACACCGTCAGGATGGCGTCGCGGCCCTCCAGCGTCGCGAAATCCATCCGTCGCATCAGGCGGCCGAGAATGCGGGCGGCATCGAGACGCACGCGCTCGGAGGCGGAGCCCGGCGCGAAGGCGATCCGCGCCACCGCCAGCCCGGCGCCGCGCGCCAGCGTGTCCGCCACCGCGGCGGCGAAATCGCGCTTGAACGCCTCGCGCGTCAGAAGCCCGGTGCGCGGATCGAGCAGGCCGCCGACATCGATGGATTTCAGCGCGCGGTCGATGCGCGCCTCGAAGGCGCGCTGGCGGATCAGCGGTGCGGCATGGGCCGCCACGGTCGCTGGATCGTCGCCGGGCATGGGTTCGAGATTGGCAAGACCGTAGGACGCGGCCGGGGCCGTGCCGGTGGCCAGCGCCACCGGCAGGTTGCGGAAGCGGGAATCCTCCGCCAGTACGGTGAGAAAGGCGTCGACCACGCGCGGGGTGAAGCCGTCCCCGATGATGATACCGTCCAGTTCGCGCGCGTTGAGATGCCGGGCGGCGGCTTCGATGCTCAGGGCTCCAACGACGCCCATCCGCTCGCCGAGCGCGACCGACAGCGCGGGGTACGATCCGCCGCGCCCGATCAGCAGCGCGGTGGCGTCATGCAATGGATCGCCCGCGGGCAAGGGAAGATTGGCGCTGGCCAGTCGCCGCAGCAGCATGGCGTGCAGCGCGCGCACCCGCAGCGCCGCGTTGAGGCGGGCAGACAGGCGCGATGCGACGTGGCCGGAGGAGGCCAGCGGCAGCGCGTTCGGCGGCAGCGCCGGGCCGGGGTCGAGGGCGATCAGCGGCGTATAGGGGGCTGTGGCGGCAGTCTGCCGGGCAAGACCGTCCAGCACATCGGCATGAGCGGCGGCGTCAATGGCGATGACCGCGGCAGGCTGCAGCCGCGCCACGGCGTCGGCCGCATCCGGCCAGCCGGTTTCGATCAACGGGAAGGCGTCGACACCGGCCAGCGCCGGGCCAAGCGCGGAGCTTTGCGGATCGGTGGCGACGACGATCGGGCCTTGCTGGGACATGGCGTATCAACTCCCCGGCACAGCTCCGGACGATGGAACCCGGGCCTGGCGCGGCGCGCACAGCCAAACCATCCACGATGGCCGCGAGCCTACGGCGTCCATCTTAATGGCGGGTCAATGGCACCGCTGAAATGCGGAGGAGCTGGAACCGGGGTAGCCGTCATGTCGGCGCTTTCGGCACCATCGCCGTGCCCCGGACGCGGAGCGGCATTCTCAATGCCGCTCCACAGAACCGGGGCCGTCGCGAGCGGGATTTCTCTTGCACGATCATCGTGCGCAGCGGTCCCGGTTCTGCGCAGCAGCGCTATCGCGCGGCATCCCGCGGGACTCCAAGCCGAAAGCCTTCAGCCGGCGCGCTCGCGAAACGCCTCGACCATCAGCGGATTGAGCCCCAGTTCACCGAGCGCCTCGCGGGCGCGGCGGTTGTCGCCGGCGCGTCCGGCGAGGCGGAAGCCGTTGAGCGGATCCGGCAACGTGGTGAGCGTGGTTCCGGGGGCGAGGTTGCCGGCCCACATATCGAGGTCCTGCGACCGGAAGCGATAGCCGCCGACCGCGACCACTCCCACCGGCGGCGCGGTGAGGGCCAGTGTTCCGCTGGCGCGATCGACGCGGGCGGCGTAGCCGGTGTCGACATGATCGGGCGCGGTCAGGTCCGCCAGCGGATCGTCAGAGGACGAAGCGCGATAGGCGGCCTGCGGCACCATCGCGCTGCGCAGCGCCAGCGTGGCGTTCGGCGTCACCACCAGTTCGCCGATGGTCGGCGCGCCGGGAGTGGCGCGCGGTGCAGTGAACGGGCCGGGCAGGATCGCCGCCGGCGCGCCGTCGTCGCTGCGTCGCGCCGCGAACAGCCCGATCTCGCCGAACAGGTAGACGTCGGTCATGGCGATGCCGGCCTCGGGCCAGTCGTCGCTGCCGGCGACGCGGTCCGGCGTCCGCCACAGCCCGATGACATGGCGCAGCGACGCCGCGCGGGCGAGCGCACCGTTTTCCGCCAGCCGCAGCGCCAGCAGCGCGGGGATCACTAGCGCGGCCGGACCGTCGCCGGCGATCTGGCTTTCCAGCACCGCCAGGTCGGCGGGATGGTGTAGCGCCAGCGCGCCGCCGCACAACAGCCAGGGCACCACCGACGAGGCGAGGGCGGCGAACGAGGCCGGCGCCATCGCCGACAATAATCGCGTGCCCTGCGGCAGGCCGCTTTCGAGGAAAACCGCGAGGCCGCCGGCGATGAGCTGGACGTGGTTGCGCGGCACCGCGCGCAAGCCCTCGGCGGTGACGTCGAAGGTGACGATTGCCGGCCGCCGTGGATCGAGCGGCCCGGGCGGCAGCCAACCGTTCATGCCGTCAGTGGTGATGGCGAGCGGCTCCATACCCTCGGGCAGGTCGTCGCCGAAGCCGAACACATGGCGGATGGAGAACACCTCGGCGGCGGCGTTCAGCGCCAGTTCGGCGTGATCGACGATCTCGACGCGGCCGATGGCGACGATGGCGCGGGCACCGATCCGGTTGAGCGCGTTGGTCAGGTCCGATTGCCGCCAGAGCTGGGGCAGCAGCGCCGCCACCAGCCCGGCGCGGATCACCGCCAGCGTGGTCAGTACGGCTTCGACGGTGTTGGGCATCTGCACCGCCACCACCGATCCCGGCGGCAACCCGGCTTCAACGAAGCGGGCGGCGAGGGCGGACACCGCCTGGTCGGCCTGGGCGAAGGTCAGGGTCCGGGGCGGGTGGCCGGTGATGCGCGGCTTGTTCGGCGGGTCGACGAGGGCGACCGCGTCGGGCTGGCGCAGGATGGTGCGGCGAAACAGGTCGTCGAGCGTCAGCGCCGGGCTGGAGGGGGATCCTGAAGGGGTCGGCGCTATGTTCACGGGGCGCTCGCTCGTCTGTTCATGTAATGGTTTAAGATGAGAAACAAGTTTAATATATTTTATTATCTATTTGTTTTTATGTGTATTTATATAATTCTTACCTGCTCTCACGGCGGCTTGGGTTCGGGCCTGCGCCACCACGTTTCCGGCAGGTATCCGGTCAGCGCGGAGGTCTGTGGCCGTTCTATCCGATTCCATCGGGCCAGCCATTGCTGGGGAATGTTGTAGAGCGGGATGGCGTAGAAGCCCGACATCAGGGCGCGGTCGAGCGCGCGCACGGCGGGCACGAAATCGGCGCGGCCGCGCGCCTCCAGCAGCGCGGCGATCATGCCGTCCACCGCCGGATTCTGCGCGCCCATGTAGTTCCGGGTGCCCTGATTGTCCGCTGCCTCGCTGCCCCAGTAGAACGCCTGCTCGTTGCCGGGCGACAGCGACTGGTCCCAGCGGTTCTGGATCATGTCGAAATCGAATGCGAGGCGGCGCTGGTCGAACTGCACCCCGTCCACCGCGCGCACCGAGACGCCGATGCCGGCGCGCTTGAGGTCGCGGGCATAGGCGAGCGCGACGCGCTCCTGATCGCGGGTGGTGACGAGGATCTCGAAGGTCAGCGGCCGGTGGCTCGTCCTGTGCCGCAGCACCGCGCCGTCGAGCTGGTATCCGGCCTGCGCCAGCAGGGCGAGGGCGGCGCGCAGGGCGGCGCGGTCGCGGCCTGAGCCGTCGCTCACCGGCAGGCGGTAGCTGCCATCCATGATGTCGGCGCGGACGCGGTCGGGATAGGGCGCGAGCAGCGCCTTTTCCCGCTCCCCGGCGGGGCGGGTATAGGCCGACAGGTCGGAGCCGGCGAAGAACCCGGCGGCGCGGCTGTAGAGGCCGAAGAAGTAGTTGCGGTTGATCCATTCGAAATCGAACAGCAGCGTCAGCGCTTCGCGGACGCGGATATCGGCGAACACCGGCCGGCGGGTGTTGAACACCAGATATTCCGAGGGTTGCGGCGTGCCCGGGGTGATGACGTCGCGGATCACCTGGCCGTTGCGAACGGCGGCGAAATCGTAGCCTTCGTGCCAGCGCAGCGGCTCGTTCTCCACGCGGAAGTCGAACAGGCCGCGCTTGAACGCCTCGAACGCGCCGTTGGCGTCGCGGTAGTAGTCGAGCCGCACCTCACCGAAATTCCACAGGCCGCGGTTCACCGGCAGGTCGCGGCCCCAATAGTCGGGATTGCGGGTCAGGGTGACGCTGGCCCCCGCTTTCACCGCGGTGACGCGATAGGGGCCAGAGCCGACGGGCGCGGTAAGCGAGGTGTCCTCGAAGGTCGCGGGGTCGATGGCGTGTTTCGGGAACACCGGCATCAGGCCGAGAATGAGCGGCAGTTCGCGGTCGCGCGCGCCGCCGAAGTCGAAGCGCACGGTGCGCGGGTCGAGGGCTTCGGCCTTCTCGACCTTGGCGTAATAGAGGCGATAGTTGGGGCGACCGCGGTCGCGCATCAGCTGCCACGAGAACAGCACGTCCTCGGCGGTCACCGGCGCGCCGTCGGAGAACCGCGCCGCCGGATTGATGCGGAAGGTGACGGTGCTGCGGGCGGCGTCGGTCTCAACGCTCTCGGCGAGCAGGCCGTACAGGGTGAACGGCTCGTCGTTGCCGCGGGTCATCAGGCTTTCGACCACGTAGCCGCGGATGGGCTGCACCGCGATTCCCCTGACGATGAACGGATTGAGGCTGTCGAAGGTGCCGAGCAGCCCGTGGACGATGCGGCCGCCCTTGGGCGCATCCGGATTGGCGTAGGGCATGTGGGCGAAGCCGGCGGGCAGGGCCGGTTCGCCGTGCATGGCGATGCCGTGGCGCGGACCGGATACGGTCGCATCCGGGGCCTGCGCGCCGGCGGGCGGATTCCACGTGGCGGCGAGCGCCAGCACTCCGGCGACCCTGGCCCGCCATCCCCGACGGAGACTGCTATGGCGGGGCGGACGCGTTGAGCTGTTTGATTCGCTGGTTCTCACGCTGGAATCTACCATGCCGGACGGCGATCGGACTGCTGGAGGCGCCAAATATCGCCGTCGCCATTGATCTTTCCGTCTGCCGTTGTATTGAAGGCGGGCAATTCGGGACGGCATGCGCGATCTGTCACGCATCCGCCTCAATTGGCTCCGAGACAGCCGCCGAGCAGTCAGCGCCTTCGTTTTGATCAGGTCGCTGGCGCTAAGGTTCAGAAAGGGTTTTCTGCAATGAACTTCCGTATCTTGACCGCGCAGGCCGCGCCGCGCGGCCGGGTGTTCGCCGCCGTCGCAGCCAGCGCCTTCCTGGCCGCAGTGGCTGTCCCCGGCGCTCACGCCCAGGCCCCGGCCCCCGGTGCTCCGGCCAAGGCCGCGCCGAAGGCGGCTCCCAAGGCCGCTCCCAAGGCCCCGGCTCAGCAGACCCAGCAGGCGCCGGCCGCCGGCGCGGCCCAGCAGGCGCCCGCAGAGCAGCAGGTGCAGCTGATCTATCAGCCCTGGACCAAGTTCTGCATGAAGGGTCAGGACGCCAACGCCAAGCAGGTGTGCTTCACCGGCAAGGACGGCCGTATCGAATCCGGCCAGCCGGTGGTCGCTGCCGTGATCATCGAGCCGGAAGGCGAGCCCAACAAGCTGCTGCGCGTCACGCTGCCGCTCGGCATGCAGCTCGTCCACGGCACCCGCATCATCGTCGACCAGAACACGCCGCTGCAGAGCCCCTATGTGATCTGCTTCGCCAACGGCTGCATGTCCGACTATCAGGTGACTCCCGAGCTGCTCGCCAGCATGAAGAAGGGCCAGAACCTGATCGTTCAGGCCATCAACGCCAACGGAGCGCCGCTGACGCTGGCCTTGCCGCTGGCCGAATTCGCCAAGGCCTATGACGGCCCGCCGACCGATCCGAAGGTGTTCGAGGAATCGCAGAAGAAGCTGCAGGAAGAGCTGCAGAAGCGCGCGGCGGAAGCCCGCCAGAAACTCGAAAACGCGGCGCCGGCCAATCCGGCGGCGAAGTAACGCCCATTTCGCGACCATGACCAAGGGCGCGCAGCGATGCGCGCCCTTTTTCGTTGTGATCGTGCTATCAGTCGCAGGTTATTCCACGGAGACAGACCATGGCCGACTTCAGCGCTCTTTCGCTTCCCGAACTTGAAGACCGGATCGCCATCCTGCGCGACAACATCAGGCAGCTGATCGAGCAGGCCGCGGCGGTGTCCGGGGGCCAGAACGAGGAGCGCAATGCCGACCGCATCGCCCAGCAGAGCGAGGAACTGGAAGCGCTGATCAAGGAGCGTGACGGGCGCGGGCGCTAGGCCGACCTGCGCGTTCCGCGCCGCGGTCAGTTCAGCGACGGATTGCGCTGCCTGTAGCCGCCGGACTTGTCCTTGATGAAAATCTCGGACACCTGGGAATGGCGGATCGGCTCGCCGGAATCGTCGGGCAGGAGATTCTGTTCCGAGACGTAGGCGACGTATTCGGAGTCGGAGTTTTCGGCGAGCAGATGATAGAACGGCTGATCCTTGTGCGGACGCATGTCCTCAGGGATCGCCAGCCACCATTCCTCGGTGTTGGCGAATTCCGGATCGATATCGAAAATCACGCCACGGAACGAAAAGATCCGGTGCCGGACGATCTGGCCGATCTGAAATTTGGCGGTGCGCGTTTTAATCATCCCCCGTCGAATAGACCATGATTGTGGCCGATGCTAGGGGGATGGTCCTGAATCGGGCGGTGACAGAACACCGCTCCATCCCCATCTTGCCGCCAAGGCGCAGGTTTCCGGTCTATCTGCATGATTGACATATTGAATCTGGCTTTGCCGTATTTCGGGCTGATCTTCATCGGCTATGCCTGCGGCAAGTACCAGAACCTGCCCGAGGCGGGGCTGGCATGGATGAACTTCTTCCTGCTCTACGTCTCGCTGCCGGCGCTGTTCTTCCGGATTCTGGCCAAGACACCGTTCGAGGAACTGAACAACCCGCCGTTCGTGATCGCCACCACGCTGGCGACCGCGAGCGCGTTCTTCCTGGCAATGTTCGGCGCGCGGCTGATCGGCAGGAACTCGATGCGGGAGGCGGCCATCGGCGGTCTCGTCGGCGGCTATGGCAACATCGGCTATATCGGTCCGGGACTCGCGCTGGCGACGCTGGGGCCAGCGGCGGCGGTGCCGGTGGCGCTGGTGTTCTGCTTCGACACCGTGTTCCTGTTTTCGATCGTGCCGCTCCTGATGGTGCTGACCGATGGCGCACGCCGGCCGCTATTGCCAACCATCGGACTGATCGCGAAGCACATCCTGCTGCATCCCCTGATCGTGGCGTCCTATTGCGGCGCGCTGGTCGCGGCCTTTCATCTCCATATTCCGGTCGCCATCGACAGCACGCTGCAATTCCTGCAGAGCGCCGCAGCACCGGTGGCGCTGTTCGCGCTCGGTGTCACCGTGGCGCTGCGCCCGTTCGCGCGGGTGTCGTGGGCGGTGCCGGCTCTCATTGCGATCAAGCTGATCGTGCATCCGCTGATCGCCGCGGCGCTGCTGGTGCTGCTCGGACCGTTCCCGCCGGAATGGGCCGCCACCGCGCTGCTGCTGGCGTCGCTGCCGCCTGCGCTCAACGTGTTCGTGATCGCGCGGCAGTACGACACCTGGATCGAGCAGGCGTCCGCCGCCGTGCTGGTGGGGACGTTCCTGTCGATGGTCACCCTGACCAGCATGATGTGGCTGATCAAGACCGGAGCGGTGCAGTTTCCCTGAGCGCCGCCGCTCAGCGTCCGGCGGGCCGCCCGCGCCATGATGGCGACAGGCCCTCGCGCATGGCGAAGCGGCGCAGCGGGCCGATCCGGTCGAGCATGTGCATGCCGGCGGCGCGCAGCGACTGCACCGGCAGGAAGTCGCTGAGCAAAGTGCGGTTGGCCATGTCGATCATGAAGGTCCGGCTGGAGACGTCGGCGCGTCGTTTGAAGGCATAGCGTTGCAGCGCGGCGTCGGCGCCGGGGTCCTGGCCCTGCGCCAGCGCATCGCGGACGGTTTCGGCGAGGTCGGCGGCGTCGCGCAGGCCCATGTTGAGGCCCTGCGCGCCGATCGGCGGCACCACGTGGGCGGCTTCGCCGACCAGCGCGATCCGCCGCGCCGCGAGCTGCGTCGGGGTTTCGATGGCCAGCGGAAACACATAGCGACCGGGGGCGACGGTGAGGCGGTCGAGGATCGAATGCGACTGCCGCTCGGCGGCGTCGGCCAATTCGGCATCACTGAGCGCCATCAGGCGCGCGGCCTCCTGTGGCCGCACCACCCAGACGATGCTGGAGCGCAGGCCGGGCAGGGGCACGAACACGCAGGGTCCGGACCCGGTGTGGAATTCGGTCGAGCAATCATGATGCGGCCGGGTATGCGTTACGTTCAGCGTCAGCGCCGACTGGCCGAGATCGCGCCGTGTCACGCCGATGCCGGCCGCTTCCCGGCACAGCGAATGGCGGCCGTCCGCGCCGGCGACCAGGTCGGCGGTCAGGGTCGCGCCCTGTTTGGTCGTCACCGTCACCGCGTCGTCGCCGGCGACCACTGCCTGCGCCTCGTCGTCGATGCGCGTGAGGTTGGCCAGTTCCGCCGCCCGGGCTTCCATCGCCACCATCAGCAGGCGGTTCTCGATGTTGTAGCCGAAAGCCTCCATGCCGATCTCGTCCGAGCGAAAGGCGACCTCGGGGGAGCGGATCAGGCGGCCGGTGTCGTCCACCAGCCGCATGGTCCGCAGCGGCGCGGCGTCGTCGGCGCAGCGCCGCCACACGTCGAGCGATTGCAGGAAATCCACCGACGCGCCGAGCAGCGCGGTGGTGCGGTTGTCGGCATAGGGCAGCCGCCGCGCGATTAGCGTGGTGGCGACGCCGGCCTGCGCCAGCGCGATCGCGGTGGCGAGCCCGGCGGGGCCGCCGCCGACCACGGCACAGGAAGTGTGCGGAGGAGCTTGGAGATCGGTCATTATGGTTATCTATGGTCGGAATCCCGCGCTGCCACAATCCATCCGCGGCCGGCGCGGCGAGGCATTTATGACGGGGCAGCCGGATGCGGCGTCGCAACGCGGGGCGGACGGCCGGAAATGCAATCCGCCGGGAATCCTGATAGCACCGGAGCGATGAACGAGCCCGACCGTCAGGACCCGTCCCCGTATTCCGCCGGTGCGCGCCGCCGCGCCTTCGCCGTCCATGTCTTCACCGCGTTCGGCGCCGCCGCCGCGCTGATCGCGTTGATGGAGGCGGTACGGGAGCACTGGTCGTGGATGTTCGCCTGGCTTGGGCTGGCGCTCCTGATCGACGGTGTGGACGGCCTGCTGGCGCGGCGGCTGAAGGTCGCGGAGGCATTGCCGGACTGGTCCGGCGAGACCCTCGATCTGGTGATCGACTTCCTCACCTACGTGTTCGTGCCCGCCTATGCCATCGCGGCGAGCCGGCTGCTGCTGCCGCTCGCCGCGCCGGTGCTCGGCGTCGCCATCGTCATGTCCGGCGCGCTGTATTTCGCCGACCGCCGCATGAAGACCGATGACCACCATTTCCGCGGCTTCCCGGCGCTATGGAACTGCGCGGCCTTTTATCTGTTCCTGCTCAAGCCGCCGGCCGCCGTGGGCACCCTTGTGCTCGCGGCGCTGGTGGTTTTGACCTTCGTGCCGTTCAATGTGCTGCACCCGCTGCGCACCACGCGGCTGCGCTGGCTCAATCTCGTTCTGATCGCGGCGTGGGGGGTGTTGGCGTTCGTGACCATCGCCGTCGATTTCAAGGTCTCGCCATGGATCGCCGCGGCGCTGTGCGCCATCGGCGTTTATATTTTGTTTAGTGATATGATTCTCCGGATCACGGGCTGGAGCCGCTTATGATGGATTTGCTGACCAGTCCCGAAGCGTGGATGGCGCTGCTGACGCTGACCGCGCTGGAAATCGTGCTCGGCATCGACAACGTGATCTTCCTGTCGGTGCTGGTGTCGCGCCTTCCTCCGGAGCAGGCCGAGAAAGCCCGCAAGATCGGCCTGGCGCTGGCGCTTGTCTTCCGCATCGCGCTGCTCAGCATTCTGGTCTGGCTCATCGGCCTGACCAGGCCCGTTCTCACCATCGGAGAGTTCGCGCTGTCGTGGCGCGACATCATCCTGATCGTCGGCGGCCTGTTCCTGATCGCCAAGGCGACCCATGAGATTCACACCGAGGTCGAGGGGCACGAGGTGGACGCGGGCGGAAAGGCGGTGCCGGGGGCGTTTGCCTCGATCGTCGCCCAGATCATCGTGATCGATCTGGTTTTTTCCATCGATTCCATCATCACCGCCATCGGCATGGTGGAGCGGCTTGAGATCATGGTGGCCGCCGTGATCATCGCCGTCGGCGTCATGTATGTGTCGTCGGGGCCGGTCGCCGCCTTCGTCAAGGAACATCCCACCACGAAGATGCTGGCGCTGGCGTTCCTCGTCCTGATCGGCGTGGCGCTGGTGGCGGACGGCATGCATTTCCACATCCCGCGCGCCTTCATCTATGTCGCGATCTGCTTCTCGGCCGCGGTGGAATTCTTCAACATCCTGGCCGGGCGCAACCGCCGCAAGCGGACCGGGAGCAAGGTGGGCTGAAGGCCGGCTGCGGCCGCGGCCCGGCGCGTTGACAATTTGCGGCCGATGGCTTTCGGTGCGGGCTGGCGTGTGCGCGGCATCCGCCCGGCAAAGGTTCGAAAGGTTCGGGAGAAACCATGACCAAGGCAGTGCGTGTCCATCAGGTGGGCGGTCCGGAGGTAATGATCTATGAGGACGTGGACGTGCCGGCGCCCGGCAGCGGCGAGGTCCGCATCCGCCAGCATGCCATCGGGCTGAACTTCATCGACACCTATTTCCGCACCGGCCTCTACAAAGCACCGGGCCTGCCGTTCATCGTCGGCAACGAAGCCGCCGGCGAGGTGGTGTCAGTCGGTCCCGGCGTCACCAATTTCCACCCCGGCGACCGCGTCGCCTATTACGCCAATCTCGGCGGCTACGCGACCGAGCGCAACATTGCCGCCGACAAGCTGGTGAAGCTGCCCGACCAGATTTCCTACGAGCAGGGCGCGGTGCTGATGCTCAAGGGCCTCACCGTGTTTTACCTGCTGCACAAAACCTTCAAGGTCGAGCCCGGACATCGGGTGCTGATCCATGCCGCCGCTGGCGGCATCGGGCTGCTCGCCTGCCAGTGGGCCAAGGCGATGGGCGCCCATGTCATCGGCACGGTCGGTACCGAGGACAAGGCCAAGCTGGCGCTCGCCAACGGCTGCGACCACGTCATTCTTTACAAGCAGGAGAATTTCGCCGAGCGCGTGAAGCAGATCAGCCGCGGCGAACTGTGCGACGTGGTCTATGACGGCGTCGGCAAGGACACCTATCCGGGGTCGCTGTCGTGCCTGCGGCCGCGCGGGCTGTGGGTGTCGTTCGGCAATGCGTCGGGGCCGGTGCCGCCGTTCTCGATCGCCGAGTTGAACAACCACGGCTCGCTGTTCG
>JAFKES010000099.1 GCA_017308495.1 Afipia sp.
CCGGCACCCCGATGCGCGCGGCGGTCCTCGCCGCCGCCGCAGTTGCGTTCTATGCGCCCGCTGCGGGCGAGCGGCCGCGCCTGCTGGTCACCGGCGGCAGCCAGGGCGCGCGGATCATGTCGGACGTCGTGCCGCCGGCCATCGAACGGCTGGAGCCGGCGCTGTGGGCGCGGCTCAGCCTGGTGCAGCAGGTGCGCGAGGAGGATCTGGCGCGGGTTCGCGCGATCTACGACCGGCTCGGGATCGAGGCCGAGCTGGCGCCATTTTTTGCGGACCTGCCGGCCCGGCTGGCGGCGAGCCATCTGGTGATCTCGCGCTCGGGCGCGGGCATCGTGGCGGAACTGGCGGCGATCGGGCGGCCGTCGATCCTGGTGCCGCTGCCCGGCGCGATCGATCAGGACCAGTTCGCCAATGCGGGCGTGCTGGCGCAGGCCGGCGGCGCGATCCGCATCCCGCAGGACGAATTCACCCCCGACCGCCTCGCGGCCGAGCTATCGTCGCTCACCGCCGAGCCGTCGCGGCTTGCGGCCATGGCGGCGGCGGCGCGCGGCGTCGGCCGGCTCGATGCCGCCGAGCGGCTGGCCGATCTGGTGATGAAAGCGGCTGGAATCGCTGTGGATTTGCCTTGACACCGGCGTCATGGCCGGACTTGTTCCGGCCATCCAAGCTTTCCAGCTACGCATGTCTTGTCCACGCCTTGGCTGAATCAGATAAAAGACTTGGATGCCCGCGGCGTGTGCGGGCGTGACGTCAACCAGCAGGTTTCACGATATGAGATTGCCGCGCGAGATCGGACCCATTCACTTCGTCGGAATCGGCGGCATCGGCATGAGCGGCATCGCCGAGGTGCTGTGCAATCTCGGCTACACCGTGCAGGGCTCTGATGCTTCCGAGAATGCCAACGTCGCCCGCCTGCGCGGCAAGGGCATCACGGTCAGCGTCGGCCACAAGGCCGAGAACGTCAACGGCGCCGATGTGCTGGTGGTCTCCACCGCGATCAAGCGCGACAACCCGGAGCTGATGGCCGCGCGCAGCCAGCGCATTCCGGTGGTGCGCCGCGCTGAAATGCTGGCGGAGCTGATGCGGCTGAAAAGCTGCATCGCTATCGCCGGCACCCACGGCAAGACCACCACCACCTCGATGGTGGCGACGCTGCTCGACGCCGGCAATCTCGATCCCACCGTCATCAATGGCGGCATCATCAATGCCTATGGCACCAACGCGCGGCTCGGCGCAGGGGAATGGATGGTGGTGGAAGCCGACGAGAGCGACGGGACCTTCCTCAAGCTGCCGGCCGACGTCGCCATCGTCACCAATGTCGATCCCGAGCACCTCGATCATTTCAAGACCTTCGAGGCGGTGCAGGATGCGTTCCGGAATTTCGTCGAGAACGTGCCGTTCTACGGCTTCGCGGTGATGTGCATCGACCACCCGGTGGTGCAGGCGCTGGTCGGCAAGATCGAGGATCGTCGCATCATCACCTATGGCGAGAACCCGCAGGCCGACGCGCGGCTGGTCGATCTCGCGCCGTTCAAGGGCGGCTCGACATTCAAGGTGGCGTTCCAGCATCGCAAGGGCCACGCCGTTCACGAGATTACCGATCTGGTGCTGCCGATGCCGGGTCGCCACAACGCGCTCAACGCCACGGCGGCGATCGCCGTTGCCCATGAGATCGGCATCTCCGACGAGGCGATCCGCAAGGCGATCGCCGGCTTCGGCGGCGTCAAGCGCCGCTTCACCCGCACCGGCGAGTGGAACGGCGTCACTATTATCGATGACTACGGCCACCATCCGGTGGAGATCGCCGCGGTGCTCAAGGCGGCACGCGATTCCACCAAGGGCAAGGTCATCGCCGTGGTGCAGCCGCATCGCTACACGCGACTGCAATCGCTGTTCGAGGAGTTCTGCACCTGCTTCAACGACGCCGATACGGTGATCGTGGCTGACGTCTATGCCGCCGGCGAGGCCCCGATTCCGGGCTTCGACCGCGATCACTTCGTGCTCGGCCTGCGCGCCCACGGCCATCGCGAGGTGATCGCGCTGCCGGGCGCGGACAAGCTCGCCGGGATCGTGCGCGATGTGGCGAAGCCCGACGATTTCGTCATCTGCCTCGGCGCCGGCAGCATCTCGCAATGGGCCTACGCGCTGCCGGGCGAATTGCAGGCGCTGGACAAGTGAGCTTTCCCGATATCATCCCCGACCTGAAATCCGCGATGCCGGACCTGCGCGGGCGGCTGCTGGCGAATGAATCGCTGGCGCCGCTGACATGGTTTCGCGTCGGCGGCCCGGCGCAGGTGCTGTTCACGCCCGCCGACGAGGACGATCTGGCGTATTTCCTGTCGAAGCTGCCGAATGAGATTCCCGTCTACGTCATCGGCGTCGGCTCCAACCTGATCGTGCGCGACGGCGGGGTGCCGGGCGTGGTGATCCGCCTGTCGCCGCGCGGATTCGGTGCGATTACGGTCGAAGGCGAGATGGTGCGCGCCGGCACCGCGGCGCTCGACAAGCGCGTCGCGGAAGCGGCAGCCGCGGCCAATCTCGCGGGGCTCGAATTCTACTTCGGCATTCCCGGCTCGATCGGCGGCGCGCTGCGCATGAATGCCGGCGCCAACGGCGGCGAGACCAAGGACGTGCTGGTGGAGGCGAGGGGCATTACCCGCGCCGGCACGCGCGTCGTCTTCGCCAACGCCGACATGAAATTCGTCTACCGCAATTGCGGCGTCGATCCGTCGGTGATCTTCACCTCGGCGCTCTATCGCGGGATGCCGGCCGATGCGGAGAAAATCCGCGCGCGGATGGCCGAGGTGCAGGCCCATCGCGAGACCGCGCAGCCGATCCGCGAGAAGACCGGCGGCTCGACCTTCAAGAATCCGCCGGGGCACAGCTCGTGGAAGCTGATCGATGCCGCCGGCTGCCGCGGCCTGACGGTCGGCGGCGCGCAGGTGTCGCAGATGCACTGCAATTTCCTCATCAACACAGGCGACGCCACCGCGCATGACATCGAGACGCTGGGCGAGACCGTGCGGGCGCGGGTCAAGGACAATTCCGGCATAGAGCTGCAATGGGAAATCAAGCGGATCGGGCGGAACGTGGAATGAAGATCACCATCCTGTTCGGCGGCACCAGCAAGGAGCGGCTGGTGTCGGTGGCGAGCGCGCAGGCGCTGAATCGGGCGTTGCCGGAGGCCGAGTTGTGGTTCTGGAACGTCGACAACGCCGTCTATCCGGTGCAGTCGAAGACCTTGCTGGAGCATGCCAAGCCGTTCGT
>JAFKES010000100.1 GCA_017308495.1 Afipia sp.
GATCGACGCTGAGGATCGGCACGCCACTCGCGTTTATCGCCACGACGATGGCAGCTGCCGCGCCTGTGAGCGGACGGTCGAGCCCGGCCCCGAACAGCGCGTCGACGATCAGCACCGGCTGACCGATGGCAGCCGGATCGCACGGCAGCAGCGCCCCGGTCCACTCGGCGGCGGCGATCGCGGCGTCGCCCTTCAACGCGGCGCGGTCACCGAGGAGCATCACTGCGACCTCTCGGCCGCGCGCGGCGAGATCGGCCGCTGCGACAAAACCGTCGCCGCCATTGTTGCCACCGCCCGCGATGACGAGGACCGGCCCCCGCACCGCCATCGCCTCCGCGGCCTCGGCCACCGCCCGGCCGGCCCGGCGCATCAGGGCGAAGCCGGCCGTGCCGGAACTGATGGTTTTTTCATCGGCCCGCTTCATTTCGGAGACTGTGAGAATGTCCATGTCGATCGCCCTGTCCGCTTCGCCTGATCCTGAGGCAGTCCGGTTGCGGGATGCCTCGTTTTTGATGCCTATATTTTCACCATTTGCCCATTCGGTGGGCCGACCCTCTTTGCGCTGTATTGAGGGCCGTCTTCAAAACTTGCTCCAACACTTTGATCGGCCGTGAAAATATCCCGCTCTCATGAGTTGGCACGGACCGTGCTTTAAGGGCGGCGTGGTTAAGGCCGATCACTTCGTGTTCAGGCCGGAGGCAAGCCCGCCGCGCGCCACCGCGCGGCGAATTCGCTTCCGGGAACACAAGGTGATACGCGATCGGCCTCGACCGGACGAGTCGCGCAGCAATGCGCAAACGGAAGCAACAGGAATTGCCAGCCCGACCGGTCGGGCTGGCGGCGCCGGGGAGACGTTCAGTGAAAAAAATCGAGGCCATCATCAAGCCTTTCAAGCTCGACGAGGTGAAAGAAGCCCTGCAGGAGATCGGGATTCAGGGCATTACCGTCACTGAAGCCAAGGGCTTCGGACGCCAGAAGGGCCATGCGGAGCTTTATCGCGGCGCTGAATACATCGTCGATTTCCTGCCCAAGGTGAAAGTCGAGATTGTGATCGGCGACGACCTTGTCGAAAAGGCCATCGACGCGATAAGGCGTGCCGCGCAGACCGGCCGCATCGGCGACGGCAAGATTTTCGTGTCCAACATCGAAGAAGCCATTCGCATCAGAACGGGAGAGTCCGGCCTCGACGCCATCTGAATTCGCGCCCGATCCTCCGACCGCAGCACCCGCCGAGACCTCCTGCCCTGACAACGACTTTCCGGACAGCCGGCCACGGTCCCACTCCACCAGCCAACTCACGCAAGACCTGAAATCAAGAGGTATTCATGAAGACCGCCAAAGACGTCCTGAAGGAAATCAAGGACAACGACGTCAAGTATGTCGATCTGCGCTTCACCGATCCGCGCGGCAAGTGGCAGCACGTCACCTTCGACATCACGATGATCGACGAGGACATCTTCGCTGAAGGCACGATGTTCGACGGCTCCTCGATCGCGGGCTGGAAGGCGATCAACGAATCCGACATGTGCCTGATGCCGGACCCGACGACCGCGACGATCGACCCGTTCTTCGCCGAGACCACCATGGTCATCACCTGCGACATCCTCGAGCCGACCACCGGCGAGCCCTACAATCGCGACCCGCGCGGCATCGCCAAGAAGGCCGAGGCCCAGGTCAAGGCCATGGGCGTCGGCGACACCGTGTTCGTCGGTCCCGAAGCCGAGTTCTTCGTGTTCGACGACGTGCGCTACAGCGCCACCCCCTACAACACCGGCTTCCGTCTCGACGCCGCCGAACTGCCGACCAACTCCAACACCGAATATGAAGGCGGAAACCTCGGCCACCGCATCGCCACCAAGGGCGGCTACTTCCCCGTTCCGCCACAGGATTCGCTGCAGGACATGCGCTCGGAGATGCTCGGCGCCATGGCGCGCATGGGCGTCAAGGTCGAGAAGCATCACCACGAGGTGGCTTCGGCCCAGCACGAACTCGGCATGAAGTTCGACACGCTGGTGCATATGGCCGACCAGATGCAGATCTACAAATACTGCATCCATCAGGTCGCGCACATCTATGGCAAGACCGCCACCTTCATGCCCAAGCCGGTCTATGGCGACAACGGCTCGGGCATGCACGTCCACCAGTCGATCTGGAAGGACGGCAAGCCGACCTTCGCCGGCAACAAGTACGCCGACCTGTCGGAGAACTGCCTGTACTACATCGGCGGCATCATCAAGCACGCCAAGGCCATCAACGCCTTCACCAACCCCTCCACCAACTCCTACAAGCGTCTGGTGCCGGGCTATGAAGCGCCGGTGCTGCTCGCCTATTCGGCGCGCAACCGCTCGGCCTCGTGCCGCATCCCCTACACCACCAACCCCAAGGCCAAGCGCGTCGAGGTGCGCTTCCCCGATCCGACGGCGAATCCCTACCTCGCCTTCGCCGCGATGCTGATGGCCGGCCTCGACGGCATCAAGAACAAGATCGATCCGGGTCCGGCGATGGACAAGGACCTCTACGACCTGCCGAAGGAAGAGCTGAAGCAGATCCCGACCGTGTGCGGCTCGCTGCGCGAGGCGCTGCAGAGCCTCGACAAGGACCGCGCCTTCCTCAAGGCCGGCGGCGTGTTCGACGACGACTTCATCGACAGCTTCATCGAGCTGAAGATGACCGAGGTCGAGCGCTTCGAGATGACACCGCATCCGGTCGAGTTCGACATGTACTACTCGCTGTAAGTACTACACGCTGGAAGCTCCGCTTCACCGCGATAGCTTCACGCCGGCAACGAAGGCGCTCCGCAAGGGGCGCCTTTTTGTCTGGCCAGCGGCAGGTGCCTCTGGCCAAGTTTGGGAATATCATCTTATTCGTCTGACCGGCCGATCGGGACCGGAACCCGACGACAGTGGCGGAATTGACAGGCGCGGCTGTTCGAGACGAAGACGACACGACGAACGGCGCATGAGCGCCACACCCGGCTGTCGCTCCTTCGGCGTGGCGATCCGCCCTTGATCCGCTTCCGCCTTTCGGGAAAGAGTGCAGCTAGCCCCTGCGGAGGACCGGACGTGCTAAACCCCATCGAGCCTAGGCTTCAGACCCGCGGCGACCTTGCCTGGTCGATCGCGGCGGGCGGCATCGCGACCGTGGCCTTCGGGGTGCTGGTGGCGTTCTCCTGGTACTACGCGGCGACATTGTTTCTGCTGTTCGCGGGCATCCTGCTCGGCGTGGCGCTCAACGCCATGACCCACGTGCTGCAGAAGGC
>JAFKES010000140.1 GCA_017308495.1 Afipia sp.
GCGCCCGGGGCTGGATCGTTGGCAATTCCGTGAGACAAGGCGGACCTGATTCTCTGAATGCGTCTGATTTTATCTAGCAGATTTCCGATGACAACGCGGCATACTGCGGCAAATAAAGCCAGTTGCGCGCGGAACCGGCAGTTGGCGGCAGGGCGGCCGCCGCAACGGCGGGGTTTGCCCCGCGCCCGGTCCTGATATAACCCGCGCCATGACCTGCAAGGTAGCCGCCTTTTATCAGTTCGTCGCGCTTCCCGAGTACGAGGCGCTGCGCGCGCCGCTGCGCAGCATGTGCGACGCGCTCGGCATCAAAGGGATCGTCCTGCTCGCGGCCGAAGGCATCAACGGCACCGTGGCCGGCAGCGAGGCCGCCATCGACGCCCTCATCAACCAGTTGCAGAACGGCGCACTGTTCGGCGGCCGCCTCGACAATCTCGAACTGAAATTCTCCAGCGCCGCCGAGATGCCGTTCAACCGCATGAAGGTGCGGCTGAAGACGGAGATCGTCCGGATCGGCGATCCGGAGACCAATCCCAACGCCCGCGTCGGCGTCTATGTCGATGCCGCCGACTGGAACGACCTGATCCGGCGCGACGACGTGCTGCTGCTCGACACGCGCAACGGCTTCGAGGTGGAGATGGGCACGTTCGAGGGCGCGATCGATCCGAACATCACCCGCTTCGGCGAATTCCCCGACTTCGCCGCACGCACCCTCGATCCGGGCCGGCACAAGAAGATCGCGATGTTCTGCACCGGCGGCATCCGCTGCGAGAAGGCCAGCTCCTATCTGCTGTCGCAGGGATTCGCGGAGGTCTATCACCTCAAGGGCGGCATTCTGAAGTATCTGGAAGACATTCCGGAGAGCGAGAGCCTGTGGCGCGGCGCGTGCTTCGTGTTCGACCAGCGCATCGCGCTCGGCCACGGACTGGTGGAGCAGCGTCACCTTGCTCCGGCAACACACCCCATGGGCGGAGAGAGCGATGACTGACCCGGACTCCTCCTCCATCCTCGGCGAACGGATCGACGCACTGGAGATGCGCATCGCCTATCAGGACGACACCATCGAGACGCTGAACAAGACCGTGACCGAGCAGTGGCGCCGCATCGACGCGCTCAGCCGCGAGGTGCTTCAGCTGCGCGAGCGCGTCGAGGAGGCCGAGATGAAATCGCGCACGGCCTCCGGCGAGCCGGAAATCCCGCCGCATTACTGACGGCGACAGCCTTCGGTGGCCGTGCCGCGGTTTCGCCCTTTCGGCCGAAGTCCGCCACCGTTTCGCCTTTTGGATTGTCGTGCGGGATCAAAGGGCGCGGATGAGCATTTCGGCGCTGTGCAACACCAGCCCGGCCAGCCCGCCGATCAGCGCGCCGTTGAAGCGGATGTATTGCAGATCCTTGCCGACATTGA
Organism: Afipia sp.; assembly: GCA_017308495.1. Classification (GTDB taxonomy): domain Bacteria; phylum Pseudomonadota; class Alphaproteobacteria; order Rhizobiales; family Xanthobacteraceae; genus Afipia. The sequence goes on from JAFKES010000140.1 coordinate 1,403, forward strand.
TCTCGATCAGGTTGATGAGCTGCTTCATGTCCCACGCCTTGACCTGATCGGCGATGAACCGCGACACGCCGCTTTTCTGGTCGGCGATGAAACTGCGCAGCACGACAACGATGCCGTCGTTGATCTCCGCCCGCATCTCCGGATCGGCGGCGAGCTGGGCCCCCGCCTCGCGGAACACCCGCGCCAGATGCCGCTCCAGCACGTCGCTGTCGCCGCGCGCATTGCTCTCGACGAAGGACTTGACGCTGGCCCACATCACACCTGCGAGCTGCGTCAGTTCGGGACGCGCCAGCAGATCCCGCTTGAGGCCGTCAAGCCGGTCCGCGTAGGCCTTTTCATTGGCCAGCTTGTCGGGAAGCGTCAACAGAATCCGGTCGATCTCGCCACGGAACGGATGGTGCGGGTCCGCGCGCACCTCTTCGAGAAACGACATCGCGGACGCCGCGATCCGGTTCATCAGGAAGGTGTCGGCGCGATAGAATTTCAGCAGCGTCGGCAGTTCGTCGCGGATTTTCGCGCGCAGCAGCGCCAGCACCTCCGGGGTGTTGATGGCGTCGTGCAACGCCTGCAGCAGATCGTCCAGCATCGCCTTGTGACGGCCCTCGGCGATGAAGCCGCGCAGCGTGCCCGCGACAAGTGGGGCGAGATCGACCGCCTCAACCTGCGCCATCACGCGGCGGGTGAGCGCCGCTTTCAGACCCGAGGTCTCGATCGCGGTCAAGGCGTCCGGCAGCAGGCGTAGCGCGAAACGCGCGAGATCATTGCTTTTCTTGGCATCCGTCAGCCAGCCGGAGACGAACGAGGCGAAGTCCACCTCGCGCAGCTTGGCGTCGACCGGCGCGGGACTGAGGAAATGCACCTCGATGAAGTCGCCGAGCTTGTCGGCAATGCGGTGCTGATTTTGCTGGATGATGGCGGTGTGGGGAATCGGCAATCCGAGCGGATGCCTGAACAGCGCCACCACCGCGTACCAGTCGGCGAGACCGCCGATGGTGGCAGCCTCCGCGAAGGCGGCGACGAAGCCGAACGCCGGATGCACGCGCTCCAGCACCTTGGCGATCACCAGCACCACGACGCAGCCGCCCAGCACCAGCGTCGCCAATAGCTTGACTCGGCGCAGTTCCACGGCGCGCGCGACATCGCCCGCATCCGTGATCAGCGCGAATTTGTGGCTATCTGCCATGATCCTCCCCGCCTTCGCCCATGCAGGTATAGCATCACGCGCAAAAAAGAAGGCCCGCTTGCGCGGGCCTTGGGGGATCGCATGTCCGGAAGGATCAGGCCGATTTGACCGACGACGCAACCTTGGAGAAGTTCTCCTGCGCGGTCTTGGCGCCTTCGGCGAACAGCTTGCCGAAATATTCGGTGGTCGCCTTGGCGCGCGCCGTCAGCACTTCGCCCTGCGCACGAAGCAGGTCGCTCTGGATGGTCACGACCTCGTTGAAGGTCTTGGCCGAGGCCAGCTTGTCGATGCCCGAGAACAGCGCGTGGGCGTCGTCATAGACGGCCTGCTGGATGTTGCGGGACACCTTCGCGGTCTCGCTGACCGAACCGGCGACGGCGTCCTCGATCACCGAGGCCACCTTTTCCGAACCGGTACGCAGCTCGGCGGTGCGGTCCTTGGCGGTGCCGGCGGCCTTCTTGACGAAGTCGCGCGCAGCTTCGGGAAGCTCGACGTTCGGGAAGTTCTTGAGCGCACCGGTGACCGGCGCGAAAGCAGTCTTGACGGTGTTCATCACGGATTCGGTATCGAAAGAATTGGTCATTGCACTCTCCATCCTCAGGTTTGAGCTATGGGCTCGCCCCGTCCGTTTTGGCCCGGGATGTATTCTAACTAGCAACTTCATCGCTGCATTGCAACATAAATATTGCAGCGCGACATTATAAATGTAATTATTGATATAATTCAACATCTTAAAAGTATTTTAAGGCTGACCACCTACCTGCCATGGCAGCGCGAGACACTAATTTTGTTGCTATGCAGCATGATCCGGAACATGCTGGCCGTCGGCGGCGTTCACGATGCGACGTTCGGTCCGCGGCACATCCTCGAAGCACTCTTGCGGGAATGATGCGGTCCCGTGCAACTTGCGCCTGGATCGAAGGTTCGGAATTGCCATGAGCACCTACCGTCTCGACCATCTGTTTGCGCCGCGCTCCATCGCGCTCGTCGGCGGCAGCCCGAAGCCGGCATCGGTCGGCGGCACCACGCTGCGCAACCTGATCGCGGGCGGCTTCACCGGCAAGATCCACGTCGTCAATCGCGCCTATGACGAGATCGAGGGTATCAGGACCCTGCCCCGCATCGAGGACGTTCCCGAAACCCCGGACCTCACCATCATTTCAACACCGCCAGCCGCAGTGGAAGGCGTGGTGAAGGCGGCCAGCGCGCGTGGCTGGCCGACGGCGATGGTGCTGACCGCGGGTCTCGGCCTCGGCACCGGGTCGCACACCGAAGCCATTGCGCGCACTGCGCGCGCCACCGGCCTGCGCCTCGTCGGTCCCTCGCTCGGCATTCTGGTGCCGCGCGTGAAACTGAACGCGAGTTTCGGCTCGCGACTGCCGCGGGCCGGCGACCTCGCGCTGATCTCGCAGTCCGGCGCGATCACGAGCGCGCTGGTCGAATGGGCGGCCAATCGCAACATCGGTTTTTCGGCGATCGTCTCCATGAGCGAGAACCTCGACGTCGATTTCAGCGACCTGCTCGATTATTTCGCTCTTGATCAGGATACCCGCGCCATCCTGCTTTACGTCGAATCGATCACCGATGCGCGGAAGTTCATGTCGGCGGCGCGGGCTGCGGCGCGCGTCAAGCCGGTGGTGGTCATCAAGTCCGGACGCCACACCCAGGGGGCGCGCGCCGTCGCCACCCATACCGGCGCGCTGGCGGGATCGGACGCGGTCTATGACGCCGCGTTCCGCCGCGCCGGCCTGCTGCGCGTGCTCGACATGGACGAACTGTTCTCCGCCGCCGAAACGCTGGCGCACCTGCAGGCCTCGCACGGCCACCGCCTCGCCATCCTCACCAACGGCGGCGGCCTCGCCGTGCTGGCGGTGGACCGGCTGATCGATCTCGGCGGCGAACTCGCGAGCATTTCCGAAGAAGTCAAAAAGAGCCTCGACAAGGTGCTGCCATCACGCTGGTCCGGCGCGAACCCGATCGACATTCTCGGCGACGCCGATGGCGCGCGTTACGCGCAGGCGACCGACCTCGTGCTCGGCGACACCGCCAACAACGCGCTGTTGGTGATGAATTCCCCCAACACACTGGCCTCGCCGATCGAATCCGCCAAGGCGGTGGTGGACACGATCCGCAAGCATCGCGCCGAACATTACTCCCGCAAGCCTGTGTTCGCGGCATGGGTCGGCGACAGCGGCGAGGCCAGCGCCGCGTTCGGCGCGGCCGGTATTCCGCACTTTTCGAACGAGGCCGACGCGGTGCGCGGCTTCATGCATATCGTGCGCTATCGCGAGGGCCTCGACGTGGCGATGCAGGCGCCGCCGAGCCTGCCGGAGGAGTTCGCCCCGGATGCTGCGGCGGCGCGCGCGGTTCTGAAGACCGCGCTCGCCAATGGGCGAAGCTGGCTCAACCCGATCGAAACCACCGAACTGCTGGGTGCCTACGGCATTGCCATCGCCTCCGCCGTGCTGGCGCGCGATCCGGACCAGGCAGCGCGCGCCGCGACGCCGATCCTCGCCGAAGGCAACACCGTCGTGGTCAAGATCTGCTCGCCGGACATCCTCAGCAAGTCGGACATCGGCGGCGTGCGCCTGAACCTGACCAGCGAACGCGCGGTCCGCGACGCCACCGAGGAGATTCTGGAACGCGCTTACGCCATGAAGCCGGGGGCGCGCATCGACGGCGTCACCATCCATCCGACGATCTTGCGACCGCGCGCCCGCGAATTGCTCGCCGGCCTCGCCGACGATCCGACCTTCGGGCCCGTGGTGGTGTTCGGGCGCGGCGGCACCGCGGTCGAAGTCATCAACGACAAGGCGCTGGCGCTGCCGCCGCTCGACCTCAACCTCGCGCGCGACCTGATCACCCGCACCCGGGTGTCGCGCATTCTCAAGAGCTACCGCGACGTCCCCGCCGCCGACGAGGGCGCGGTGGCTCTGCTGCTGGTGAAGCTCGCGCAGATGGCCGCCGACCTGCCGGAAATCCGCGAACTCGACATCAACCCGCTGCTCGCCGACAGGGACGGCGTGATCGCTGTGGATGCGCAGGTGGCCATCGCGCCGGTCGGAGACGTGGTGCGCGGCTCCAGCCATTACCGCTTCGCGATCCGGCCCTATCCGAAGGAGTGGGAGCGCCATGCCAAGCTGAAGGACGGACGCGGCGTCTTCATCCGGCCGGTGCGGCCGGAGGACGAGCATCTCTATCCGGAATTCTTCACCCAGGTGAGCCAGGACGATATCCGCCTCCGCTTCTTCTCGGCCATCAAGGAGCTGACGCATCCGTTCATCGCGCGCCTGACGCAGCTCGACTACGCTCGCGCCATGGCCTTCATCGCTATCGAGGAAACCACCGGCAAGATGCTCGGAGTGGTGCGCCTCCATACCGACTCCGATTTCGCCAGCGCCGAGTATGCGATCCTGATCCGCAGCGACCTCAAGGGCCTCGGCCTCGGCTGGATGCTGATGAAGATGATCATCGAGTACGGCCGCGTGGAAGGGGTGCCGGAGATTCACGGCCAGGTGTTGACGAGGAACACGCCGATGCTGGACATCTGCCGACAGCTCGGATTCAATGTCCGCGCCGATCCGCAAAACTCCGATACGTCGCTCGTGGTTTTGCAGCTTGCCAAGCCGGCGACCTGATCCGAGACGACACGCGGAAGGCCCATCATGTCCAGAATCATCATCTCGGCGATCATCGCGCTGGCCATCATCCTGTGGGCCTATTTCGGCGCACTGACCCAATAAGGCCGGGCCACCTACATCCTCCGCCTCCGACGGACACCCTCGCCGGCATTCCCACGCTCTTCGTTTGGCAGCGCCGCCCGGCCGCGACAGCGATGCGGCTTGGCGCGGGCAGCGTGATGGATTACCCAGAAGGACCGGCGTTCGGACCGTCGCCGGATCGACCGGAAACATCTGCGATGCCCGACCAATTCGACTGGAATCTCGTGCGATCCTTTCTCGCCATCACCCGGACCGGCAGCATGACGGCGGCGGCGAAGCGGCTGAAGATCGACTATTCCACCCTGAGCCGGCGCATCACCGCGCTGGAGACCTCGCTCGGCGCGCAACTGTTCGACCGCCGCACCAGCGGCTCCTCTCTCACCGAGGCGGGCCAACGTCTGCTGGAGATGGCGGAGCAGATGGACCAGCTTGCGGTCTCGGCGACCCAGTCCATTGGCGACACCAAGCTTCAGGCCACCGGCGCGGTGCGCATCGGCACGCCCGACGGCTTCGGCGCGCATTTCCTCGCGGCCTGCCTCGGCGAACTCAGCGATCGCCATCCGGACCTGTCGATCGAACTGGTGGCCATGCCGCGCGAATTCAGCCTGTCGCGGCGGGAGGCGGACATCGCGGTGAGCCTGACGCGGCCGAGCGAAGGGCGGCTGCATTCGCGCAAGCTGACCGATTACGAACTCGGCCTCTATGCCACCCGCGATTATCTGGCGAGCCATCCCGCCATCACGACCACGGCGGACATGCGCGCGCACCGCTTCATTTCATACATCGACGACCTGATCTATTCGCCCGAACTCGAATACGCGCATTTCGTGTCGCCCGATCTCATGCCTGCGATCAAAAGCTCGAACCTGATCGCGCAACTGAACGCCACCATCGCCGGCGCGGGCCTTTGCGTGCTGCCCTACTTCATCGCCCGCGACGTGCCGCAACTCGTCCGCGTGCTGCCGGATTTCAAACTGATCCGCTCGTTCTGGCTTCTGGTGCACAGCGACCTGCGCAACATCGCACGCGTGCGGGTGACCGCGGATTTCATCGCGGAAAAGGCCAGTCAGGCCCAGTCGCTGTTCCTGCCGCCTGCAGCCGCAGCGCAGGTCCGCAAGACCAGAAGCAAGGCGATCTGATCTCGCGGGCGGCCGGGACCGTCAGGGATTATAGGGTTAATCGAGGTTATAGGGGTAATCGGGGTTATAAGGGTAATCGGGATTGTTGGGGTAACCGGGGCCGTGAGTGCCCGGACCACAGGCGAACCCGCACCCGTCCGTCGGATATCCGCGCGGCCGACTGACTTGACCGGTCTGGTTCGACTGCGACTTGTTCTTCACCGCGGCATTGCCCGCATCAAAGATCGAGAAATAACCCAGCGGATCGGTGCCCGGCGGCCGCGCCGGATCGGCCAGGATGGTGCGACCGAAGCCAAGCCGCGCCGCCATCTGGTCGGTCGGCAGGTCCTTCACCCCGCCGGTCTGGCCCGGCCGACTGGTCAGCGTGGCCATCATCTGCCGCAGCAGGGCGTCCGGAACGGGGAACGGTTCGGGGATCGGGTCGTTCGGCCCGCTCACCCAGGTCATGTAGCCCGGCCGCACGATCACCGAGCCGGCATTGTTCTTGAGGATAACAGACCCGACATGGCCGATGACGATCTCGCCCCGCGCCCCCGCGAGCCGGGGATCAGCCGCCGTGAAACCGGGCGGAATCGGATAGGCTACCGTAGCGACGCCGCCGCGAATGCCCAGCGTCGCTACTGGCGTGTTCACCGTCACGCCCACCGTGTGGCTGATCTGGCCGCCGACGAAGCGCATCACGCCCTTGCTAACGCTCGCCACCATCTTGCCGGTGCCGGCGTTGGGATCGTAGACGTATTCGTCAATGACGATGCTGCTGTTGCGACCGACATTCAGCGTCGAGGTGTCCGGCAGCAGGATTTGGGTCGAACCCTGCGCCGAGGTCTGCACCCGCTCCTTGTAGACCACGTTGGTGCCGATGGTGAGGGTCCGCGCCGCCGCGCCGGGCGGCGTGCCGGTGGCATCGGGATTGACCGCGCCGACGCGGCCGGAGGTCTGCGCCTGCGCATGCGGCGCAACGCCCGCGACAGCCAGCAGCGTGATCAGGGAGGCGAGACGGAGGTGACTGCGCGGGATCATGCGATGGACCTCAGAACCGGACCGTCGGGCCGAACATGACGGAGAAATTTTCGAGACGATAATTCGGCAGCGTCGATGTGCTCTTGTCGTACTGGATCGCGGCGGACAGGCCCAGCATCCGTGTCACCGGCGCATTGAGCAGCGCCCCTACCGACCACTGGCCGTCCTTGCGCACCGTCAGCGGATCGATGAAGGGATTGGCCGCATCGAAGCGGGTGTCGATCCAGCGCGCGAACGGCGCGATGCTCCAGTTGCGCGACATCCAGTCCGCGGGCGGTGCGAATTCAAAGGTCAGCGCGGCTTCGGCCGCCCACTGGTCGAACGACTGGAACGCAAGCGCCGAGTCGCCACGGCGATAGATGGCGCGCATATCCAGCTTGATGCGCTGGGACAGCGTCGCGCTTCCCGTCAACCCCGCCGTGTACCAGTTGCCCGAATTGAATCCGGACACGGGATCGACGTCGCCGGTGCGGAAATCCACGCGCCGCCATTCGAAATCCGGACCGAAGGAGAATCTGTCGTTTACCGGAATCTTCACCGCGACGCCCGCGCCGACGCTGGAGAAATAGGACGAGCCGCCGAGCCAGGTGTTGCCGCCCACCACGTAGGGCTTGATGGTCGCCCCCGGCAAAAGTTCCGGCGCCAGCGCGAGACGCGGTCCGAAGCTGATGTCGAAAAAGCCGACGTTGAGATCGCTGAGGCGGCTCTGCTGGGTCAGATAGCCGATGGCGCGGGTTTCCAGCGTGTCGCCGCGCTGGTTTTGCAGATCATAGTCATGGCTGAAACCGGCGAGGCCGAACCAGTTCACGTCGCTTCGGCCGCGTGCCATCGGCAGCAGCGACAGGTCGTTGCCGCCGAGCCGCAGCACGTTGCCCGCCGGCGCGAAATTGGCGTTGCTCTGCGAGCGGATGCCGGTCTGCAGGAAGCCGGAGAAACGACTCTGCTGAAGCTGCTTCTCGGTGTCCGGCAGATAGGTTTCGATCCGCTGCCGGGTGATGGCGTCGAGATCGGGGCTGGCGAGCGCCTCGCGGAAATAGCGCCGCGCCATCTCATACGAACCGAGCCGGAAATACAGCGCGCCCAGTTCGTATTTCACCCGCGTCAGGCGCGGATTGTAGAACAGCAGGCGTTCGAGCGCGCCGATCGCCGCCTCATAGTCGCCGCGCTCGGTGGCGACCTTGACGAAGGCAAAGGTGACATCGTGGTTCGCCGGATTGCGGACCATCTGCTGAAACAACTGATCCTGATCGGCCGCGCTCTGCGCGCGAACACCACCGGACTGCGCCAGCAGAATTGCAGCGCCCGCGGCGAGATATCCAGCCCGGCGCGCCAATGCCCTCCATCCGGGCGCCCGCGCATGATGCATGAAATTCCGCATTAAAAATAAATCCAGACAATCATTCCAAAGCTCTCAAAAACCACAAAAAGCCCGATCGCTCAACGTCGCAGCGCCGGATTCCGTGGCAGATTTGCTACAGATGGCAAGAAACAGGCTGTCCCGGGACCGGACATCGTTTCAATCGCCGCCACCGAACTCACGATAAGGTTGTTTCCCTGTGTCTCTGTGGTCGCTGCCGGCGCGCACCGGGTTCAAGCCGTGCGGCGCTTGCCTGTCGCAACGAATGCGGTCATCTAGACGGAACGCCGCAATCAATCGGAAGCCGTCAACGAACCCTGACAGCGAAACGGGAGCGCAACGAAATGGCTGACAAGACATCCCTGGACGGCAAGGTCATCGTCGTCACCGGCGCCGGTCGCGGCATAGGCCGCGAGATCGCCCTGCTCGCCGCCGCCGAGGGGGCGAAGGTCATCGTCAACGATCCCGGCGGCGCGTCCGACGGCTCGGGCATCAGCGCCGCGCCCGCCGAGGAGGTGGTTGAGGAAATCAGGCAGCGCGGCGGCACCGCAGCAGCGAATTTCGAGAGCGTGGCGGAAGCGGTGCCCGCCAGCAAGATCATCAAGCAGGCGGTGGATACCTATGGCCGTCTCGATGGCGTGGTCAACAACGCCGGCATCCTGCGCGACGCCATCTTCCATCGCATGAGCATCGACGCCTTCGAGATGGTCATCAAGGTGCACCTGATGGGATCGTTCTACACCTCCCATGCCGCCGCGCGGATATTCCGCGAGCAGGAAAGCGGTGCCTTTGTGCACTTCACCTCCACGTCGGGGCTGATCGGCAATTTCGGCCAGGCCAATTATGCGGCGGCGAAGCTAGGCATCGTCGGGCTGTCGAAATCCATCGCGCTGGATATGGAGCGCTTCAACGTGCGCTCCAACTGCGTGTCCCCGTTCGCGTGGAGCCGCATGATCGGCACGATCCCGACCGAGACCGAGGAGGAGAAGGCGCGTGTCGCCCGCATGCAGCAGATGAGCGCGGACAAGATCGCGCCGGTGGTAACGTTCCTGCTGAGCGACGCCGCCAAGGACGTCACCGGCCAGATCTTCGCCGTGCGCATGAACGAAATCTTCCTGATGGGCCAGTCCCGTCCGCTGCGCTCGGTCCATCGCGGCGAAGGCTGGACGCCGCAGAGCATCGCCGAGCACGGCATGCCGGCGCTCAAGCCGTCATTCTACAAACTCGACCGCTCGGCCGACATCTTCTCGTGGGATCCGGTGTAAACACATTGATCCGTCATGCCCGGCCTTGTGCCGGACATGACGAAGACTGATTTCGTCTCGACCAAACCCGCTCTACCCGCTATTTCGCAGCCCCGCCGAAATGCCGTTGATGGTGAGTTGAATGCCGCGCAGCACCTGTTCGTCGGTGCTGTGCGCACGGTGCGCCTGCAACAGCTCGACCTGCACATGGTTGAGCGGATCGAGATAGGGAAAGCGGTTTCGGATCGAGCGCTCCAGCAGCGGATTTCCCTGCAGCAGCCGGTCGTGCCCCATGATCGCGAGCAGCGCATCGATGGATTGATGCCACTCCGCGCGGATGCGGCCGAAGATCGCGGCCCGCAACTTCTCGTCCGGCACCAGATCGGCGTAACGCGAGGCGATGGCGATGCTGCTCTTCGACAGCACCATGTCCATGTTCGACAGCAGCGTCTGGAAGAACGGCCATTCGCGATAAAGCTCCTGCAGCAGCGCGAGGCCCTTGTCCGGATGCCGGGCGATCCACGCCTGCACGGCGCTGCCGAAGCCGTACCATCCCGGCAGCATCAGGCGGCACTGCGCCCAGCTGAACACCCACGGGATCGCGCGCAGATCCTCGATCCGGCGCGTGCGCGTGCGCGAGGCCGGGCGGCTGCCGATGTTCAGCGTGGAGATTTCCGAGATCACCGTGGACGACCAGAAGTAATCCTCGAACCCCTCGGTGCCGTAGACGAGGTCGCGATAGGCCGCGTAAGCGAGATTGGATAGTTCCTCCATGGTCGCGATGTAGTCGTCCCGCGGGGCCGAGTGTTTCGGCTGCAGCAGGCTGGCCTCCAGCGTCGCTGCCGCGAGGATTTCGAGATTGTAGCGGCCGACCTCCGCATTGGAATATTTGCTGGAGATGATCTCGCCCTGTTCGGTGATGCGGATCTGTCCGTTCACCGCGCCGCCGGGCTGCGCCAGGATCGCGTCATAGCTCGGGCCACCGCCGCGGCCGACCGAGCCGCCGCGGCCGTGGAACAGCCGCAGCCGCACCCCATGCCGTGCGAAAACCTCGATCAGGCCGATCTCGGCCTTGTACAGCTCCCACCCCGACGTCACGAAACCGCCGTCCTTGTTGCTGTCCGAGTAGCCCAGCATCACTTCCTGGGTGCCGCCACGGCTGTCCACCAGGCGACGATACTCCGGCAGGGAGAACAGACCATCCATGATCCGCGCGCACTGCCTGAGGTCCTCGATCGTCTCGAACAGCGGCACGATATTGAGGCGGCTCACGCCGTCCGGTGCGACGAGGCCGACTTCCTTCAGCAGCACCGCGACTTCCAGCAGGTCGGAAATCCCCTCCGTCATCGAGATGATGCATTGAGGGATGACCGCGCCGCCGAACGTCGCATGGGCCGCGGCCGCGGCCCGCAGCACCGCAAGTTCCTTGTCCGTCTCCTCGCTATAGGCGACGAAAGGCGAAGCCAACGGCCGCGCGGTGCGCAGCTCGCGGATCAACAGCGCGATCCGATCCCGCTCCGGCAGCTCACGATAGGCGGTGCCGGGAGCCGCGGCTTCGAACAGTTCGGCGACGGTGCGCTCGTGCACGGCGGAATTCTGCCGCATGTCGAGGGACGCCAGATGGAAACCGAAGCAATCCAGCGCCCGGCGCAGATGCCGCAGCCGCCCCCGGGCGATCACCAGCGAATTGTTGGCGACCAGCGACGCATGCAGCACGTCGAGATCGCGTCGCAACTCGTGCGGGCCGCCATACGGCACAGCATCCGCGACCGGCGGCCGGCTGATCTCAATGTCGAGTTTGTGGGCGGTGGCGGTGAGCCGAGCATAGATGCCGGACACCGCCAGCCGATAGGGCTCGCCACGCCGATGCGGCGACAGGTCCGGCGATTGCTCCGCCAGCGCGCGCAGCTCCGGCGAAATATCGGCGAGGTGCGTCGCCAGCGACAGTTCCCCGCCAAGTTCGTGCAACTCGGCCAGATAAAAACGCAGGATCTGCGCGCTCTGCATCTTCAGCGTGCCGCGCATCACCTCGGCGGTGACGAACGGATTGCCGTCACGGTCGCCGCCGATCCAGCTCCCCATCTTCAGGAAACTAGCCAGCTCCGGCCCGTCCTGCGCGTCGGCGGCGACGCCGTCCTCCTCCGCAAGCCGGTCTTCCAGAGCGCAATGCAGCCCCGGCACCTCGCGCAGGAAGGTATAGTCATAGAACGACAGGCCGTTGGCGACCTCGTCCAGAACGGTGAGCTTGGTCCGGCGCAGCAGGTTGGTCTGCCACAGCGTCACCACCGCCCGCCGCAACTGCTCATCGCTGGCGGCAGTCTCGGCCACCGTCATCTGCGTGCGCTCGCGGATGCCGAGAATGGAGGCGATCTCCATCTCGCGATCCATGGTGCTCTTGCGGCGCACCTCGGTCGGATGCGCGGTCAGCACCGGCCTGATCAGGGCTCGGGCGAAGAAATCGCGCAACGCATCCGCGCTGATACCGGCGTCCTTCGCCCGCTTCAGCGCACCCGCCAGCATTTCGGGGCGCACCTCAGCCCCCGTCATATCGCTCGCCCGCCGCTGACGGATGTTGTTCTGATCCTCGGCAATGTTGGCGAGGTGGGAGAAATAGCTGAACGCGCGCACGATCCGCACGGTCTCGGCGATGGTCATGCCGTCGAGAATGGCTTCGAGTTCCCGGCGCGCGGGCTCGTCGTCGTCGCGATGAAAGCGGATCGAGGTCTGCCGGATGCGCTCGACCAGATCGAACACGTCGACGCCTTCCTGATCGCGCACCGTGTCGCCGAGAATGCGACCCAGCCGCCGGATATCGGCGCGCAGCAGCGCGTCGTCATGGGCGCCGGCCTCGGCCTCGCGCTGTTCGGACGATGTTTCCTGGAACGGCATCACTGGCCTCACCCGCGACGGATCGACATTTCCCGTTGCAAGTGACAAGTTTTGCGCCCCCGCGCAAGCACGAGGCGCTGCGTTCCGGCTCAATTTTCAGGCAGAAACCTCAGTCGGCGCTGTCCGTGAAGCGCGGCGCGCGCTTCTCGATATTGGCGCGCACGGCCTCGGTCTGGTTCGGCGTGCCCATCACCTTCATCTGCTCGACGGATTCGGCAAGCAGCGCCGGTCCGGGATCACCACTGAGCGCATTGAGCATGCGCTTGATGCCGCGGATAGCGTCCGGACTCTTGCCGGCGATCTCGCGGGCCGCCTCCAGCGCGGCGGCGCGCGGGTCGTCGCAGATGCGGGTGGCGAGACCATAGTCCATGGCCTCCTGCGCCGAGAAGATCCGTCCGGTGAAGGCGAGGTCGCGCAAGATGTCGTCGCGCACCAGACGGGCGAGGATCGGCGTGCCGGCCATGTCGGGCACCAGTCCCCATTTGATCTCCAGGATGGACATGCGCGTATCGGGCGCGACGAACCGCATGTCGGCGCCGAGCGCGAGCTGGAAGCCGCCGCCGAACGCCACACCATGCACCGCGGCGATCACCGGCACCGGGAGTTGCCGCCAGCCCCACACCGCCTGCTGGGAGTGATTGGTCTGGCCATGGGTGCGTTTGGCAAGATCGCGCAGGTCGCTGGTGCCGTCGCCCATCGCGGCGAAGCGCCCCATATCGAGCCCGGCGCAGAACGCGCGCCCCTCGCCGGACAGCACCACCGCCCGCAGGCCCTTGTCGCGGCCGAGCCGCTCGGCCGTATCGACCAGCGCGTTGAACATGGCAGCATCCAGCGCATTCATCTTGTCGGCGCGGATCAGGCGCACATCGGCGACACCCTCGACAATCGAAACGGCGATGCGGTCAGAGGCGGCGATGGACATGACGTTCTCCCGGATATTGTGATCTCTTCACTTTACACTGTTAGCGCACCCTGTTTTAATTAATCAACTAACTAATCAATGACACATCAGGGGGGAATGACATCATGTTCAAGGACGATCTGCTGGCAGGCCGCCGCATTCTGGTGACGGGTGGCGGAACGGGCCTTGGCAAGGCCATGGCCGCGAAGTTTCTCGCCCTCGGCGCCGAAATCCACATCTGCGGCCGCCGCAAGGGCGTCTGCGAGGAGACCGCGACCGAGCTGATGGCGGCCCATGGCGGCAAGGTCACCGCCCACGGCGTGGACATCCGCGACGCCGCCGCGGTGGACGCCATGATCGACACCATTTTCAGGGATGGCCCCCTCACCGACCTGATCAACAACGCAGCCGGGAATTTCATCTCGCGGACGCAGGACCTGACGCCGCGCGGCTTCGACGCCGTCGCCAATATCGTGATGCACGGCACGTTCTACGTCACCCACGCCGTCGGACGGCGCTGGATCGCCGGCGGCCATCGCGGCAATGTCGTCTCGATCACCGTGACGTGGGTGCGCAACGGCAGTCCCTACGTGGTGCCATCCACCATGAGCAAGGCCGCGATCCACGCCATGACCATGTCGCTCGCGGCCGAATGGGGTCGCTACGGCATCCGCCTCAACACCATCGCGCCCGGAGAAATCCCCACCGAAGGCATGAGCAAACGCATCAAGCCCGGCGACGAAGCGGGCGCGCGCACCATGGCCATGAATCCCATGGGCCGCGTCGGCGAGATGAGCGAACTGCAGAACCTCGCCACCTTCCTGATTTCCGGCGGCTGCGACTGGATCAATGGCGAGACCATCGCCATGGACGGCGCGCAGGCCCTAGCCACAGGTGGAAATTTCTATCAACTTCGCGACTGGAGCGATGCGGACTGGAAAGCGGCTCGAGACGCCATCGTGTCACAAAACGAGAAAGACAAGGCCAGACGCTCGTAACCCCATGAAGACCGGCAAAGCGGGCAAAAGAACCGCGCGCCGCACCACACAAGCAACCAGGGAGAAAACCGAATGCGTTTGACCAAACCGCTCTGCGCCGCCATGACCGCGGGGCTTCTGATCGCCGCGACCGATGCGGCTCTGGCCCAGAAGAAATACGATCCCGGCGCGTCCGACACCGAAATCAAGATCGGCAATATCATGCCCTATAGCGGCCCGGCCTCGGCCTATGGCGCGGTGGGCAAGGCGATGACCGGCTACTTCCACAAGATCAACGACGAAGGCGGCATCAACGGCCGCAAGATCAACTTCATCTCCTATGACGACGCCTATTCGCCGCCGAAAGCGGTGGAGCAGACCCGCAAGCTAGTCGAAAGCGACGAGGTGCTGCTGCTGTTCGGCGCGCTCGGCACACCATCCAATTCAGCGATCCAGAAATACATGAACACCAAGAAGGTGCCGCAGATCTTCCTCGCCACCGGCGCGACCAAGTGGGCCGATCCCAAAGGCTTTCCGTGGACCATGGGCTGGCTGCCCAGCTATCAGAGCGAAGGCCGCATCTACGCCAAGCACCTGCTGAAGGAAAAGCCAAACGCGAAGATCGCCGTGCTCTACCAGAACGACGATTTCGGCAAGGATTACCTGAAAGGTCTTCAGGACGGTCTCGGCAGCAAGAAATCACAGATCATCGCCGAAGAGAGCTATGAATTGTCCGAGCCGACCATCGACTCGCATATCGTGAAGCTCAAGGCGCTCAATCCGGACGTTCTGATGATCTTCACCACGCCGAAGTTTGGCGCGCAGACCATCAAGAAAGTCGGCGAACTCGGCTGGAAGCCGACCATGATGATCGCCAACGTCAGCGCATCGACCGCGACCGTGATGAAACCCGCCGGGCTCGACAACGCGCAGGGCGTGATTTCGGCCGCCTATGCCAAGGACACCACCGATCCGCAGTGGACCGACGATCCGGCCATGAAGGATTACAAGGCCTTCCTTGCCAAGTACGTTCCGGAGGTCAATCCGGCCGACAGCTCCGCCCTCACCGGCTACAACATGGCGCAGACCATGGTGCAGGTACTGAAGCAGGCCGGCGACAACCTCACCCGCGACAACATCATGAAGCAGGCCGCCAACCTTCAGGGCATCCAGCAGGGCGGCTTGCTGCCCGGCATCCTCATCAAGACCACCGCCACCGACTTCTCGCCCATCGAGCAGTTGCAGCTGATGCGCTTCAAGGGCGAACGCTGGGAGCTGTTCGGCGGGGTTCTTGACGGCGAAATGGGTGGCGGCGCGCACTGACATCGGCCCATGCCGGGACGCCCCGGTCCGGCGAGATGAATATCGTCCACTTTCACCTCGCCATTCATCCGCCTCCCGTTATATTGGCCCCAAACGAAACCAAAAAACGGGAGGCGATGGCGTGACATCCGGTGCAGAACTCGTGCGGGCGACGGCCTGCGAGAACGTCGAGCGGCTGAAGCGCGGCGACATCACCCCGCACGACCTGCTGGATGCACTGGAAGCCCGCATCGCCGAGGTGGACGGCAAGGTCAACGCCCTGCCGACGCTGTGCTTCGACCGCGCCCGCGCCCACGCCGACGCGTTGATGAAAAAACCCGTCGCCGAGCGTGGCCTGCTCGCCGGAATGCCGGTGCCGATCAAGGACCTCACCGACGTCGCCGGCGTGCTCACCACCCAGGGCTCGCCCATCTTCAAGGATAGCATCGCCACCACATCCAACATCGTCGTCGAGCATCTCGAAGCCAGTGGCGCGGTGATCTACGCCAAGTCCAACACGCCGGAATTCGGCGCAGGCGCGCAGACCTTCAACGAGGTGTTCGGCGCCACCCTCAATCCGTGGAACTTGTCGCGCTCGGCGTCCGGCTCCTCCGGCGGCGCGGCGGCGGCGCTCGCCAGCGGCACCGCGTGGCTCGCCCACGGCACCGATGTCGGCGGATCGCTGCGTAATCCGGCGAGCTTCTGCGGCGTGGTCGGCCTGCGTCCCAGCATCGGCCGCGTCGCGCATTCCCAGGGCGCCAAGATCGACCGCACCATCAGCGCCGACGGGCCGATGGCGCGCAATGTCGAGGATCTCGCGCTGATGCTGGACGCCATGTCCGGCGAGGACCCCCGCGATCCGCTGTCACTGCCCGTGCTGCCGACTTCGTTCCTCGCCGCCGCCCGCTCCGGCGCGAAGCCGAAGCGCGTCGCCTATTCGGCCGATCTCGGCATTTCCCCGGTCGATCCGGAAGTGGCTGCGATCACCCGCAAGGCCGCGGAGCGTCTCACCGATGCCGGCGTCATCGTCGAAGAGGCCCATCCCGATTTCCGGGAATCGATCGCGTGCGCCCATGTGCTGCGCGCCTATGACTACGCGCTGACCAAGGGCAAGCTGCTGCGCGAGCATCGCGACCGGTTGAAGCCGGAGGTGATCTGGAATATCGAGCAGGGCCTCAAGCTGACGCTCGACGACATCACGCGGGCAGAAGCCCAGCGCGTGACGCTGACCAACCGCGCCAACGCCTTCTTCGAGACCTACGACCTGCTGCTGTGCCCGACCACCATCGTCGCGCCATTCCCCGTGGAGCAGCGCTATCTGGCCGAATGCAACGGCGTCAAATTCGACAGCTATGTCGGATGGCTCGCCATCGTCTCCGCCATCACCATGGCCTGCTGCCCGGGCCTGTCGATCCCCTGCGGCTTCACCCGCGAAAACCTGCCGGTAGGCCTGCAGATCGTGGCACCGCCGCGCGGCGAGGCCCGTGCGCTGGCGACGGGACGACTGCTGGAAGACATTCTCGGGCTCGGCGCCCTGACGCCGATCGACCCCCGCCCCGGCGCCTGACCTTGCCAACCGGCGGACCGCGTGAAAGATACCTCATCCCACTGACGAGAGCATAGATGGCAGCGCCCAAATCTCCCGCGTTCGACACGCTCAGCCTGCATGCGGGCCAGCATCCCGATCCTCTCACCGGCGCGCGCGCCGCGCCGATCTACCAGACCACCTCCTACGTGTTCCAGGATGCGGACCACGCTGCGGCGCTGTTCAACATCGAACGTGCGGGCCACCTCTATACGCGCATCTCCAACCCCACCATCGCGGTGCTGGAGGAACGCCTCGCGGCATTGGAGAGCGGCGTCGGCGCGGTGTGCACCGCGAGCGGCATGGCGGCGATGCATCTCGCCATCGCCACGCTGCTCGATGCCGGCGACCACATCGTGGCCTCGGCCTCGCTCTATGGCGGCACCATCAATCTGCTGACGCATACTCTGCCGCGTTTCGGCATCACCACCACCTTCGTCAAGCCGCGCGATCACGACGCCATCCGGGCCGCGATCAAGCCGAACACCAAGCTGGTGATCGGCGAGACCATCGGCAATCCGGGGCTTGAAGTGTTCGACATCCCGGCGGTGGCGAAAATCGCCCACGATGCCGGCATTCCGCTCCTGATCGACAACACTTTCGCCACGCCGTATCTTGCGCGGCCGATCGAGATGGGCGCCGACATCGTGATGAACTCAATCACCAAGTGGATCGGCGGCCATGGCATCGCCGTCGGCGGCGTCATCATCGACGGTGGCCATTTCGACTGGGACAAGTCCGGCAAGTTCCCGACCCTGACAAAGCCTTACGCCGGCTATCACGGCATCGTCTTCAGCGAGGAATTCGGCCCGCAGGCCTTCATCATGCGCGCCCGCGCCGAAGGCCTGCGCGATTTCGGCGCGTGCCTGTCGCCGACCAATGCTTTCCAGATCCTGCAGGGCGTAGAAACGCTGCACGTACGCATGCCGCGCCATGTCGAGAACACCGCCGCGGTGTTAGCCTTCCTGACCGCGAACAAGGCCGTGGACTGGGTGCTGCATCCCTCGCTCGAAAGCCACCCCGATCACGCGCTGGCGCAAAAGCTGCTCCCGCGCGGCGCGGGCTCGATCATCACCTTCGGCATCAAGGGCGGCCGCGAGGCCGGACGCAAGTTCATAGAGGCGCTGAAACTGGTCAGCCACGTCGCCAATGTCGGCGACGCCAAGACGCTGGTGATTCACCCCGCCTCCACCACGCACCAGCAGATGAACGCGGAGCAGTTGAAGATCGCCGGCATCGGCGAGGAACTGATCCGCCTGTCCGTCGGCATCGAGGCCGCCGGCGACATCATCGGCGACCTCGGCCAGGCGCTCCGCATCTCGCAGAAGGCTTGAGACATGATTCTGACCGTAGACGGCATCGAGACCTTCGCGACCACCGGCGGCAAGCCGTTCGATCCGAAGCTGCCGCTGGTGGTATTCGTGCACGGCGCGGGCTTCGATCATTCGATGTGGGCGCTGTTCAGCCGGTGGTTCTCCCATCACGGCTACAGCGTGCTCGCGCCCGACCTGCCGGGACACGGGCGCTCCGGCGGCCAGCCGATCCCGAGCATCCCGGCGATGGCTGACTGGATCATCCGCCTGATCGAGGCCGCCGGCGCGACCAAAGCGGGGCTCGTCGGTCATTCCATGGGCTCGCTGATCGCACTCGATGCCGCCGCGCGCTATCCCGACAAAGTATCCGCGCTGTCGCTGATCGGCGTCGGCAGCGCGATGCCGGTATCGCCCGATCTGCTGGATGCTGCGAAGGCCAACAGCCACGACGCCATCGACATGGTGTCAATCTGGGGCTTCGGCTTCGCCGCGACTCTCGGCGGCTCGCAAGCGCCCGGCCTGTGGATGCTGGGCGGCGGCCAGCGCGTGCTGGAGCGGGACGCGCCGGGCGTGCTGTTCAACGACCTCGCCGCCTGCAACGACTACAAGGACGTGCTCGCCTCCGCCGCCAAGGTGACCGCACCGACCACGCTCATTCTCGGCGAACGCGACATGATGACTCCGGTGAAATCCGGCCGCCAGCTTGCCGCCGCCATCCCCGGCGCGAATGCCGTGGTGGTGCCCCATGCAGGCCACATGCTGACCGCCGAGCGGCCGGACGACGTGCTGTTCGCGCTGGTGAAGGCCAACGCGCGATAATCCGAGGGATCAATGCCGCGACGGCTTGTCGCCGATATCGAGCGCCTCGGTGAAGGGAAATTCCAGCACGATCTCGCCGCTGTCGTCGGTGACTTCCAGACACGCCGTCAGCAGGCGCGGGTCTCCGCCGTTGTCGTCGAGGATGCGCCGGATGGTGGCGCGCGCCACCCGCCATGCCTGATCGGGATCGCGCAACTCCGCGCCCTCCGGGTCGGGGATCAGCGTGTCACCCATGCGGGTATTGAAGAAATAGCGGGGCATGCGGGCTATCTAGGCGCGGCCCCGCGACGGCACAAGGCCGCCCGCCGGACCATTCCCGGCCCCCTCAATATCCCGTCATCTCCAGATAGCCGACGCCGCCATGGCTGCCGCTGATCGCCACCGGCCCCTCCCAATAAGCGACGCGCGTGCCCATCCAGC
>JAFKES010000141.1 GCA_017308495.1 Afipia sp.
GCCGGGATGCCGAACCTGCTGGCGTCGCCGGACAATTACCGCGTCGCCCGCGCCGCGCTGTGGGGCGGCCGCGAGCTCGTGCTGCTGGCGCTGGCGTCGCTGGTGGCGGGCCTCGCCACCACGCCTTACGCCGCGTTCCATTTCCACCGCGTTACGCCCTACGGCGTGCTGGCCAATCTCGCGGCGATGCCGGTGGTGTCGGCGGTGGTGATGCCGGCGGGCCTGCTCGGGCTCATCGCCATGCCGTTCGGATTCGACGGCGTGTTCTGGCGGGTGATGGATCTCGGCATCGTCTGGATGATCGCGGTGGCGCAATGGGTCGCGGCGCTGCCCGGCGCCATCGGCCGCGCGCCGGCGTTCGGCACCGGCGCGCTCGCCGTCATGAGCGCGGGCCTCGTCGTCATGGGCCTGCTGCGGACGCCGCTGCGCTGGTGCGGGGCCGCCCTCGTGGTTCTGGGCACGGTGTGGGCATGGGCCGCGCCGCAGCCCGACATTCTGGTGGCGGGCGACGGCCATGTCGTCGGCGTGCGCGGGCCGGACGGCCGGTTGCGGCTGATGCGGACCGGCACTGACGCGTTCCTGTCGCGCGAATGGCTCGCGGCGGACGCTGACGCGCGCATGGCGACAGACCCGTCATTGGCGGACGGTGTCTCCTGCGACGGGGCAGGCTGCGTGACGCGGGCGATCGACGGAGCGATCATCGCGCTGACGCTGAAGCCGGAGGCGTTCACCGACGATTGCGCGCAGGCGGCGGTGATCGTGACCACTAGGCGGCCGCCGCCCAATTGCGCTGCTCTGGTGATCGATCGGGACATGCTGAACCGGCGTGGAACGCTGGCGCTGCGCAGGGGCGTGGACGGCTACGCCATTGTCGCGGCGATCAGGCCCCGTGGCGTTGACCGCCCGTGGTCGCGGGTCGTTGCCGAGGGCGATGAACCGGCCGCGACGGCAAGCCGTCCGGGCCTCCCAGCGCCGCCGGTGGATGCGACCCCGGCGCAAACGGATTTGCAGGCGGATGATTGAAGATCGTTCTTCACCTCTCCCCGCAAGCGGGGCGAGGGAGCGCATCGCGGATTGTGTCCGCTCAATACTTCCGCACCAGTCCCACCAGCTTGCCCTGAATGCGCACGCGGTTGGGCGGCAGGATGCGGACCTCGTAGGCCGCGTTGGCGGGTTCGAGCGCGATGGAGGCGCCGCGCCGGCGGAAGCGCTTCAGCGTGGCTTCTTCCTCGTCGATCAGCGCCACCACGATGTCGCCGGTGTCGGCGGTGTCGTTGCGCTTGATCAGCACGGTGTCGCCGTCGAGGATGCCGGCTTCCATCATGGAATCGCCGCGCACTTCGAGGGCGTAATGCTCGCCGGTGCCGAGCATGTCCGGCGGCACGGTGATGGTGTGGCTGCGGGTCTGCAGCGCCTCGATCGGCGTGCCCGCCGCGATCCGGCCCATCACCGGCACCGACACCGGGAAGTTCGTATCCTCGTCGGGACCGGCCGCGGGGCTGCTGGCGCGGACCTTGCCGAGATTGCCTTCGATCACGCTCGGGGTGAAGCCGCGCCGCGCGCTGCCTGGACCGGGTCCCAGTTCCGGCAGCTTGATGACCTCGATGGCGCGGGCGCGATTGGCGAGGCGGCGGATGAAGCCGCGCTCCTCAAGGGCGGTGATGAGGCGGTGGATACCGGACTTGGAGCGCAGGTCGAGAGCGTCCTTCATCTCGTCGAAGGAGGGCGGGACCCCGGCTTCCCTGAGCCGCTCATTGATGAACTGCAACAGCTCGTATTGTTTGCGCGTCAGCATCTGGAATGGTCCCCGCGAAATCCCTCGCCAATTCCTTGGCCGATCCGGTGATGTCGCGCTTCCGGAACGGGCCGAATGATGGAAGGGCCGGGCCGGGAACCGCGAGTCACTCGAAACAAATCATGAACGAACACTATCTGTTCCATATGTGTTCCGCAACCGTTAATTTCCGGTGAACAATGTGGAACCGTATGCATCCGCGATAGCGGTTCAGTGTGGCGGCCGGGGGCTGTGGCGATGGCCTCGGCGGCCAGTCGCCAAGCGGGGCCGACTGCAAGGCGGGTCGATTTGAGAGGCCGTCGATGTCATTGCCAGAACGGCGTGTCCTCGAAGAGCGCCTCGCATTGCCGCTCTGCTTTGGTCAGGAGACGTTTGCGGTCACGCGCTCGCATCGGTGTTGATTTTGGCAAGCCCAGTTCATTCGACAGCGTCGAAGCGGTGGCATGATCGTTGAGTTCGCCCAGGCTGTCCAGCATCGCCTCGATGGTCTCGGCAAATCTCTTCCGGCGTCGCTTCGCGGCTTTGTCCGGAAACAGCACGCCGAAGAACTCAGCCGCATAGCGCAGCTTCTTGGCGGCGATGCGGACGCGGTGGCGGGCTGTGTCATCAAGGCGGGCGAGACCACGACCGCGGCGTGCGAGCCGCCGTGAAGAGCGTTCGAGGATGCGCACGGCCCGGTCCGGGATTGGCTCATGGCATCGCGACGAATTCTTGGGTCGCGTGAGCCACGAGCCATGGGCCAGCCAATCCGCGATATCGAGCATCGCGGCGCGCCATCGCGGGCTGTCGAGGGCGGCGCGCACCTGTGCGTAAGCCTGTTGGCGCGCGATCCGCACAGCCTGCGGCATGCGCTGACGTTCAAGATGCGTCATCAACACGTCGATGTTGCGCGCCGCGCCGAGGATGATGGCCATCGACTTGATCTCGCTCCGCAGCGCGTCGTAGCGCGCGTCGGCCAGCATCGGCCTGAACAGTGTCAGCGCCGAGCGAAGCCTCCTGAGCGCGACGCGGGTCTGGTGCAGCGCGCCGGCATCGTCCTGCGCTGAGAGGATCGCTTCATTCAGACGAAAATGGCGAAGGCAGGATTGTGCGATGGCCTGCAGCGCCCTTGCGGACGTCGTTTCCGCCGTCAGGGGAACGGGCTCGGCCTTCACCGGCTGCGATTTGGCCAGGCGCGCCAGAGCATAACCGCGCTCGGCCTTGCTTTGAACGCCGAGACGCACCGGGGCGATCGCACCGATGGTTCGCGCCAGTTTGAACAATGACGAGGGTTTGCCGTGTTTGAGTTCAAGCTCGACTTCGCACAGCGCCCGCTTGCGGCGAGCGATGCGAACCTCTCCCTGATCGAGGGCCACCTCGATGCGGCTGCCGTGCGCGACGGCCTCGAACAGTTGACGGCGGATCACCGTCCTGAACACGGGGCGCAGATCGGCCAGCGCGCGCTTGGGGATGAATTGTCGCAGAAGATCGGATTCCAGATCGAGAACGGGCACGTCGCCGGTGATGTCGTGTTCCCATTCCGGTCGGACGGAGAACCCGGTTGTCGTGTCGCCGGCGGCTTTCAGCGTCTGGATGCGGCGTTCGCCGATGCGACGGACGCGCAGCGTGAAGCCGGCCCGCTGGAGACGATGGTCCGGCGTATCGAAATAAACCGACTCCAGCATCTGCACGGGGCCGCGCCTGAAGGCTTTGCGGCAGTAGCGCTGAAGCTTCGGTGCGTCCCGCGCATCGAGTTCAAGCTTCAATTCGATCTCGAATTGCTGGCTGGCCAATGTCGTTTACCCTTCACGTCCGCCGCGGCTCGTGTTGCGGACCGTCGGCTCTGGATGATGTCCAACTTTAGGCGATGTTCATGACAAGTGTCGCAGACGTGTCGCAGGGCGATGATGCGTCGGAGATCGGCGCAGCGCCAGCGATTCAGCGCGGCAGCCGGATCAGGGTGCAGCGGCTGCCGGCGGGAGCGGCGGGGGCGAAGGGCGGGCGCACGATCAGCGCGTCGGCGGCGGCGAGGTTGGCCGCGAGCGAACTGTCCTGCATGCCGACTGACGTCGCGACCGGCAGGCCGTCCGCGCCGGGAGACAGCCGCGCGCGCAGGTAATCCTGCCGCATGTCGTTGGCGGGCAGGTCGCCCCCCAGCACGCCGTGTTCGAAAGCGTGGTCCACCTGCGTTCGCCCGGAGAGCGCGCGGATCAGCGGCACCAGGAACAGGTAGCCGCAGATGTAGGACGACACCGGGTTGCCGGGCAGGCCGAGCACGCGCAGGGCGCCGAGCCGCCCGTGCATCATCGGCTTGCCGGGGCGCAGCGCGATCCTCCAGAACGCCATTTCGACGCCTTCGGCCTTCAGCGCCACCTGCACCAGATCGTGGTCGCCGACCGACGCGCCGCCGGTGGTGACCAGCACGTCGACGCCGAGGTCGCGGGCGCGGCGGATGCCGCTTGTCGTGGAATCGAGCGTGTCGCGGGCGACGCCGAGGTCGATCGCCTCCGCGCCCTCGCTCTGCGCCAGCGCTACCAGCGCGAACGCGTTGCTGGAGATGATCTGGCCCGGCCCGAGCACGGAGCCCGGCGCCACCAGTTCATCGCCGGTGGCAAGGATGCCGACGCGCGGGCGGCGATGCACCGGCAGCCGCGGATGGTTCATGCCGGCCGCCAGCGCCACCGCGCGATCGGACAGGAGAGTGCCGCGCGCCAGCAGCACGTCGCCCTCGCGGAAATCGATCCCGGCCGGGCGGATGTTCTTCCCCGCCACGATGGACTCGTTGATGGCGACGTGATCGCCGTCGCGCGTGGTGTCTTCCTGGATGACCACGGCGTCGGCGCCGCCGGGCACGACGCCGCCGGTGAAGATCCGCGCCGCCTGTCCCGCGCCGACGGTGTCGCTGAACGGCCGGCCGGCGGCGACTTCGCCGATCACTGTCAGCCGCGCGCCCGCCACCGCGTCGGCGGCGCGCACCGCGTAGCCGTCCATGGCCGACATGGCCTCGGGCGGCTGGGTGCGCAGCGCCGCGATGTCGCGCGCGAGCGTGCGGTGATAGGCCTCCGTGAGGGCGACGGTTTCCTCGGGCAGCGCCGCGGTGTCCTTGAGAACGGCGGCGTAGGCGTCGGCGACCGGCATCAGGGCCATGGCGCGCTCCTCAATACTCGGCCAGATAGTGGCCGGACTTTCCGCCCTTCTTCTCGACCAAGCGGATGCCCTTGATCTCGATGCCGCGCTCAACCGCCTTCACCATGTCGTAGATGGTGAGGCAGGCGACGGAGACGGCGGTGAGCGCTTCCATCTCGACGCCGGTCGGCCCCTTCACCTTCACCGTGGCGCGCACGCGGCAGCCGGGCAGCTTGGCGTCGGGCGTGATGTCGAGGGTGACTTTCGACAGCGCCAGCGGATGGCACAGCGGAATGAGCTCCGATGTGCGCTTCGCCGCCATGATGCCGGCGACGCGGGCGGTGCCGAGCACGTCGCCCTTGGCGGCATTACCCTTGGCGATGAGGTCGAGGGTCTTGCGGGTCATGATGACCTGACCCTCGGCCACCGCCATGCGCTCGGTGTCCGGCTTGGCGGAGACGTCCACCATCCGCGCCTCGCCCTTGGCGTCGATGTGGGTGAGCTGTGACGATTTTTTCGCCATCTCACGCGACCTGCGGAGAACTGTCGCGCGCCAGCAGCGCGCGGGTCGCGGCGGTCACGTCGGCCTGCCGCATCAGGCTTTCGCCGACGAGGAACGTTGTCATGCCGACACGGGCGAGGCGGGCGAGATCGGCGGGCGCGAAGATGCCGCTTTCGCCGACGCGGATGCGGTCGGCCGGGATCAGCGGCGCGAGATCCTCGCTGGTCTTGAGCGTGGTCTCGAAGGTGCGCAGGTTGCGGTTGTTGACGCCGAGCAGCGGCGAACGCAGTTTCAATGCGCGGTCGAGTTCGGCGCGGTCGTGCACTTCGAGCAGCACGTCCATGCCGTAGGAGAAAGCCGCGTCCTCGATATCCTTCGCCGCGTCGTCGTCGAGCGCAGCCATGATGATGAGGATGCAGTCGGCGCCGTGGGCGCGGGCTTCCGCCACCTGATAGGTGTCGTAGATGAAATCCTTGCGCAGCACCGGCAGCGCCACCGCCGCGCGCGCCGCCACCATGAAATCGAGATGGCCCTGGAACGAGGGCGCGTCGGTCAGCACCGACAGGCAGGCTGCGCCGCCGGCCTCGTAGGCTTTCGCGAGCGCGGGTGGATCGAAGTCGGCGCGGATCAGCCCCCTGGAGGGCGAGGCCTTCTTGATCTCCGCGATCAGCGCATAAGCGCCGTTGGCGTGTTTGGCGCGAATGGCGGCCGCGAAGCCGCGCGGGGCGGACGCAGCCTTGGCGCGGCCTTCGACCTCGGCGAGGGGATGCGCGCGTTTGGCGGCGGCGATCTCCTCGCGCTTGTAGGCTTCGATTTTCTGAAGGATGTCGGACACCGGCTGGTGCTCCTCACGCATTGGAGACGGCGACGAGGCGGGTCAGCCGGTCGGTCGCGGCTCCGGTATCGAGCGACTGGACGCCGAGCGCAACGCCTTCCTTGAGGGTCTTCGCCTTGCCGGCGACCACCAGCGCCGCGGCGGCGTTGAACAGCGCCACGTTGCGGTAGGCATTCTGCTTGCCGTCCAGCACGTCGCGAAGGGCGTCGGCGTTGGCCTGCGCGTCGCCGCCCTTGAGTTCCTCGGCGGAGGCGCGCGGCAGCCCGGCGTCCTCGGGGGTGATCTCGAAGGTGCGGATGCGGCCGTCTTCCAGCGCCGCCACCGCGGTCGGGCCGGTGAGGGTGATCTCGTCGAGGCCGTCGGAGCCGTGCACCACCCACACCGATTCCGCGCCGAGGTTCTTCAGCACCTGCGCCAGCGGCTCCACCCAGTGGCGCGAGAACACGCCGACCATCTGTCGCGTGACCCCGGCCGGATTGGACAGCGGGCCGAGCAGGTTGAAGATGGTGCGGGTCGCCAGTTCCACGCGGGTCGGGCCGACGTTCTTCATCGCCGGATGATGGGTCGGCGCGAACATGAAGCCGATTCCGGTCTCGGCGATGCAGCGGCCGACATGTTCGGGTGTGATGTTGATGTTGACGCCGAGGGCGGCGAGGGCGTCGGCCGCGCCGGATTTCGACGACAGTGCGCGGTTGCCGTGCTTGGCCACCGGCACGCCGGTGCCGGCGAGGACGAACGAGGCGCAGGTCGAGACGTTGACCGAGCCCGAGCCGTCGCCGCCGGTGCCGACGATGTCCACCGCGTCGGCGGGGGCCTTCACCGGCAGCATCTTGGCGCGCATGGTGGTGACCGCGCCGGTGATCTCCTCCACGGTCTCGCCGCGCACGCGCAGCGCCATCAGCAGGCCGCCCATCTGAGACGGCGTCGCCTCGCCGGACATCATGCGATCGAACGCCACGGCCGCCTCGTGGCGTGACAGGGCCGCGCCGGTGGCGACTTTTCCGATAATGGTTTTCAGATCGTCCATGGTGCTGATCGTCGCTCGTTATTGCGAGGAGGTCGCGCCGGTCGCCACCGCGAACGCCTGCTGGTTGATGGTGACGCCGATCTGGGATTCCAGATGCGTGACGTATTCCGCGATCTGTTCCTCGACCTGCGCGCGCAAAAGGGTGTCCTTCAGCTTCTTGACGTCCTCGGCTGCGAGATCGACCGGCGGCACCACGATGTCGGTGACCCGGAACACGAGCCATTCCGTGCCCTTGCTGCCTTCCACCTGGCCGTTGCCGTCCTTCGCGGTACGGAACGCGGCGGCGACCAGCGCTTCCGGCACGGTCTTGAGGTCGGCGTCGCGCCTGAACAGGGACGCGGTTTCGACCTTCACGTTAAGCGCCGCCGCTTCGGCGTCGAGCTTGGCGCCCTTGTCGAGCCGGCCGACCATCTCGGTGGCCTTGGCGCGCAGGCGGGTGGCGATCTGCTCGTCGCGCCAGCGCGCTTCCACCTGATCCTTCACCTCGTCGAGCGTCCGCTCGCGCGAGGGGGTGATCCCCAGCACGTCGAACCACAGGTCGCCGCCATTGATCTGGATCGGATCGTTCTCGACGCCGATGTTGCTGGCGAACGCCTGCGCCACCAGATCGACGCCCTGCGGCAGTCCGGCGACTGGCTTGCCGTCCGGCCCGCGGCCGGAGCGATCCACCGCCTCGATGGTGATGGCCTTGAGGCCGAGCTTCTGCGCGGCCTCGGCGATGTTCGCGCCGCCGCCACGCTCGTCCTCGATCTTGTTGCGCAGGTCCTGAACCTGGCTGCGCGCCCGCTCCAGCGCGAGCTCGCGCTTGATCTTGTCGGCGACGCTTTCATAGGTCGGCGAGACGCCGGGCTCGATCTTGGTGACCTTGAGCAGCGCGGTCACCAGTGCGCCCTTGACCGGCTCGCTGACCGTATCGGGCGCCAGCGCGAATGCGGCGCTGGCGAGGGCGGGGTCGCCCATCGAGTCCTTGCTGACCAGCCCGAGGTCGGTGTCCGCCGCGGTGAGCTTGCGCTCCTTGGCGATGTCCTCGAACGAGGTGCCGGCCGCGATACGTTCGCGTGCCGCCTTGGCTTCCTCGAGGGTGGGGAAGGCGATCTGGAACACGTGGCGGCGCTCCGGCGTGACGAGGCGCTCGCGGTTCTGCTCGAACACCTTGCGCGCGTCCTCGTCGGACACCGTGGTCCATTTGGCGAGATCGTCGGGCGAGAGGGGGAGGATGGCGATCTTGCGGTATTCCGGCGCGCGGAACAGCGGCTTGCGCTCCTCGAAGAAGGCCGCCAGCGCTTCCGGCGTCGGCGGGTCGATGGTCCCGGCCTGCGCCGCGGTGAGACGGATGAAGTCGGCGGAGCGCTGCTCGTTCTGGAAGCGGACCAGCGCTTCGAGCTGGAGCTTGCTGGGCACGAAGCCGGCCGCCACCGTGCCGGTCAACTGGCGACGCAGCGACACGCGCCGCTGCTCGGCGATATAGCGCGCCTCGGTGTAGCCGAACTGCCGGATGGTCTGGAGGAAGCGTTCGTGATCGAACTTGCCGTTGAGGCCCTTGAAGTTCGGGTCATTGGAGATCGCCTGCGCGATATCGGCGTCGGACAGGCCGAGGCCCATGCGGCGCGCGGTCTCGTCGAGGGTCGATTCGGCGATCACCTGCTGCAGCACCTGCCGGTCGAGCCCGAACTGGCGCGCCTGCTCGGAGGTCAGCGGCCGGCCGAACTGGCGGCCGATCTGCTGCAGCCGGTCGGTGTAGAGATTGCGGAACTGCTCGGTGGAAATCTCCGTGCTGCCGATCGTGGCAAGGCTCGACTGTCCGTATCCCTTGAAGATGTCGGCGATGCCCCAGACGGCGAAGCTGATGATCAGCACGCCGAACATGAGCGACATGATCGTCTTGCCGAGCCAATTCGATGAGGCCTTGCGCATTCCTCGGAGCATGGGTCCAACTTGATGTTGAGGAAGGGGAAACGGATCGCCGCGAGGGCGTTACCGCATTGTTTCGCCGACATATAAAGGGGTCGCCGTGTCCGGGCAACCATGCTGGAGGGCGGCGCTTCAGCGCGGTGGACAGCCTTGTCAGGGCGAAACGGCCCGCGGGCTGGCGCAAAGCGGCCCGGTCTGCTAGCGCAGGCCGTCCAATTTTCAGCCGAGATCGCCGATGACAGATGCACGCCGCCCGCTGATCGCCGGGAACTGGAAGATGAACGGCCTCAAGGCTTCGATGGTGGAGCTTGCGGCCATCGGGCAGGGCGCGGACGACGTCGCCCGCAAGGCGGATCTCCTGATCTGTCCGCCGGCAACGCTGCTGTTTGCGGCCGTGGGCGTGGCCAGGGGTTCGAAACTGGCTCTCGGAGCACAGGATTGCCATGCCGCGGCCTCGGGCGCGCATACCGGCGATCTCTCGGCGGAAATGCTGGCGGATGCCGGGGCGACCTACGTCATCGTCGGTCACTCCGAGCGCCGCGCCGACCATGGCGAGACCGACGCCGTGGTTCGCGCCAAGGCCGAGGCGGCGTGGCGGGCCCGGCTCGTCGCCATTGTCTGCGTCGGCGAGACGCAGGCCCAGCGCGACGCCGGGGAAACCCTCGATGTGATCGGGCGGCAACTGGCCGGATCGCTGCCGGCGGGGGCGACCACCGCCAACCTCGTGGTGGCCTATGAGCCGGTCTGGGCGATCGGCACCGGCCGCACCCCGACTGCAAAGGATGTCGAGGAAGTCCATGGGTTTATCCGCAACAACCTCAAGGAACGCTTCAGTGCGGAAGGGGCCCGGATCCGCATCCTCTATGGCGGCTCGGTCAAGCCCTCCAACGCCGCGGAACTGATGGCGGTGGCCAATGTCGACGGGGCGCTGGTGGGCGGCGCCAGCCTGAAAGCGGCCGATTTCCTTGCGATCGCCGCCGCGTGTCCCTAAATCCCTGATCCATAGAGCGGTTTGCGGGGGTGGCAATCACCCCGGCAATCGTGTAGAGACCGCGCAACTTCAACTCCCGCAGCATCTGCAGCGCCGGCCTTCCGGCGCCGATGGCTGTGACGGAAGGTTCCGATGCAGACCGTCATTATCGTCATTCATCTCATGATCGTCGCCGCCCTGATCGGGGTCGTGCTGCTGCAGCGCTCGGAAGGCGGCGGCCTTGGCATCGGCGGCGGAGGCGGCGGCTTCATGTCGAGCCGCGGCACCACCAACCTGCTGACGCGCACCACGGCAATTCTCGCCGCGGCGTTCTTCGTCACCAGCCTGTTCCTGTCGTGGCTCGCGACCTATCAGCGCCGGCCGACGTCGATCCTGAACACCGGCACCAGCCCGGCGCCGATCTCGCAGCCCGGTGCCCCTCCGGCCATTCCGGGCGGCCTGCTGGATTCGCTGAAGAAGCCGGAGGCTCCGGCCGCGCCCGCAGCGCCGGCGGCCCCGCAGGCGCCGCAGTCGAAATAGCCGATCATCGGCCAAGGATATGCAGGCATGCGCGAGGCGCTTGCCTGCGGATCTCGGAACGGTCTCCCAAGTCCCTGACCGGCCTCACAATTTGAAGTTAGCCCGGCGGTCCGCATGAGCTGTGGACGCAGGTGTTTGGTTTTTGCGAATCGCAGCGGCGGAGTTAAAGGTAGGGTCCCATGGCGCGGTATATTTTCATCACCGGCGGCGTGGTCTCCTCGCTCGGAAAAGGTCTGGCATCGGCGGCTCTCGGCGCGCTTTTGCAGGCGCGGGGCTACAAGGTCCGTCTTCGCAAGCTCGATCCCTATCTCAACCTCGATCCGGGGACGATGTCGCCGTATCAGCACGGCGAGGTGTTCGTCACCGATGACGGCGCGGAGACCGATCTCGATCTCGGTCACTACGAGCGCTTCACCGGGCGGCCTGCGACCAAGCAGGACAACATCACCACCGGCCGCATCTATCAGGACATCCTGACCAAGGAGCGGCGCGGCGATTATCTCGGCGCGACCATCCAGGTCGTTCCCCATGTGACCAACGCCATCAAGCAGTTCATCCTCACCGGCAATGAGGATTACGATTTCGTGCTGGTGGAGATCGGCGGCACGGTGGGCGACATCGAGGGTCTGCCGTTCTTCGAGGCGATCCGCCAGATCAAGAACGACCTGCCGCGCGGCAGTGTGATCTATGTTCACCTGACGCTGCTGCCCTTCATCCCAAGCGCTGGGGAACTCAAGACAAAGCCGACCCAGCATTCGGTCAAGGAGCTGCGCTCGATCGGCATCCAGCCGGACATCCTGCTGTGCCGCACCGACCGCGAGATCCCCAAGGAGGAGCGCCGCAAGCTCGGCCTGTTCTGCAATGTGCGCGAGAGCGCGGTGATCGAGGCGCGTGACGTCGACAATATCTACGCCGTGCCCGAGGCCTATCACGCCGCCGGCCTCGACGACGAGGTGCTGGCCGCGTTCGGCATCGAGCCCAAGGCGCCACCGGCGCTGGAAAGCTGGCACGTCATCAACGAACGCGTCCGCAATCCGGAAGGCGACGTCACCATTGCCATCGTCGGCAAGTACACGGGCATGAAGGACGCCTACAAGTCGCTGATCGAGGCGCTGTCCCATGGCGGCATCGCCAACAAGGTGAAGGTCAATATCGACTGGATCGAGAGCGAGGTGTTCGAGAACGAGGACCCGGCGCCGTTCCTCGAACACGTCAACGGCATCCTGGTGCCGGGCGGCTTCGGCCAGCGCGGCGCGGAGGGCAAGATCCGCGCGGCGCGGTTCGCGCGCGAGCGCAACGTGCCGTATTTCGGCATCTGCTTCGGCATGCAGATGGCGGTGATCGAGGCCGCGCGCAATCTCGCCGGCATCACCGACGCCAACTCCACCGAGTTCGGTCCGACCACGGAGCCGCTGGTGGGCCTGATGACCGAATGGCTGCGCGGCAACGAACTCGAGAAGCGCACCCAGGCGGGCGATCTCGGCGGCACCATGCGGCTCGGCGCCTATCCCGCCGCGCTCGCCAAAGGCAGCCGCATCTCGCAGATCTATGGCGGCGCACTGGAGATTTCCGAGCGCCACCGCCACCGCTACGAGGTCAACACCGCCTATCGCGATCGCCTCGAAGGGCACGGTCTGCGCTTCGCCGGCATGTCGCCGGACGGCGTGCTGCCGGAGACGGTGGAATACGAGAACCATCCCTGGTTCATCGGGGTGCAGTACCATCCCGAACTGAAGTCGCGGCCGTTCGAGCCGCATCCGCTGTTCGCCTCCTTCATCGGGGCGGCGGTGGTGCAGAGCCGGCTGGTCTGACCGCCCGGCTATTTCCGCGACCTGTTGCGTGACCTCGATCACCTGCGATTGCAGTCGTTGGGCGGGGGCCTGCGCGACATCGCCGGGCACCGCGTCCGGCCCGGGGTCTTTACCGACGGAATCAACTGCGATCCGTGACCGCGGGGACGCGGACGAGGAGATAGCTCCCCGGCCAAATCCGCGCTGGCGTCTGGCTGCAAAACGCGGTTATTGGGAAACCGGTTTCGCCGTGTCTGCTGGAGATGTCATGAGTATTTACGAGATACGCGTCTATCGCTGCGTGCCCGGGCGGCTGCCCAACCTGCTCAAGCGTTTCACCGACGTCACTTTGTCGCTCTGGGACAGGCATGGCATCCGCCAGGCCGGATTCTTCACCACGCTGGTCGGGGAATCGAACCAGGAGCTGACCTATCTGCTGGAATGGGAGTCGATGGCGGAGCGGGAGGCGAAATGGACGGCTTTCTCGACCGACCCGGTCTGGCTCGCGGCCCGCGCCGAGACCGAGAAGGACGGCCAGATCGTCGCCAACATCATCAACCAGTTCCTGCTTCCGACTGCGTTCTCCGCGGTGAAGTGAGGCGGACGCGCAGCGACCCATGCCACGCGGTCTTGACCATATCGTCCACGCGGTGCGCGACCTCGACGCGGCGGCGGAGTTCTATCGCCGGGCAGGATTTCAGGTCGGCGCGCGCAACCGCCACCCGTGGGGCACGCATAATCACGTCGTGCAGTTTCCCGGTTTCTTCATCGAAATCCTGACGGTGGCCGAGCCGGAGAAGCTTACGGGCGAGGGCCTGCCGCGCATCTTCGGCGGGGCCAATCGCGACGCCATCGCGCGCGGCGACGGCTTTTCGATGCTGCTGTTGGAGAGTCCCGACGCCGAGGCCGACCGCGCCGATTTCGAGCGGGCCGGGATCGCGGCTTCGGCCGTGCTGCCGTTCTCGCGGACGGCCACCTTGCCGGATGGCGGCACCACGACGGTCGGGTTCTCGCTGGCCTTCGCGGCCGACGCGCGATCGCCGCATGCGGGCTTCGCGGTGTGCCGGCAGCATAATCCGGCGGCGTTCTGGAAGCCGGACTATCAGGTCCACGCCAACGGCGCGGCCGCCGTGCGCGGCGCGGTGCTGGTCGCGGCCAACCCGTCGGATCATCGCGGTTTTCTCGCGGCATGGACCGGGGTGCATGATGTCGTGGCCGACACGGTCTGCATCAGCGTCCAGACGCCGCGCGGCGAGATCGCGATCATGACGCCGGTCGCGTTCGGCGAGCGGTTCGGGGTGAGCGTTGCGGCGGATGGCGAGGGGCTGTCGGTGAAAGGCCTGCGGCTCGCGGCGCGCGATCTTGATGCGGCGGAAGCGGCGCTGCGCGGCGGCGACGTGACCTCCTTGCGCCATGACGGGCGGCTGGTCGTGCCGCCGCAGGCCGCGCTTGGCGCAACGCTGATATTCGACGCGGCTGGCGGGATTTAACCGGCCGCCCTTGATCCTTCGCGTCAGGGTCGGCATGGTCCGGTCCGGTTTCAGAATAGGACACGCCTTGAACGCCAGCATCTCCGCCGCGCCCGTGGTTTCCGCAGGCTCCGTCCGGTTCGGCAACGCGCTGCCGCTGGCGGTGATCGCCGGGCCGTGCCAGCTCGAAAGCCGGGCTCACGGGCTCGAAGTCGCGAGCGCGCTGAAGGAGATCGCGGCGCGTCTCAAAATCGGGCTGGTCTACAAAACCTCGTTCGACAAGGCCAACCGCACCAGCGCCTCCGCCGCGCGCGGCCTCGGCCTTGAAAAGGCGCTGCCGATCTTCGCCGAAATCCGCGACAGCCTCGGTCTGCCAGTGCTGACCGACGTGCACGACGCCGACCAGTGCGCCGCCGTCGCCGAGGCGGTGGACGTGGTGCAGATCCCCGCCTTCCTCTGCCGCCAGACCGATTTGCTGCTGGCGGCTGCGGCGACGGGGAAGGTCGTCAACGTCAAGAAGGGCCAGTTCCTGGCGCCTTGGGACATGGCGAACGTGGTCGCCAAGATCACCGGCGGCGGCAACGCCAATGTGCTGGTCACCGAGCGCGGGGTGTCGTTCGGCTACAACACGCTGGTCTCCGACATGCGGGCGCTGCCGATCATGGCGCGCACCACCGGTGCGCCGGTGATCTTCGACGCCACCCATTCGGTGCAGCAGCCCGGCGGCAAAGGCACCTCATCCGGCGGCGA
Source organism: Afipia sp. (assembly GCA_017308495.1). GTDB lineage: Bacteria > Pseudomonadota > Alphaproteobacteria > Rhizobiales > Xanthobacteraceae > Afipia. Next base: position 14,695 of record JAFKES010000141.1, read on the forward strand.
GCGCGAATTCGTGCCGGTGCTGGCGCGCGCGGCGGTGGCGGTCGGCGTCGCCGGGGTGTTCATCGAGACCCATCCCGATCCCGACCACGCGCCGTCCGATGGCCCCAACATGGTGCCGCTGAAGGACTTCGAGGGGCTGGTGAAAACTCTCATGGCCTTCGACACGCTCGCCAAGGGCGGCGTCGGAGATGGCGGAGGGAGCGCACCGCGCTGAGGCCGTCCCGGCCGGCGCGGCGCCAAGGGAACGAATGAAGTCCTGATGCCGCCGATCCTCAACGTCATCGCTGTCACGACTTTTGCATCCGCCCTGTCGGCGCGCTCGATGGAGCCGGTGCTGCCGCTGGTCGCCAGCGATTTCGGCGTCACCGTCGCCGTGGCGGCGAGCCTGTCGGCGGCGATGGCGCTGACCTTCGCGCTGGTGCAGCCGGTTCTCGGCGCCGCCGCCGACATGTTCGGCAAGCCGCGGCTGATGGTGGTGTGTCTCGTCCTGCTCGGCATTACCAACCTCGTCGGCGCGCTCGCGACTTCGTTCGACCTGCTGTTCGTCTCGCGCATCCTGTGCGGCCTCGCCTCGGGCGGCACGTTTCCGATCGCCATTGGCCTCGTCGGCGATCTTGTCGCGCCGGACCGGCGGCAGGTGGCGCTCGGCCGCATTCTGGCCGGGGGCATGGCCGGTCACCTGCTCGGATCGTCGGCGGCGGGCGTGATCGGGGACCTGCTCGGCTGGCGCGGCGTGCCGGCAGTGCTCGGCGTCCTGATGATCGTTGCGGCGGTGGTGGTGATCGTCGGATTCCGCCGCGCCGGCATCGCGAGCGCGCGCGGCGAAGTCAACATCGCCGCGCTGCGGCGCGGTTATCGCGTCATCATGTCCAATCCACTCACGCCCGTCTGCTACACATCGGTGTTCGTCGAAGGGCTGTGCGTGCTCGGCTTTCTGCCCTTCGTGGCCGCGCTGCTGTTCGATCTCGGCGAAACGCGGTCGTCGATCCCGGGCATCGTCATCGGCATGTTCGCCATCGGCGGGCTGTTCTACACCATGAGCGTGTCGCGGGTGCTGCCGCTGATCGGCGTCAAGAAGCTGATGATCGCTGGCGCGGCGATGATGGCCATCCAGTTTATCGCCATTGCCTTCGGGCCGTGGTGGGGCATCCAGGCGGGCTGCTTCCTGCTGATGGGGTGGGGGTTCTATTCGCTGCACGGATCGCTGCAGGTGTTCGCCAGCGAACTCGCCCCCGAAGCGCGGGCCTCGGCGGTGTCGCTGCACGCCTTCTTCTTCTTTCTCGGACAGGCCGCCGGACCGGTGATCTACGGTTTCGCGCTGGCCCATTTCGGTACGCAGCCAACGCTGTTCGCCAGCGCGGCCATCGTCCTTACCCTCGGGGTGGTCTCGGCGACGCTGCTGAACCGCAGGCCTTCGGCAACCTGAAGGGAGTTTAGCCCCGGCCGCGATAGGGCGCGACGCCCTGATCCGGCACCCACAGGCCCTGCGGCAGCTTGCCGGTCTGCCAGAACACGTCGATGGGGATGCCGCCGCGCGGATACCAGTAGCCGCCGATCCGCAGCCAGCGCGGCCTGATCTCCTTCACCAGACGCTTGCCGATCGCCACGGTGCAGTCTTCGTGGAACGCGCCGTGGTTGCGAAAGCTGGTGAGGAAAAGCTTCAAAGCCTTGGATTCCACGAGCCATTGTCCGGGTACGTAATCGATCACCAGATGCGCGAAATCCGGCTGGCCGGTGATCGGGCACAGGCTGGTGAATTCGGGGACGGCGAAGCGGACGAGGTAGTCGGCATCGGGATGCGGATTGGGCACCCGGTCGAGCTTCGCCTGCTCGGGCGAAGCGGGGATGGCCGCCGGGCGGCCCAGTTGCAGCGATTCCGTGCTGATTCCGCCGGCGGCGGTGCGGGGCTTGCGGGGCATGCGTCTCTCCATTTGCCTCGTGATAGCCAATTCCGCCACAAACGTCACGAAATCAACGGCTTCGCGCGGCCTTTCCCGGACCGGCCGCTTCCTGTAGAAGCGGCTCCAAATCCCCACCCGCACACTGCATGCAAAGAGGCGCACATGACTGCCATCGTTGACATCATCGGCCGCGAGATTCTCGACAGCCGCGGCAACCCGACCGTGGAAGTTGATGTGGTGCTGGAGGACGGCACGCTCGGTCGCGCAGCGGTGCCGTCGGGGGCGTCGACCGGCGCGCACGAGGCGGTGGAACTGCGCGACGGCGACAAGGGTCGCTATCTCGGCAAGGGCGTGCAGAAGGCGGTGGATGCCGTCAACGGCGAGATCTTCGACGCCATCGGCGGCATGGAGGTGGAGCAGCAGGTGCAGATCGACCAGACCATGATCGATCTCGACGGCACTGCGAACAAGAGCCGCCTCGGCGCCAACGCCATTCTCGGCGTCTCGCTGGCGGCGGCCAAGGCGGCGGCGGAATCCCTCGGCATGCCGCTCTATCGCTATGTCGGCGGCACCTCGGCGCGGCTGCTGCCGGTGCCGATGATGAACATCGTCAACGGCGGCGTGCACGCCGACAACCCCATCGATTTCCAGGAAATCATGGTGATGCCGGTGGGCGCTGCGACCTTCGCCGAAGGCCTGCGCTGCGGCGCGGAGATTTTCCACACGCTCAAGAGCGAACTGAAGAAGGCCGGCCACAACACCAATGTCGGCGACGAGGGCGGCTTCGCGCCCAATCTGCCGTCGGCCGACGCTGCGCTAGATTTCGTCATGAGCGCCATCGGCAAGGCCGGCTACAAGGCGGGCAGCGACGTCATGCTGGCGCTCGACTGCGCGTCCACCGAGTTCTTCAAGAACGGCTCCTATGTTTATGAGGGTGAAAAGAAAACCCGCTCGCGTTCGGAACAGGCGAAGTATCTCGCCGACCTCGCGTCGCGCTATCCGATCGTGTCGATCGAGGACGGTATGGCGGAAGACGACATGGAGGGCTGGAAGGAACTCACCGACCTGATCGGCGGCAAGTGCCAGCTCGTCGGCGACGACCTGTTCGTCACCAACGTCACGCGCCTCGCCGACGGCATCAAGAAGGGCCTCGGCAATTCGATCCTGGTGAAGGTCAACCAGATCGGTTCGCTCACCGAAACGCTCGCGGCGGTCGAGATGGCGCACAAGGCCGGCTATACTGCGGTAATGTCGCACCGTTCCGGCGAGACCGAGGATTCAACCATCGCCGATCTCGCTGTGGCCACCAACTGCGGGCAGATCAAGACCGGCTCGCTGGCGCGCGCCGACCGCACCGCGAAGTACAACCAGCTGCTGCGCATCGAGCAGGATCTCGACAGCCAGGCGAAATACGCCGGCCGCAGCGCGCTGCGGGCGCTGTCCTGAAACCGCTCCAATCTCGGGCGATGGGCCTTGCAGTCACCGGTCCATCGCCCATACTCGCGTTCGCCTTCATCGTGGAGATGCACAATGAATCAGATGGCCTCTGTTCATCCGCAAGGTTCCGCCACGGACTCTGCGCGGCTTGCTGATTTCATCGCCGCCGCCGTCAGCGCGGCCGAAGTCGGCTCGAAGCCGTTCCATCATATCAAGCTGAGCAACGTGTTCCCGGCGGACGTCTACGCCGCGATGCTCGACGCGATGCCCGAGGCGTCGGACTACCGCCCGATGAGCGGCCGCAGCAAGCAGACCGACGGCAACCACACCCGCGTCAAGATCGACCTGTTCCCCGAATACATCCGCCATCTGCCGCCGGGAAAACTGGAGGTGTGGACACTGGTCGGCAATGCGCTGCGCTCGGAGCCGGTGAAGGCCGCGTTCCGCCGCATGCTCGCGCCCGGACTGGAAAAGCGCTTCGGCAAGGACTTCATGTCGGTGGGGATGTATCCGATTCCGATCCTGACCCGCGACATTCCCGGCTACCGGATTCCGCCGCACACCGACACCCACTGGAAGGGTATCACCGTGCAGCTCTATCTGCCGCGCGACGAGGCCAACACCGATATCGGCACGATCTTCCACGACGTGCTGCCGGACGGCAGCATGCCGAAGGCGACGCAGATGCGGTTCGCGCCGAATTCCGGCTATGGCTTCGCGGTGGGCGACGACAGCTGGCATTCCGCCGATCCGGTGCACGACCGCGTCAAGACGCGCGACAGCATTCTGCTGACCTATTTCGTCGACAAGGGGCCGCTGCTGGTGCTGCGCAATCGCGGCAAGCGCGTCGGCAACTTCATTCTCAACGAAGTCCGCAATCGCACCTGATCTGCAACCCGCTCACTTGTGTTCCAGCGCCGGCCCGGCAACATGTGCCTGAAACCCACATCACCGATCGGGAACGGGACACGACGATGAACGGACCGCTGGCTGGCGTGAAGGTGATCGAAATCGGGCAGGCGCTGGCGGGACCGCTCGCCGGCGCGATCCTCGCGGACATGGGCGCCGACGTCATCAAGATCGAGAAGCCCGACGGCGGCGACGACGCGCGCGGCTGGGGGCCGCCCTTCATCGAGGACGCCTCGATCATGTTTCACGTCACCAACCGCAACAAGCGCTCGGTGACGCTCGACATGAAGGACGCCGGCGACCTCGAGAAGCTGAAGGCGCTGGTGCGCGACGCCGATATCCTGATCCAGAATCTGCGCTCCGGCGTCGTCGCCGAACTCGGTATCGGGCCGCAGCAGATGCAGGCGGTCAATCCACGCTTGATCTATTGCTCGATCTGGGCGTTCGGCCCGAGCGGTCCGCTGTCCCGGGCGCCGGGGTTCGATCCGCTGCTGCAGGCGTTCGGCGGCGTGATGATGCAGACCGGCCGGCACGAGGACCCGCCGACATTCTGCGCGCCCCCCATCAACGACAAGGCGACGGCGCAATGGTGCGTCATCGGCGCGCTGGCGGCGCTTCAGCAGCGCCACGTCACCGGGAAGGGGTGCGTCATCGACACCTCGCTGCTCGACAGCGCGGCGGCCTGGGTGGATACGTCGCTGGCGACCTATCACGTCACCGGCGAACTGTCGCCGCGCACCGGGACCGCGGCGTCGACCATCGTGCCGTATCAGGTGTTCGAGACCGCCGACAACCCAATGGTGATCGCGGCCGGCTACGACCGCCTGTTCCACAAGCTCGCCGCCGCTCTCGGTTTTCCCGAATGGGCCCGCGATCCACGTTTCGCCCGGGGCAGGGACCGCTTCGAGCACCGCGATGTGCTGATCGGCCTGATCGCGGCTGTGGTGCGGACGCGTCCGCGCGCGCAATGGATCGCCGCCTTCCAGTCGGTCGGCGTGCCGTGCAGCCCGGTCAACACCATCGCGGAACTGGAGCAGACCGAGCAGTTCGACGCCTCCGATCTGCTGCGCGCGCTGCCGGGCAGCGGCCTGCGCGTGGTCGGCCTGCCGATCGCGTTCGATGGCGAGCGGCCGCATCCCCATTCCGGCGCGCCGAAGCTCGGCGAGCACAACGACGAGATCCTCGGCGTCGGCGGACGGATCACACCATGACGCGGATGTGATCGCCGGCGGCGGTCGATCGAATTTAATGCACTTGCATCTTTCTTCCGAAAAAACTAACCGGGTCTTCGGCCGTTTCGCCGTCCGGCGTTCATTCCTCCCCCATCGAAAGGATCATCCATGGCCCATCGCGTCGCCGTCATCGTCGGCAGCCTCCGCAAGGAGGCGTTCTCGCTCAGGATCGCCCAGGCGTTCGGCAAGCTCGCGCC
>JAFKES010000142.1 GCA_017308495.1 Afipia sp.
GAATCCGAGGTTGCCTATCACAGCCGCAGCCGGCACGACGTGCCGTATCCCTACCACGCCTCGCTGGCCGGGCTGGCCGAATGGGCGGACGTGCTGATGGTAGCGGTGCGCGCCGGCGCGGATACCGAGCACGCGGTCGACGCCGATATCCTGCGCCGGCTTGGGCCTCAGGGCGTCGTTGTCAACATCGCGCGCGGGTCGGTGGTTGATCAGGCGGCGCTGATGGCGGCCCTCGAAGGCGGGGGCATCGCCGGAGCCGGTCTCGACGTCTATGCACAGGAGCCGCACCCGCCCGATGCCCTGACCAGGCTGGCGAATGTGGTGCTGACTCCGCATATCGGCGGCCACACCATCGAATCGCACCTCGCCATGCAGGACTGCGTGCTGGCCAATCTCGAGGCCTTTTTCGCCGGCCGGCCGCTGGCTTACCCTGTGGCATGAGGGTGTCGCCTGCGCCAGGGACCTGTGAGGGCAGATTTTCACCAGTTCCCGGGTTCCCGAGCCGGCGAAAGCGGTGATCTGGCCCGGAAAATGCTTTGGGAACCGAGAATTCCCTTGGCAACCGGCGCGCGAGCCGTTAAACATTCCTTTCCGGGCGTGCTGGCGGTTGCTGGCGCGTCCGTGTTTGTTTCCCGAAAACCGAGCCAATAGGAGCCCATTCCTCGTCGATCATTCCGCATGGATTGTTCACAGGGAAGGGAGACCGTTGCCGGCTGGAGGAAAACAAACGGGAGGTCTCCGGCGTCGAACCCGGACCCTCCAGTCCTGTCCAAGACTGCAGGTGCAAGGCCCGCATCCTTCGTGGAAACGGCTTCGCTTAATCTCCTGCACAGACGGGTGAAAACCGGATTTCGTGATCCGCTGTCATCAGGCAGCGGCTGCGGGTTTGGTTCGAACCTCGACACCTCGTTCGGAGGCCGCAAGGCGGCCGGGCGAGAGGGCAGGCTTCCGAAATGTCGTCATGCCCGACGTGTCGAAGAGATGACTATCTCGAGGCCGGCGGGCAGGACGATCGGTGCAACCCGGCGGTTCTGCTCACACAGACCGCCAACCGGAAAGAGCTTGCTGTGGAACGAGCGGCAAAAAAAGAGGCGGTCCAGTCGCTGAAGGACACTTTCGAGTCCACCGGCGTCGCGGTCGTCGCTCATTATTCCGGCCTGACTGTTGCCCAGATGCAGATCCTGCGCAAGCAGATGAAGCAGGCTGGCGCTTCGGTGAAGGTCTCGAAAAACCGTCTCGCCAAAATTGCTCTTGAAGGCACCGACGTTGCTTCCATCGGCCCCCTGCTGAAGGGACCGACCGTGATCGCCACTTCGAACGATCCGGTAGCAGCGCCGAAGGTTGCCATCGAGTTCGCCAAGACGAATGAGAAGTTCGTCATTCTTGGCGGCGCGATGGGCACCACTGTCCTGAATCCCGACGCGGTGAAGGCGCTCGCCTCGCTGCCGTCGCTGGATGAACTGCGCGGTAAGATCGTCGGCCTCCTTGTGGCGCCTGCGACCAAGATCGCCCAGCTCTCCACCGCGCCTGCTGCGAAGCTGGCCCGCGTGGTTCAGGCTTACGCCTCAAAGGGTGAAGCGGCGTGACGCCATTCTCCATCTCAACTGGTTCGAACTGATACGCTAAGGAAACATCAAATGGCTGATTTGCAGAAGATTGTGGACGACCTGTCGAGCCTCACGGTTCTCGAGGCTGCCGAGCTGGCGAAGCTTCTCGAAGAGAAGTGGGGCGTTTCGGCTGCCGCCGCCGTGGCGGTTGCCGCTGCTCCGGGCGCTGGCGGCGGTGCGGCCGCTGCGGCTGAGGAGAAGACCGAGTTCAACGTTGTGCTGGCTGCCGCCGGCGACAAGAAGATCGAGGTCATCAAGGAAGTCCGCGCCATCACCGGCCTGGGCCTCAAGGAAGCCAAGGACCTCGTCGAAGGCGCGCCGAAGCCGCTTAAGGAAGGCGTTGCCAAGGACGAAGCCGAGAAGATCAAGGCCCAGCTCGAGAAGGTTGGCGCCAAGGTTGAGCTCAAGTAACCGCAGGTTCCTTGAGCGGAATTCCAGGTCTTTCGCCAGAGTTGGCGCGCGCAGCGAGACCGGGGATCGTCCAGTAAGAACGCGGATGGCCGGGTGAGAGCCCGGCCATGACGCGGGAACACCGGGCGCTGAAACACCGGAGGCCGCCGCGAGGCGGCGTCCGTACACATAAAAGTGTGACGGTTTGGGGGAGATCCACCCTCGAATCGCCGCGAACGCCGCCTATATGGGCGGAGGCACGAAAGGACGGACCGCCCTTTGAAACCCGGATCGACTTCAAGGCGGGACGTTGGGAGACGAGTGATTTCGGGCTTTTACAGGCCGTAGGTTTTGTGTGACGGGCAGGGCGCGGACAGCGCCTCGCACGTCATTTTGCGTCTGGAGATTTGGCCGGAACGGACCGGCCGCCATAATCCCGGACGCGGCGTAACTTGGGCGATTTGAAATTCAACCCGGGGGCGGTGCCCATCGCCACCCGGAAGATGCCGCCGGCGGACCCCTGTTGGGAAGGCTTGGGCGGCGCAAACGAGAGGCCACGATGGCGCAGTCGCAGCAAACGTTCACCGGTCGCAAGCGTGTTCGCAAGTTTTTCGGACACATCAAGGAAGTCGCCGAGATGCCGAACCTCATCGAGGTTCAGAAGGCGTCCTACGACCAGTTCCTGATGGTCGACGAACCCGAAGGCGGGCGGCTGGACGAGGGCCTGCAGGCCGTATTCCGCTCGGTGTTCCCGATCAACGATTTCTCGGGCACCTCGCAGCTCGAATTCGTCCGCTACGAGTTCGAGCAGCCGAAATACGACGTCGACGAGTGCCGCCAGCGCGGCATGACCTTCGCCGCGCCGCTGAAGGTGACGCTGCGCCTGATCGTGTTCGATATCGACGAGGAAACCGGCGCCAAGTCCGTCAAGGACATCAAGGAGCAGGACGTCTACATGGGCGACATCCCGCTCATGACCATGAACGGCACCTTCATCGTCAACGGCACCGAGCGCGTCATCGTCTCGCAGATGCATCGCTCGCCGGGCGTGTTCTTCGACCACGACAAGGGCAAGACCCATTCCTCGGGCAAGCTGCTGTTCGCCGCGCGCGTGATTCCGTATCGCGGCTCGTGGCTCGACATCGAGTTCGACGCCAAGGACATCGTGTTCGCGCGCATCGACCGCCGCCGCAAAATTCCGGTGACGTCGCTGATGTTCGCGCTCGGTCTCGACGGCGAGGAGATCCTGTCGACCTTCTACAAGAAGATCGTCTACAAGCGCGCTAAGGACGGCTGGCGCGTGCCGTTCGACGCCAACCGTTTCCGTGGCTATTCGACGATCAACGACCTGATCGACGCCGACACCGGCAAGGTGGTGCTCGAGGCCGGCAAGAAGCTGACCGTGCGCGCCGCCCGCCAGCTTCAGGAGAAGGGCCTCAAGGCGCTGCGCATGTCCGACGGGGAGCTCGTCGGCATGTATCTCGCCGAGGACCTCGTCAATCCGAAGACCGGCGAAATTCACGCCGAGGCCGGCGAGGAAATCACCGAGAAGCTGCTGAAGGCGCTGAACGAGCACGGTTACAAAGACCTGCCGCTGCTCGACATCGACCATGTCAATGTCGGCCCCTACATCCGCAACACGCTTGCCGCCGACAAGAACATGACGCGCGAGGACGCGCTGTTCGACATCTACCGCGTGATGCGTCCGGGTGAGCCGCCGACGCTCGACTCCGCGCAGAACATGTTCCAGTCGCTGTTCTTCGACGCCGAACGCTACGACCTCTCGGCGGTTGGCCGCGTCAAGATGAACATGCGCCTCGAGCTCGATGCGCCGGACACCATGCGCACGCTGCGCAAGGAGGACATCCTCGCGGTCATCAAGACGCTGGTGGATCTGCGCGACGGCAAGGGCGAGATCGACGACATCGACCATCTCGGCAACCGACGCGTGCGTTCGGTCGGCGAGCTGATGGAGAACCAGTACCGCGTCGGCCTGCTGCGCATGGAGCGCGCCATCAAGGAGCGCATGTCGAGCGTCGACATCGACACCGTGATGCCGCAGGACCTGATCAACGCCAAGCCGGCAGCGGCTGCGGTGCGCGAGTTCTTCGGCTCGTCGCAGCTGTCGCAGTTCATGGACCAGACCAACCCGCTGTCGGAAATCACCCACAAGCGCCGCTTGTCGGCGCTTGGCCCGGGTGGTCTCACCCGCGAACGCGCGGGCTTCGAGGTGCGCGACGTGCATCCGACGCATTACGGCCGCATCTGCCCGATCGAGACGCCGGAAGGTCCGAACATCGGTCTGATCAACTCGCTCGCGACCTTCGCGCGCGTGAACAAGTACGGCTTCGTCGAGACACCCTATCGCAAGGTGAAGGACGGCCGCGTCACCGATGACGTGGTCTATCTTTCGGCGATGGAGGAAGGCCGCCATTACGTCGCGCAGGCCAACCTGCCGCTCGACGCCAAGGGCCGCTTCACCGAGGACCTCGTGATCTGCCGTCACGCCGGCGAAGTCATCCAGGTGACGCCGGATCGCGTCGACTACATGGACGTGTCGCCGAAGCAGCTCGTCTCCGTCGCCGCGGCGCTGATCCCGTTCCTCGAGAACGACGACGCCAACCGCGCGCTGATGGGCTCGAACATGCAGCGTCAGGCTGTGCCGCTGGTGCGCGCCGAGGCGCCGTTCGTCGGCACCGGCATGGAAGGCGTGGTGGCGCGCGACTCGGGCGCCGCCATCGCGGCCCGCCGCACCGGCGTGATCGACCAGATCGACGCGACCCGTATCGTCATCCGCGCCACGGAAGATCTCGATCCGACCAAGTCGGGCGTCGATATCTACCGGCTGATGAAATACCAGCGCTCCAACCAGTCGACCTGCATCAACCAGCGCCCGCTGGTGAAGGTGGGCGATCAGGTGCGCAAGGGTGACATCATCGCTGACGGTCCCTCGACCGATCTCGGCGAGCTCGCGCTCGGCCGCAACGTGCTGGTCGCGTTCATGCCGTGGAACGGCTACAACTTCGAAGACTCGATCCTGCTCTCCGAGCGGATCGTGAAGGACGACGTCTTCACCTCGATTCACATCGAGGAATTCGAAGTCATGGCCCGCGACACCAAGCTCGGGCCCGAGGAAATCACCCGCGACATTCCGAACGTTTCGGAAGAAGCGCTGAAGAACCTCGACGAAGCCGGCATCGTCTACATCGGCGCGGAAGTGCGCGCCGGCGACATCCTGTGCGGCAAGATCACGCCGAAGGGCGAAAGCCCGATGACGCCGGAAGAGAAGCTGCTGCGCGCCATCTTCGGCGAAAAGGCGTCCGACGTGCGTGACACCTCGCTGCGCGTGCCGCCGGGCGTGCAGGGCACCATCGTGGAAGTCCGCGTCTTCAACCGCCACGGCGTCGACAAGGACGAACGTGCGCTGGCGATTGAGCGCGAGGAGATCGAACGCCTCGCCAAGGACCGCGACGACGAACAGGCGATCCTGGACCGCAACGTTTATGGCCGTCTGGCTGATCTTCTGGAGAACCGTCAGGGCATCGCCGGCCCGAAGGGTTTCAAGAAGGACACCAAGATCACCCGCGCGATCCTCGACGAGTATCCGAAGTCGCAGTGGTGGCAGTTCGCCTCGCCGAACGACAAGCTGATGGCCGAGATCGAGGCCATGCGGAAGCAGTACGACGAGTCGAAGAAGGGCCTCGAACAGCGTTTTCTCGACAAGGTCGAGAAGCTGCAGCGCGGCGACGAACTTCCGCCCGGCGTGATGAAGATGGTCAAGGTCTTCGTCGCGGTGAAGCGCAAGATTCAGCCGGGCGACAAGATGGCCGGCCGTCACGGCAACAAGGGCGTGGTGTCGAAGATCGTTCCGATCGAGGACATGCCGTTCCTTGAGGACGGCACCCATGCGGACATCGTGCTCAATCCGCTGGGCGTGCCATCGCGCATGAACGTCGGCCAGATTCTCGAAACCCATCTCGGCTGGGCGTGCGCCGGTCTCGGCAAGCGCATCGGGCAGGCGGTCGACGCCTACTACGGCGGCGGCCGGTCCGATACCAAGCCGCTGAAGGAGACCCTGAAGAAGGTCTATGGCGACGACGAGGTCATCAAGACGCTGAACGATCAGGAACTGATGGAGCTGGGCCGCAACCTGCGCGCCGGCGTGCCGATCGCCACCCCGGTGTTCGACGGCGCGAAGGAAAAGGACATCGAGGACATGCTCGATCTGGCCGGACAGAACAAGTCGGGCCAGTCGACGGTGTATGATGGGCGCACGGGCGATCAGTTCGATCGCAACGTGACGGTCGGCTACATCTACATGCTCAAGCTGCACCATCTCGTCGACGACAAGATCCACGCGCGTTCGATCGGTCCGTACTCGCTCGTCACCCAGCAGCCGTTGGGCGGCAAGGCGCAGTTCGGCGGCCAGCGTTTCGGCGAAATGGAAGTGTGGGCGCTCGAAGCCTACGGTGCGGCCTACACCTTGCAGGAAATGCTGACGGTGAAGTCGGACGACGTCGCGGGCCGCACCAAGGTGTACGAAGCCATCGTGCGCGGTGACGACACGTTTGAGGCGGGTATCCCCGAATCCTTCAACGTGCTGGTCAAGGAAATGCGCTCGCTGGGCCTCAACGTCGATCTTCACAATTCGAAGATGGCGCCGGGTTCGACGTCCGAAGCGGCCGAGTAACACAAGCAGTGCCATGGCCGGATTTATTCCGGCCATCCACGTCTTTGCTGCGATGGCGGTTTGAAGACGGGGATGCCCGGGACGAGCCCGGGCATGACGGAAATGGAATTCGATTTCTGACGACTGCTTAAGCGGTCAAGGAGAAGACGATGAACCAAGAGATCATGAATCTTTTCAACCCGACGACTCCGGCCCAGGTCTTCGACCAGATCCGGATTTCGATCGCATCGCCCGAGAAGATTCTGTCGTGGTCCTACGGCGAGATCAAGAAGCCGGAGACCATCAACTACCGCACCTTCAAGCCGGAGCGGGACGGCCTGTTCTGTGCCCGCATCTTCGGGCCGATCAAGGATTACGAGTGCTTGTGCGGCAAGTACAAGCGCATGAAGTACAAGGGCATCATCTGCGAGAAGTGCTCGGTCGAGGTCACGCTGTCGCGCGTCCGGCGCGAGCGCATGGGCCATATCGAACTGGCCGCGCCGGTGGCGCACATCTGGTTCCTGAAGTCGCTGCCGAGCCGCATCGGCCTTCTGCTCGACATGACGCTGAAGGATCTCGAGCGCATCCTGTATTTTGAATATTACGTCGTGCTCGAGCCGGGTCTCACCGCGCTCAAGGACCGGCAGCTGCTGTCGGAAGAAGAGTATCTGCGCGCGCAGGATGAGTACGGCCAGGACAGCTTCACCGCCATGATCGGCGCGGAAGCGATCCGCGAACTGCTGAAGGGGCTCGATCTCGAAAAGCTCGAAGCGCAGCTGCGCGCCGACATGGCCGAGACCGATAGCGAGATCAAGCACAAGAAGTACGCCAAGCGGCTGAAGATCGTCGAAGCATTCCGTCATTCCGGCAACAAGCCGGAGTGGATGATCATGACCGTGGTGCCGGTGATCCCGCCGGACCTGCGTCCGCTGGTGCCGCTCGATGGCGGCCGCTTCGCGACCTCGGACCTCAACGACCTCTACCGCCGCGTCATCAACCGCAACAACCGCCTGAAGCGGCTGATGGAGCTGCGCGCACCGGACATCATCATCCGCAACGAAAAGCGCATGCTGCAGGAAGCGGTGGACGCGCTGTTCGACAACGGCCGCCGCGGCCGCGTCATCACCGGCGCCAACAAGCGCCCGCTGAAGTCGCTCGCCGACATGCTCAAGGGCAAGCAGGGCCGCTTCCGCCAGAACCTGCTCGGCAAGCGCGTCGATTACTCCGGCCGCTCGGTCATCGTGGTCGGTCCGGAACTGCGCCTGCATCAGTGCGGTCTGCCGAAGAAGATGGCGCTCGAACTGTTCAAGCCGTTCATCTATTCGCGGCTGGACGCCAAGGGGCTGTCCACCACCGTGAAGCAGGCGAAGAAGCTGGTCGAGAAGGAGCGTCCCGAGGTCTGGGATATCCTCGACGAGGTCATTCGCGAGCATCCGGTGCTGCTGAACCGCGCTCCGACGCTGCATCGCCTCGGCATCCAGGCGTTCGAGCCGGTGCTGATCGAGGGCAAGGCGATCCAGCTTCACCCGCTGGTGTGCGCCGCGTTCAACGCCGACTTCGACGGCGACCAGATGGCCGTGCACGTTCCGCTGTCGCTTGAAGCGCAGCTGGAAGCGCGCGTGCTGATGATGTCGACCAACAACATCCTGCATCCGGCCAACGGCCAGCCGATCATCGTGCCGTCGCAGGACATCGTGCTCGGCCTGTACTATCTCTCGATCATGCGCCAGGGCCTGAACGGCGAGGGCAAGGTCTACCGCGACATGGCGGAGATCGAACACGCGCTGTTCTCGAAGGTCATCCACCTCCACACCAAGATCAAGTATCGCTGGAACGGCGTGGGCGAGGACGGCAAGCCCGTCTCGAAGATCTACGAGACCACCGCCGGCCGCGTCATGCTCGGCCAGGTGCTGCCGAAGCACGGCAAGGTGCCGTTCGACGTCATCAACAAGCTGATGACCAAGCGCGAAATCTCGGGCGTGATCGATCAGGTCTACCGCCACTGCGGCCAGAAGGAGACGGTGATCTTCTGCGATCGCATCATGGCGCTCGGCTTCCACAACGCCTTCAAGGCGGGCATCTCGTTCGGCAAGGACGACATGGTGGTGCCGCACGGCAAGTGGAAGATCGTCGACGACACCCGCGTGCTCGCCAAGGATTTCGAGCAGCAGTACAACGACGGCCTGATCACCCAGGGCGAGAAGTACAACAAGGTGGTCGATGCCTGGGCGAAGGCCTCGGAGAAGATCGCCGAGCAGATGATGAAGGAGATTTCCTCCGTCAAGAAGGACACCCAGGGCGCCGACTCGCAGATCAACTCGATCTACATGATGGCTCACTCCGGTGCGCGCGGCTCGCCGGCCCAGATGCGCCAGCTCGCCGGCATGCGCGGCCTGATGGCCAAGCCGTCGGGCGAGATCATCGAGACGCCGATCATCTCCAACTTCAAGGAGGGCCTGTCGGTTCTCGAATACTTCAACTCGACCCACGGCGCCCGCAAGGGTCTCGCCGACACCGCGTTGAAGACCGCGAACTCGGGCTACCTGACCCGCCGTCTGGTCGACGTGGCGCAGGACTGCATCATCAACGCCGATGACTGCGGCACCAAGCTCGGCATCAAGATGCGTGCGATCATCGACGCGGGCACCGTGGTGGCCTCGCTCGGCTCGCGCATTCTCGGCCGCACCACCGGCGAGGACATCCGCGATCCGGTATCGGGTCGGGTGATCGTCAAGCGCGGCACGCTGATGGAAGAGGCGCACGTCGACGCCATTCAGCAGGCCAGCATCCAGGAGGTGAAGATCCGCTCGGCGCTGACCTGCGAACTGGTCAACGGCATCTGCGGCAAGTGCTACGGCCGCGATCTGGCCCGCGGCACGCCGGTCAACCACGGCGAGGCTGTCGGCGTCATCGCCGCGCAGTCCATCGGCGAGCCCGGCACGCAGCTCACCATGCGCACCTTCCACATCGGCGGCGCGGCGCAGATCAACGAGCAGTCGTTCGTGGAGTCGAACTTCGACGGCAAGATCGTCATCAAGAACAAGGCGATCGCAACCAACGGAGAAGGCGCCAAGATCGCCATGGTTCGCAACATGGTGGTCGCGGTGGTCGATCCGGACGGCACCGAGCGCGCGACCCATCGCATTCAGTACGGCGCGCGCATGCGCGTCGATGAGGGCGACATGATCAAGCGCGGTCAGCGTATCGCGGAGTGGGACCCGTATACCCGGCCCATTCTCACCGAAGTGGAAGGCACCGTCGGGTTCGAGGATCTGGTCGAAGGCCAGTCGATCTCGGAAACGCTGGACGAATCCACCGGTATCGCCAAGCGCGTGGTCATCGACTGGCGCACGACCGGCCGCGGCGCGGATCTGCGTCCGGCGATCGTTGTTAAGGGCAAGGATGGCAAGGTTCTTAAGCTCGCGCGCGGCGGCGACGCCCGCTATCTGCTGTCGGTCGACGCCATTCTCTCGGTGGACGCCGGCGCCAATGTGAAGCCGGGCGACATCCTTGCGCGTATCTCCACGGAGAGCGCCAAGACCCGCGACATCACCGGCGGTCTGCCGCGCGTGGCCGAACTGTTCGAAGCCCGCAAGCCGAAGGATGCCGCCATCATCGCGGAAATCGCCGGCACCATCCGCTTCGGACGCGACTACAAGAACAAGCGCCGCATCTCGATCGAGCCGGTGGACAAGACCGAGGAGGCGCGCGAGTACCTCATTCCGAAGGGCAAGCACATCCATCTGCAGGACGGCGATATCGTCGAAAAGGGCGATTTCATCGTCGAAGGCAATCCGGCGCCGCACGACATTCTGGCGATCAAGGGCATCGAGGAACTCGCGGCCTATCTGGTCAACGAAATCCAGGAGGTCTACCGGTTGCAGGGCGTGCTCATCAACGACAAGCACATCGAAGTGATTGTCCGTCAGATGCTGCAGAAGATCGAGGTCACCGACCAGGGCGAGACCGACATGATCTCGGGCGAGCAGGTCGACAAGATCGAGTTCGATGCGCTCAACGCCAAGGCCAAGGACGAAGGCAAGAAGCCCGCGACCGGAAACCCCGTGCTGCTCGGCATCACTAAGGCGAGCCTGCAGACGCGGTCGTTCTTCTCGGCGGCCTCGTTCCAGGAGACCACGCGCGTGCTCACCGAAGCTGCCGTCAACGGCAAGGTGGACCCGCTCGAAGGCCTCAAGGAAAACGTCATCGTCGGTCGCCTGATCCCGGCCGGCACCGGCGCGTCCATGGCGAAGATCCGCGAAGTCGCAGCCAAGCGCGACAAGCTGATCCTCGACGAGCGCGAGAAGCAGGCGGCGATCGTGCCGTCCGCTCCGGAGGCCGAACCGCTGGCGCTGCCGCCGGCAGAATGAGATCCCCGGCGTCGTCACGAACGACCACCCCATCGACAAAGGCCGCCCTCCACGGGCGGCCTTTTGCTTGGTGGTCGGTTTCCCGGGGCCTGGTTCCTACAGATGCGGGTCTGGTTGATGGATGCCGGGGTTCCCGTGGCTGTGGGCGGAAAGCCACACTCGGCCGGGACCGATTGGCCACAATGGCCCTTCCCCCTATTTGGAGGGTGCGCGCCGGCTGGGGATTTCCCTATAGTGACGGGGTTCTGTGACCATCCGACATAGCAGAAGGCCATTGGGCGGATCTTGACAGCAAAAGAGCAGATATTTGGAAAGCCATAGGACATGATCGCCTCGCGGTGAAATTTTGGTGTCCGTGGCGTGATAGATGATTTTCCTGGGCCGGCCTGTGCCGGCCCTTTTTCTTGCGTTATCCCGGGGGTGGGCCGCGCGGTTGGGCAGGGGCTGCAGGCACGGGCCTTCCCGGAGCACAGCCGGGCGAGGATGCCGGGTGAGCTCTTCAGCATATTTGGCTTTTTCTTGCCCGATCGGGCTTTGTTCATCTTCCCTTCAGATGAAAAACGCATTTGTTTAAGGGAGTTTAGACCGGCTCTAACCCCGATGGGGAAGCCGGCGGGGGGCAAAGGACGTCATGCTCGATCTGGCGATAATCGGAGGTGGCCCGGGCGGGCTGATGAGTGCCTGGTATCTCAGGAAAAAACTCGGGGCGCTCTGTCGTGTGACGATCTACGAGGCGTCGGACCGCCTCGGCGGCAAGATTCTGACCCGGACCTTTGATACCGCGCCGGCGATGTACGAGGCCGGTGTCGCCGAAATCTACGATTACTCGATGACCGGGCCGGATCCGTTGCGGGAACTGGTGCAGCATTTCGGCCTCCAGACCATTCCGATGGATGCCGAACAGGTGCAGCTCGACGGCGAACTGCTTCATGACATTCCGGGCATGCGCCGCAAATACGGCGCGGCGACCGCCAAGGCCATCGAGGATTTCCGCAAGCTGTGCAGCCGCATGGTGTCGCCGGTTGAGTATTACGAAGGCGTCGGTTCCCACGACAACGAGCATCCGTGGGCCTTCCGCAGCGCCGAGGACGTGCTCGACGAGGTGGTCGCCGATCCCACCGCCAAGCGTTTCATCAAGGTCATGGCGCGCTCCGACATCGCCACCGAGAGCCACAACACCAACGGCCTCAACGCGCTCAAGAACTACGTGATGGATATCGACGGCTATATCGGCCTCTATTCCATCCAGAACGGCAACGAGCAGCTCATTCACAGCCTGCGCAGCGAGATCGACGCCGACATCCGCCTCAACCACCGCGTGCTCAAGGTCGGCAAGGCGGACTCGGGCCGCTATGCCATCGAGATGATGAACGGCAAGGGGCCGATCACCCGGGAGCATGATCTGGTGGTGATGTGCCTGCCGCATTCATGGCTCGCCACCATGCGCTGGGAGGGCGAGCTGCTGCGCCATTCGATGGTGAAGCACATCGCCTATTTCGACCGTCCCGCGCATTATCTGCGGGTGTCGCTTCTGTTCGACGAGCCATTCTGGGGCGAGCAGGTGCCCGGTTCGTGGTGGATGTCGGAGGCCTTCGGCGGCTGCTGCGTCTATGTTGAGGGCACGCGCCACGACGTCGGTCGTCATGGCGTGCTCAACTGGTTGATCCCGGGGTCCGACGCGCTGGCCTTTGCAAATCTCGGCGATCAGGAACTGATCGACGCCGCCATCAAATCGCTGCCGAAGTCGTTCGGCGACGCCCGCGCGCATTTCCTCGAAGGCAGGATTCATCGCTGGCTGTCGTCGGTGAATGCCATTCCCGGAGGCTTGCCGGCGCGCGATGTGATGACCAATCATCATCCCGAGCCCTTTGAGCATCCGGGCTTCGTCGTGGTCGGCGACTATCTGTTCGACTCGACCCTGAACGGCCTGCTCGATTCCTCCGACGCCGCGACCGACATCATCCTCACGGAGATGATCAAGCTGCGCTATGAGCGCGGCGAGGGCGGCAACGTGCCGTCCGACAAGATCGATCGGGCCTATTTCGACAACTACCGCAACCTCGGCCCTTACAGCGAGGTCTGGAGCCGGTTCACCGATCCCGACTACCTGATGAATCTCATCAAGATCGTCTGGGGCCGCGCCAAGGGATACAGGCTGCTGGTCGCAGGCTCGGCCAGCGGCGAACTGGTCGGCGCGCTGCGCGAGCGCGGCATCGACGCCTGGGGCATCGAGAACAACCGCTACATCCACGGCAAGACGCCCAAGGCGCTGCGCAAGTACAACAAGCTCGGTTCGGTCACCAAGCTGCCGTTCAAGGACGGCGAGTTCGATTTCGTGTTCGAGACCAGCCTCTGTCATGTCTCGGACAAACAGGTCAAACGCGCCGTGCGCGAGCTCAACCGCGTGGTCAAGACCGGCTTCGTGTTCGGCTCGATCACCAGCGACATGGCCCCGGCGCTGATCGACCGCTACGACCTGCTGCGCGGCGTCAAGAAGCTCGGCACCTGGTGGGAATGGTCGGAGCTGTTTTTCGGCAACGGCTTCGACCTCTCCATGCACCGCCGCGACACCACCGATGCGCTGTGGGAGGCGACGCTGGCCGCCGACAGGGGGCCGGGCAACTGGTACGCGGACTCCGACAGCCTGCGCTATTCCTTCTTTGACAAGATTTCCGACGACGATTAAGCGCGTGTAATGTTGTGCAGGGGCCGGCCCGGCCGCCTGCGGCAAGCGATTGCGGCCCGCATGGCCGTGCAGCGACGGTTTTTTCATGCCGACTACTCCGGATTCCGACAAGGCCGCGCCGGCGACGCCGCTCGACGACGAGGCCGCGCAACTGGCGGCCGCGCAGGCCGAGTTGCCCGCGTCGCCGGACCTCGACGACCTCGACGACGACGAGGATGACGAGGAACTCGTCGCTTATACGGCGAGCGAGGCGGCGGGCGCTTTCGCCACCATCTGGCGCTTCACCTGGCCGCAGTTGCGTCAGTACAAGACCTGGGTGGCCTTTGTCGGCATCGGCCTTTTCATCGAGACGTTGTTCAACGTCATCATGCCGCTCAGCCTGAAATACCTGATCGACGACGCGCTCGGCGAGGAGGATTTCCAGGCGCTCTACACCATCCTTTCGGTGCTGGCTGCCGCCGGCATCATCACCTCGATCGTCGCCGTGTGGTACGAGCGCTGGGACGCGCGGCTGTCGGCGGCGGTGATTTCCGACATCCGCTCCCGGCTGTTCGAGCATGTCCAGAACCTGCCGGCGGCGTTTTTCGGCCGCACCAAGCGCGGCGAGATCCTGTCGCGGTTCTCGGTGGACATGGCCGGCTACGAATCCTCGGTGAAGCATGTCGCCAACGGCGCGATTCTGCCGTTTCTGGAGTTGCTCGCCGGCATCGGCCTGATGATCTGGCTGAACTGGCAGCTCGCGGCGGTGGCCCTGCTGATCTTCCCGATCACGCTGATCGGGCCGCGCATCCTGACGCCGAAGGCGGTGCAGGCGAACTATGAGCAGAAGGTCAACGAGGCCGCCATCCTCGGCGTGGTGCAGGAGAATGTCGCGGCGCAGATGGTGGTGAAGGCCTTCGTCCTGCAGCGCAAGGCGTTTGGCTGGTTCAATTTCCGCAACCTCGCCGCGCGCCGCTCGATGGCGGACGCGACGTTCCTTTCGACCATGGTCGAGCGCACGGTCACTATCTCGGTGCTGCTGCTCCATCTCGTGGTGCTGGCGATCGGCGCCTATCTCGCCACCATCGGCAAGATCTCGATCGGCACCTTCGTCACTTTCGAGAGCGCGTTCTGGGAAATTTCCTACAATATCGCCCACCTCATGCACTTCATCCCGGTGGCGATCACCGCGTCCGCCGCGGTGCGCCACATGCAGGACCTACTGGAGGAGCCGACCCACGGCGGCGACCGCCCCGGCGCGCCGGACCTGCCGTCGGTCACCGACAACATCACCTTCGACCGCGTCGTATTCCGCTACGAGGGCAGCGACACCACCATTCTCGACGGGCTCACGCTCAAGATCGGGGTCGGCAAGCACATTGCCATCGTCGGGCCGAGCGGCTCCGGCAAGAGCACGCTGCTCAACCTCATCCTGCGACTCTATTCGCCGGAGGAGGGCAGGGTGACCATCGACGGCGTCGATATCCGCAAGGTCACCCGTGACTCGCTGCGGCGGCATATGGCGGTGGTGTTTCAGGAAAACATGCTGTTCAACATGTCGATCCGCGAAAACATCCGGCTCGGCAAGGAAGGCGCGACCGACGCCGAGGTGGAGGACGCGGCGAGGAAGGCCGAGATTCATCGCTACATCATGACGCTGCCGCAAAAATACGACACGGTGGTCGGCGAGCGCGGCGACACGCTGTCGGGCGGGCAGCGCCAGCGCATCGCCATCGCGCGCGCCATCGTCCGCAATCCGTCGGTGCTGTTGCTCGACGAGGCGACCTCAGCCCTCGACCAGACAACGGAAGCCGCGATCAATCGCACGCTGTTCAAGGTCGCCAAGGGCCGCACCATGCTGTTCTCGACCCACCGCCTGACCTCGGTGGTCGACATGGACGAGATCATCGTCATCAGCAACGGCCGGGCCATCGAGCGCGGCTCGCATGCCGAACTGCTCGCCGCCAATGGCATGTACCGCAAGCTGTGGGACGACCAGCTTCACCAGTCGCATCATCCTGCGGAGGATGATGACGATGACGATGATGACGACGAGTAATTCGCGCTCGTCTCATCCGCGCGATCCGGTCCGAACAGGTGGCCGGCGTTGATGGTTAATGATCGGTGAATGTCCGATCGCCCGACGGCGGCGCGGACTCGAAGTGCCGGCTGTTTCATTTCCATACAGCCGCGCTGGCATGACGCCTGCACAACCGGATGTCGCAGGCGGTCATTCGTGGAACCGATTGCAGAGATATTAAGATTTGTGTGGCGGTATCTGGAGACGCCAAGGCCTGTTGCGCCGGAACGACGCTTTTTTTCGGCGCGTCCGACCGATAGCCATTGGCGCCGCCCTGCGCCGGTTTGAGTGGATGACGCATGCTTCAGTTTGAGCCAGCCCAGGTCAAGGCGCGCAGTATTTTGGTCCAGCCGAAGGATGTCACGCCGGTCGAGGCTGCGCCTTGCGGGACGGCGGTTATCGTCTCGACACGGGGGCGTCCCGACATCGTCAACGCGCTGGTCGAACAGCTCGATGGGCAGACGAAGACTCCCGCACATGTTTTCGTCATCGGAACGTCGTCAGCCGATATCGCGCGCCTCGATCAGACCCGGACCAACCTGACAGCGGTGGTCGGGCGCGAAGGCTCCAGTTCGCAACGTAACGACGGGCTGGCGCTGGCCGGCTCGCGCTTCTCCAGCATCGTGTTCTTCGACGACGATTTCGTGCCGTCGCGGTTCTGGATCGAGCGCATGGAGGCGGTGTTCGCGGCCCATCCGGATATCGCTGGCCTGACGGGGATCGTTCTCGCCGATGGGACGACGACCGCGGGCATCGGCCTCGACGACGCGTGCGCCAGCGTTCGCGCCCATGACGCCCATCCCGACGGTGCTGTCCGGATTCTCGACGGGCTGAACTACGGCGGCAACATGGGTTGCAACATGGCGTTCCGCGCCTCAGCGCTGGAAGGCATCACCTTCGACGAGCGGCTTCCGCTCTATGCGTGGCTTGAGGACGCCGATTTCCGCAGTCAGGTCGAAAAGCGCGGCCGTGTTGTGCGGGTGGAAGGGCTGTGGGGCGTTCATCTCGGCCACAAGCAGGGGCGCGGGCGGGGCGTCACCATCGGTTACTCCCAGATCGCCAACGCGATCTATCTCGGCCGCAAGGGAACCGTGCCGAAAGCCCACCTCGCCAAGCTCGCTGCCCGGAACTTCGCCGCCAACCTGGTCCGCTCGATCCGTCCGGAGCCGTTCGTGGACCGGCGCGGGCGGCTGCGGGGCAATCTTCTCGCGATGGCCGACTACGTCCGGGGCCGGGTCAAGCCCGAGCGGATCTTAGAGCTTTGACAAGACATGGCGGCGTAAATCCCTTTTGAAGGGGACGGCCGGGAGCCGCCGCCACAACAGGAAGGCGCGGAAGCCTCGATGAGCCCGATCGACGCATCGCTGAAGCCTGCATCGACAGGGGTTCAGGGCCTTGTGCGAAAGGTGCTGGCGCGGCGGGGCAATCTCGTCGAGGTGTTGACGCGTGCCTCGCAGGTGATGGCGATCCGCCTTGCGGGGGCCGGGCTCACCTACGCCTCCATGGTGTTTCTGGCGCGCTGGCTCGGGCCCCACGATTTCGGCATCTATGCCTACGTGCTGGTGATCGTCACGCTGCTCGGGCTCGCTTTCTCCTTTGGTCTCAATTCGTCGGCGCTACGCTTCGTGCCGAGCTATCTGGTGCGCAGGAAGCTGTCGCGCCTGTCGGGGTTCGTCAGGCAAAGCCATGGCGCGGTGCTGGCGCTCAGCATCGTCGGCGCGCTGGGCTGCGCCGGGCTCGTGGTCGCATTCCGCGACCATATCGAGTCATTCTATTATACGCCTGTGCTGGTCGGTCTGCTGTGCGTGCCGATCTGGACGCTGCTGAACCAGCTCGAAGCCACGGCGCGTTCGTTCGGCTGGGTCAACATCGCCTATATTCCCGGCTTCATCCTGCGGCCGCTGCTGATCATGGGCGGCGTCGGCGGGGTGGTGTGGCTGCATGGATCTGCCGACGCGGTCAGCGCGGTGTGGGCGCTGACGGCCGCCTGCGCCGTCGCTGCGCTGGTGCAGGGGGCGCTTGTCCTGGCCGGCATTCGGCCGCATCTGGCAAAGGTGAGGCCGGCGTTCCACACCTCGCACTGGTTCACGATCTCGCTCAGCTTCCTGATGATCGACGGCTTTCGGATGTTGCTGGACAACACCGACGTGCTGATGATCGGACGGCTGCTCGATCCGCACAGCGTGGCGATCTATTTCGCCGCGATCCGCAGCGGCGGGCTGGTGGCGTTTGTGTCGTTCTCGATGATGGCGTTCGCGGTGCCGAAATTCGCGGAGATCCACTCCACCGGAACGCGGCAGGACCTGCAGAAGTTCGTGACCGAGGTGATCCAGATGATGTTCTGGCCCTCGCTGCTGGCGGCGGCCGGGCTGGCCATTCTCGGACCCTATATCCTCGGGCTGTTCGGCGCCGACTTCAAAACCGGCTATCCGACCATGCTGGTGGTGCTCGCCGGGCTCGTACTGCGGTCGGCCACCGGGCCGGTGGAATATCTGCTCAACGTCACCGGACATCACCGCGACACCATGCGGGTCTATGCCGGGGCCGCGGTGGTCAGCATCGTCCTCAACCTGGTCCTGATCCCGACGCTGGGAATCATCGGGGCGGCGATGGCGACCTATATCGCCATGCTCGGCGGCAACGCCTGCCTCTATGCTCTGGTCAAGAAGCGGCTTGGCGTCAGCGCCTTTATCGTCCGGCTGTAGGATCGCGGCTCTCCCGGCACGTCAGGATATCTGCTCAAGATATTGATATACATTGTATTTTCTGCGAATTGGCATTGACCGGGCGGGTTTTGAACGTGCGGAGCGGGACTGCTGTGTCGGGGGTAGGCTGCGCCGGATGGTCGTTCGGACGACGGAATCAACCGGTATCCCGCACTGCAAAGATTCGCTTCGGGCGACCTCGACGGCTACACCGGGGGGCCGCCGTCCATGCCAGAAGTGGCTCTGCCACTTGCACTTTTGACATCGCCTTTTGTCTTGACTTGGCATGGCATGGCTTATAAAACCCGGCCACTTCACGACAGGCGGTGAGCTTCCCTGCGTCGGAACGGATCACCTTTCTCGCCTTCCTCAAGGCGGATCGGCACCAACCTCGACGGATGACGCTCAAACGCTGTCGGCACTAGCCAGGCAATGCCAGGACATTATTGATCTCGCGGGCAACCGTGCTTTCGGGCGCAGGCCTTCGGTTCAGTCTCGGATGCATGATCGCGGCGGTTCTTCAGGCCGTGATCCTCTGTGGCGTCAAAGCGCTTCCCATTCAGCGATGAATGGTTGGCGCGATTTCGTTTTGCGCCAATGGCTGCGCAGGGCGGAACGAGGTGCCGGGGTGAAGAGAGTGGGGCAGTGGCCCCGAACGAATTTGCGGGGCCGATGAGGCGTCGCGTGAACAAGGGTGAAGGCGAACGATGCCGACGATCAACCAGCTGATCGCAAATCCGCGCGAAGCGCAGAAGTCGCGCAAGAAGGTGCCAGCGCTGCAGCAGTCGCCGCAGAAGCGCGGCGTTTGCACGCGCGTCTATACGACCACGCCGAAGAAGCCGAACTCGGCGCTTCGCAAGGTCGCCAAGGTGCGCCTGACCAACGGCTTCGAGGTCATCGGCTACATTCCGGGTGAAGGCCACAACCTTCAGGAGCACTCGGTGGTCATGATCCGCGGCGGCCGCGTCAAGGATTTGCCGGGCGTGCGCTACCACATCCTCCGCGGCGTCCTCGATACCCAGGGCGTCAAGAACCGCAAGCAGCGCCGTTCGAAGTACGGCGCGAAGCGTCCGAAGTAAGCGGGAGCATTCAAGATGTCGCGTCGCCATTCCGCAGAAAAGCGTGAAGTGAACCCGGATCCGAAGTTCGGGAGCATCGTCATCACGAAGTTCATGAACTCGATCATGTACGACGGCAAGAAGTCCGCCGCCGAGAACATCGTGTATGGCGCGCTGGGCACCATCGAGGCCAAGACCAAGCAGAGCCCGATCACGGTGTTCGAGCAGGCGCTCGACAATGTGATGCCGACCATCGAGGTTCGTTCCCGCCGCGTCGGCGGCGCGACCTATCAGGTGCCGGTGGAAGTGCGCTCGACCCGCCGTCAGGCGCTGGGCATCCGCTGGATCATCGCGGCCGCGCGCGGCCGCAACGAAAAGACCATGACCGAGCGCCTCTCCGCGGAGCTGCTCGACGCGTCGAACAACCGGGGCAACGCGGTCAAGAAGCGAGAAGACGTGCACAAGATGGCGGAAGCCAACCGCGCCTTCTCGCACTATCGCTGGTAACGGCGACAACCGAACTCAAGGACATCTCCCATGCCCCGCCAACATGCCATCGAGGGTTACCGTAATTTCGGTATCATGGCGCACATCGACGCCGGCAAGACGACGACGACTGAGCGCATCCTCTATTACACCGGCAAGAGCCACAAAATCGGCGAAGTGCACGAAGGTGCCGCGACGATGGACTGGATGACGCAGGAGCAGGAGC
>JAFKES010000143.1 GCA_017308495.1 Afipia sp.
AGCCCGCCCCAGAGCTATGAGCGATGGGCAGCGGCGGGCGTGACCCGCGCGGACGGGCAGCCGTTCCCGCGCCCCGGCGACAGAGCCCAGCTGTGGACGCCGGTGGCGGGCGGGCCCTCGTTCCTGCTCGGGCCGAATTTCTACGCGGTACGCAGCTACAATCCCTCGATGAACTACGCCCTTGCCATCGTCCATCTCGGCGACCGCATTCTCGGCGGCGGGCCGTTCGTGCAACCCTTCCCCGGCTCGGAGCGCGCATTGATGCTGGCGGAATTGCAGGAGCTGCAGACCCGCCTCACCAAAGCGGGCTTCGACACCGGCGGCACCGATGGCCGCGTCGGCAACGACACCATGCAGGCGGTGCGGGATTTCCAGAGCCGCGCCGGGCTCACGCCCGCCGACGGCTATCCCGGATTGAAGGTGCTGGCGCGGCTGCGGCAGGGATCGTGAATTATCGCATCCGGCTATCGGGATTTCAGTGTAAGCTGCCTGAATGGTAACACATGCGAATATCGAGGCGATCGCAAGAGAAGTTCTGGCTTCTCTCTCCAATCATGCGCAAATTCCAACTTTTTCCTCCCGACCTGACGGACTGACCCTAGCGCAAGCCTATCGTGTCACGCCGCTTCTGCGTGCCGCCTTTGAATCCCGTGGCGAGACAATCACCGGCCGAAAGATCGGTTTTACAAACCGCCAAATGTGGAAAGTGTTTGGCGTCACATCACCCGTGTGGGGCTACACGACCAGCCACACAACACATGAACTCGCAGACATGCCGGTGATGGCTTTGAACGAGTTCTGCGAACCCCGGATCGAACCTGAAATCATGTTTGGTTTGGGAGCCGCGCCAACGCCTGCCATGGATGACAGTGCCCTGCTCGATTGCATCGAGTGGATCGCGCTCGGATACGAGATCGTGCAATCGATCTTTCCTGACTGGAAATTCTCGGCTGTAGACACGGTCGCAGCCAACGGCGTCCATGGAGCTTTGCTTGTTGGAAAGCATCACGACATGGCGCCGCGCAAGAGCGAGTGGCAACGAGAGCTCTCCAGCTTTGAGGTGGAGCTCTTTTGCGATGGCAAGCCCGTGCAACGTGGCAGTGGTTCGCTCGTGCTCGATAGTCCGCTCAAAGCACTGGGCCATCTGGTCAAATTATTGGCTGATGATCGAGATAATCCGCCTCTGCGCGCGGGTGACGTGATCTCAACGGGCACGTTGACGCTTGCGATGCCGGTCAAACCCGGCGAACGATGGACCACCACAGTTGTGGGCATTCCTCTTGAAGACATCAGCATTCAATTTAGCTGATGTCACGACTTAGCGGATCACCGCCGGCCCCTGATCCGGCACCGCCACGTCGTTAACGCGCAACTGCACCCGCTCGGTGCCCTGCCAGCGGTCGACCGCGAGCGAGCCGGCGACATGCAGAAGCTGGCCGCGGTTCTCAGTCAGCGCGTTGCCAAGCTTTTGCCCGACAGACCGAAACGCGATGGCGTTGACGAACGCGCCGTCGCCCGATTTGAACCGCAGCCGCAGATGCGCCTGCCCCACCTCGTCGGCATAGACCAGTTGATGCGACGGCAGCGCGATCAGCGGCTCCGGGTTGCCGGCGCCGAACGGCCCGGCGCGATTGAGGGTGGCGGCGAAATCCGTCGTCACCGCGCGCGCGCTGACCGCGCCGTCGATCAGGAGTTCGTTGACGTGGCGCGCCTCCGCGACAGAGGCCGCGAGCGCGGCTTCGACGAAGGCGCGAAATTCCGCCAGCCGCTCCTTCTTCAAGGTGATGCCCGCCGCCATGGCGTGGCCGCCGCCCTTGAGCAGAATGCCTTCCTGGACCGCCTCGCGCACGACCTTGCCGAGATCGACACCGGCGATGGAGCGGCCCGATCCCGTGCCGGTGCCGCCCGGCTCCAGCGCGATGGCGAAAGCGGGGCGCGCGAACTTCTCCTTCAGGCGCGAGGCGACCAGACCCACCACGCCGGGATGCCAGCCCTCGGACGCGGTAACGATTACCGCGCCCTTGTCGTCGAGCCCGAGAGAGGCCAGCGCCTCGGCCTCGGCCTGGGCTTCCGCCATCTGCTCGATGGCGCGTCGCTCGGTGTTGAGACGGTCGAGCTCGGCGGCGATGCGCGCCGCTTCCGAGATATCTCCCTCCAGCAGCAAACGCACGCCGAGATCGGCGCGCCCGATGCGGCCGCCGGCATTGATGCGCGGCCCCAGCGCGAAGCCGAGATGCCATGCCTCCGGCGGCCCCGACAAGCGCGCGACATCCATCAGGGCGGTGTGGCCGACATGGTCGCGGCGGCGCAGCGCGATCAGCCCCTTGGCCACGAAGGCGCGGTTGAGACCGATCAGCGGCGCGACATCGGCCACGGTGCCGAGCGCGACGTGATGAAGCGCATCCAGCAGATTGGGCTCCGGCTTCACCTCCGACCAGAAGCCACGCGCGCGCAGTTCGCGGTTGACCGCCACCAGCGTGACGAACACCAGCCCGACCGCCGCCAGATGGCCGAGACCGGACAGATCGTCGGGCCGGTTGGGATTGACCAGCGCTTCCACCACAGGCAACTGATCGCCGCACTGGTGATGATCGATCACCACCACGTCCATGCCGAGACGCTTGGCCTCGGCCAGCGCCTCGATGCTGGTGGTGCCGCAATCGACGGTGACCAGCAGCGTCGCGCCGCGTGCGGCGAGCCCGCGCACGGCTTCAACATTGGGCCCGTACCCCTCGAAGATACGATCCGGAATGTGGATCAGCGGATCGAGCCCGCAATGGCGCAGGTGCCACGTCAGCAGCGCCGCCGAGGTCGCGCCATCGACATCGTAATCCCCGAACACGGCGACCTTCTCGCCGCGCGTGGCCGCATCCGCAATGCGCTTGGCGGCGGCTTCCATGTCCGTCACGGTGAGCGGGTCGGGCAGCAGCTTGCGGATGGTCGGATCGAGAAAATCGTCCACGGCCTCGATGTCGATGCCGCGGCCGGCGATGATCCGCGCCAGCATTTCCGGCACCTGATGGCGCTGCGAGCGCGCCACGCCGAGAAAGGCGGGCGGCGTTTCAACCGGCAATGCGGATGCAGGAATCGTCATGATGCCTTCCGCAGATAAGCACGAAGTCCCGGTGCGCAATCAGCAGCCAAGCCGGCCGGCGAGATCATCGAAGTCGCTGACGACATAGTCCCAGTTACCTTCAGCCTTGAAATCGCGGGTCTGCAACGGGCCGTATTCGGTGACGCGCGGCACGAACGCGGTTTTCAGGCCGCAGGTCTGCGCCGCCGCCAGATCGTTGTTGTGGGCCGCCACCAGCATCACCTGCTCCGGCGCGAGGCCGAGAATCTTCGCCGCCCCGAGATAGGTCTCCGGGTCCGGCTTGTAGTGCCGGAAAATCTCGGCGCTCAGGATCACGTCCCACGGCAAGCCGGCGAACTTGGCCATGTTGGTCAACAGTGCGACGTTGCCGTTGGACAGCGGGCTGATGATGAACCGGCTCTTGAGCCGCGTCAGGCCGCCCACGCTGTCGGGCCACGGATGCAGGCGATGCCAGCCACGCGTCAGATAATCGAAGTCCGCCGCCGTCAGCCCGGTAATGCCGAGCCTTGCCGCCAGCGGCTCGACGGATTGCCGCTGCAGATCGTCGAGGATGACGAAACCGCGCTCGGGATGCCGGCGCACCTCGTCCATGGAGGGCATGTACGCGCCGCGCCACGCATCGACCAGCGCCGCCCAGTCGCCCCTGACACCCTTCGCATCACCCCACGCGGTGAAGTCGTCGATCAGGCTGGAGCGCCAGTCGACCACGGTTCCGAACACGTCGAACAGGAGTGCCTTCAGTTCGGCCATCGGCGCCTCTCAGAAAATCTTGCGGTACTGCATGAAGCCGGAACGCTGCGCGACCTCATCGTAAAGAATTTGCGCGCGCGCATTCTCGAACTGCGTCAGCCAGTGTACCCGGCTCGCGCCCGCAGCTTTCGCTTGGTCGTAAACCGCCTCGATCAGCCTGCGCCCGAGGCCATGGCCGCGCGCGTCCTTGCTGACGAAAAGGTCCTGGAGATAGCAGTAATCGCCGACCGTCCACGTGGAGCGGTGATAGAGATAGTGGACGATGCCGGTCAGCCTGTCGTCCACATACGCGCCGAGGACATGCATCGGCTCGGCGTCATCGTGCAGCCGCCGCCATGTCACATCCGTCGTCGCCGCCGGAATCGTCGCCTTGTAGAATGCGAGATAGCCCGCCCACAACGGCTCCCACGCCGCGCGCTCATCCGCGCGAACCGGCCGGATGACAACGCGCTCGGTCATGGAGCCCTCCCGCTCAGTCGAGGTGGAATTTTTCGAACTGGCGGTGCTCGGCCTTGATCATGCGCACGGTGCCGGTGACGGAGCGCATCACCACGGTCTCGGTCTCGATCACATGCTTGCGGAACTTGACACCGGACAACAGCGAGCCGTCGGTCACGCCGGTGGCCGAGAACAGGCAGTCGCCGCGCACCATGTCCTCGATGCCATAGATCATGTTGTGATCGGTGATGCCCATCTTGGTGGCGCGTTCACGCTTCTCGTCGGTATCGAGAATGAGGCGGCACTGCATCTGGCCGCCGATGCAGCGCAGCGCGGCCGCCGCCAGCACGCCTTCGGGCGCGCCGCCGGTGCCGATATAGATATCGACGCCGGTGTTGTCCGAATCCGCCGTGTGGATCACGCCGGCGACGTCGCCGTCGGTGATGAGGCGGACGGCCGCGCCCGTGCTGCGGATGGCGTTGATGATGTCGGCATGGCGCGGACGGTCAAGCACCAGCGCGGTGATCGCGGAGGGATGCACGTCCTTGGCGCGGGCCAGACGCTTGATGTTTTCGGCCGGCGGAGCGTCGAGATCGACGACATGCTTGGGATAGCCCGGGCCGACCGCGATCTTCTGCATATAGACGTCCGGCGCGTTCAGCAGCGTGCCGCCTTCGGCCATCGCCATGGTGGCGATCGCGCCCGGCATGGCCTTGGCGCACAGCGTGGTGCCTTCGAGCGGATCGACGGCGATATCGACTTCGGGACCGGCGTCGGAGCCGACCTTCTCGCCGATGAACAGCATCGGCGCTTCGTCGCGCTCGCCCTCGCCGATCACCACGGTGCCCTGGATCGGAATCTTGTTCAGTTCGCGCCGCATGGCGTCCACCGCCGCCTGATCCGCCGCCTTCTCGTTGCCGTGGCCGCGCAGGCGCGCGGCGGATACGGCGGCGCGCTCGGTCACGCGAACGATTTCAAGCGTGAGAATGCGTTCCAGCAGGAGTTGCGGCGGAACGGAAATCGTAACGGACATCGGTTAGCTCCCAAAACAGCGGCGTAAAGTGGCCGGCCCGGCGGGCCGGTGCTCAATCAGTTCTTTTCGATGCGGATGACCTGCGGCCGGCCGGTAATCACCCGGTCCTGCTGCACGGCGTGCAAAGCGCGGCGCACGGCATCTTCAGAGGTTGCATAAGTGATCAGGATGACCGGCACCGGCGACGCCTTGCCGCGCGCGGTCGACAGGTCAACCGTGCCATCCGGATGGCGCTGCACGATCGACTCGATGGAGATCTTCTGCTCGGCGAGGCGCGTGGCAATGGTCGCGGCGGTGCCCGCGAGATCACGCGCCATCAGGCGGATATAGTAGCCGCCCTCGTGCCGCTTCATCGGCGCCTTGACGGTGGCCTTGAGTTTCGCCACCGGACGGCCGAACGGCAATGCGCGAATGCCCCGCGCCACGTCAGCGATATCGGCGAGCACCGCCGACGCCGTGGCTGCGCCACCGGCGCCCGGCCCCACCAGCGTGATCGGCGGAATGCCCTCGCCGTCGATGGTGACGGCGTTGGTCACGTCCATCACCTGGGCAATGGATGAGGAGCGCGGCACCATGGTCGGATGCACCCGCTGCTCGATGCCGGAATCCGTGCGCACCGCGACGCCGAGCAGCTTGACGCGATAGCCGAGTTCCTCGGCGGCGCGCAGGTCTTCCGGCGCGATCGACGAGATGCCTTCGACATAGACCGCGCTCTGGTTGACCTTGGTGCCGAACGCGAGGCTGGCGAGGATGGCGAGCTTCTGCGCGGTGTCGTGGCCGTCCACGTCGAACGACGGATTGGCCTCGGCATAGCCGAGCCGCTGCGCATCCTTCAGGCACTCGGCGAAGGACAGGCCCTCGCGCTCCATCCGGGTCAGGATGTAGTTGCAGGTGCCGTTGAGGATTCCGTAGACGCGGTTGATGCCGGTGCCGGCCAGCCCCTCGCGCAGCGTCTTGATGACGGGGATCGCCGCGCCCACCGCCGCCTCGTAGTTCAGGGCGCCGCCGTGTTTCTCGGCCAGCGCCGCGAGCCGCGAACCGTGCCTGGCGACCAGCGCCTTGTTCGCCGTCACCACGGACTTGCCGCTCTTCAGGGCCGCCTCGATGGCGGACAGTGCCGGCTCGCCAACCCCGCCCATCAGTTCGACGAAACAGTCGATCCGCGGATCGCTCGCCAGCGCCAGCGGGCTTTTGGCCCACTCGATGCCACGCAGATCGACGCTGCGCTTCTTGGCTTTCGAGCGCGCCGAGACGGCGACCACGCGAATGCCGCGGCCACAACGCGCCGACAGGGCGCGGCTCTGGCTCTCGATCAGGCGGACCACCTCGGCTCCAACGGTGCCGAGGCCCGCGATACCCACTTTCAGGGGTGCGACCATACGATTAAGACCTGCCGGGAAGATTAGCGCCGGGTGGCGAGCGGAACCACGTTGTGCAACGATTCAACGCCACTTTCAAGGAAGCGTCGGATGTTGCGCGCGGCCTGCCGGATGCGCTGCTCGTTTTCCACCATGGCAATACGGACATAGCCCTCGCCATGCTCGCCGAAGGCGACGCCGGGCGACACCACGACGCCGGACTTCTCGACCATCAGCGTGGCGAACTGCATGCTGCCGATATCCCGGAACTTCTCCGGCAGCGGCGCCCAGGCGAACATCGAGGCAGCCGGCGGCGGAATGTCCCAGCCGGCGCGGCCGAACGCTTCCACCAGCGTGTCGCGGCGCTTGCGGTAGGTGTCGCGCACTTCCTGGATGCAGTCCTGCGGGCCGGTCAACGCAGCCACCGCCGCCACCTGCACCGGGGTGAACGCGCCGTAGTCGAGATAGGATTTCACCCGGGTCAGCGCGGCGATGATGCGCTCGTTGCCGACGGCGAAGCCCATGCGCCATCCGGCCATCGAAAACGTCTTCGACATGGAGGTGAACTCCACGGTCACGTCGATGGCGCCCGGCACCTGCAGCACAGATGGCGGCGGGTTGCCGTCGAAATAGAGTTCCGCATACGCGAGATCGGACAGGATGAAAATCTCGTGCTTCTTCGCGAAAGCCACGAGGTCCTTGTAAAAATCCAGCGAAGCGACATAGGACGTCGGGTTCGACGGATAGCACGCGATCATGGCGATCGGCTTGGGGATCGAATGGATGATCGCCCGCTCCAGCGCCTCGAAAAGCTGCGGCGTGGGCTCCGCCGGCACCGAGCGGACGACCCCGCCCGCCATCAGGAAACCGAAGGCGTGGATCGGATAGCTCGGGTTCGGCACCAGCACCACGTCGCCGGGCGCGGTGATCGCCTGCGCGACGTTGGCGAAGCCCTCCTTGGAGCCGAGCGTGGCGACGACCTGGGTTTCCGGATTGAGCTTCACGCCGAAGCGGCGCTGGTAATAAGCCGCCTGGGCCCGGCGGAGGCCCGGAATGCCCTTCGAGGCCGAATAGCGGTCGGTCCGAGGCTTGCCGAGGGTCTCCCGCAGCTTCTCGATGACGTGCGGCGGCGTCGGCAGATCCGGATTGCCCATGCCCATGTCGATGATGTCGGCCCCGGCGTTCCGCGCGGCTGCCTTGGCTCGATTGACCTGTTCGAACACATACGGCGGCAAACGGCGGATACGATAAAACTCTTCCATGGGTCGGGCTCCGGAAGGCCGGCCATTGGGCCGGCCATGATGCAGGTTCAGTAGCGCGTTTCGGGCCGGAGTGGAATCCGGTTCCGCAGCCAGAACGCGCGATATCTCAGCGGATATTGAGGATTCCACGCAATGCGGGCGTCCCCTCTGACGGAAAGTGCGCTTTTGCGGGTGAATCGTGGTCTTTTTAGCACCAAACGGACGTTGCGGCCACCGTGGGGCGGACAAATCCGGACAAACTCAGTTGCCGCCGCCGCTGCGGCGCTGGGCCGCCTTGGCCCCTGACACCTGCCGGTCGCGGGCGGCGAGCAATTCCTTTTCCAGCCTGTCGCGGGCCGCCGGATCGAGCACGGTCGCATCGCGCGGCGGCGGGATGTCGTGAACCGGCAGATACTGTCCGGGAGACGCCGGCGGCGGCGGCGCGTTGGGGGAAGGACCGACCACAGGTATACCGGCCAGCGGCGACGACGATGACGCACAGCCGCCCAGCGCCGCACCCAGCAACGCCGGACCGGCCAGAGCCAACAACCGCACTACAAAATAAAGTCCACGTTGCGTCAAATACACACACCTCTCGGACAAGATTCCGAAACGGCCTCATTCCTGCTCGGCGCGAATCTCAGTTGCAAGGCGACCATGGTCTGAAGTCGTTAATTCCCGACCAACGGATCAACACCGCTGATGCGGCTCCAATGTGACAACGGTTTAACTGAAACCATGAGGGCCGTTTAACCAATGTCGCAGCGCAGCACATCGAAATCACCGCGGCATTCTGAACTGTGTCATGATGATAGTGGGAATGGTCGAATCTTCACCGCGATGTTGAAGTCAACGTCTGCATAGTCTAGCGATGGGTAGCGATGAGTGACGCTTTGCAAAACAATGGGACCGGCACATCCGGCAATGCAAACACGTTCAACCCCGAGGCCTTTTCGAGCAATCTGGCGCGCGCTTTCCAGTCCAGCGGCCAGGCGCTTGCAACCTACCTCGGCAGCAACGACACCCAGCCGCCGGGAGAAATGAACGAAGTCATCAAGACGATGACGGCCCTTGCGAACTACTGGCTCTCGGATGCGGAGCGCGCCGCCCAGCTTCAGACCAAACTCGGCAAGGCCTACCTCGAACTGCTCACCGGCGCGTCGCGCCGGCTCGCCGGTGAAGATGCGCCTCCCGCCGTGGAGCCCGCTCCGCGCGACAAGCGTTTCCAGGACGCGGAATGGAAGACTAACCAGTTCTTCGATTTCGTGAAGCAGGCTTACCTGCTCACCGCCCAATGCGCCAATGACCTGGTCAAGAACAGCGACGGGCTCGATCCGCATACGCGCAAGAAGGCGGAGTTCTACGTTCAGCAGATCACCAACGCCATGTCGCCGTCGAACTTCGTGCTGACCAATCCGGAAGTGTTGCGCCAGACCATATCGAGCAACGGCGACAACCTCGTGCGCGGCATGAAGATGCTCGCCGAGGATATCGAGGCCGGCCATGGCACGCTCAAGATCCGCCAGTCCGCCGCCGATCTTCAGATCGGCCGCGACCTCGCGGTGACGCCGGGCAAGGTGATCTATCAGAATGAGATCATGCAGCTCATTCAGTACACGCCGACGACGGAGACCGCGCTGCGCACGCCGCTCCTGATCGTGCCGCCGTGGATCAACAAGTTCTACATCCTCGATCTCAACCGGCAGAAATCCTTCGTTCAATGGTGTGTCGATCAGGGCGTCACCGTCTTTGTCATCTCGTGGGTCAATCCCGACAAGAGCCTCGGCGGCAAGACGTTCGAGGACTACATGCGCGAGGGTCCGCTGGCGGCGATGGACGCCATCGAGAAAGCCACCGGCGAGATGAAGGTCCACACCATGGGCTATTGCGTCGGCGGCACCATGCTCGCCACCACGCTGGCGTGGCTCGCCGAGAAGCGCCGCGTGCGGGTGGCGTCCGCAACTTTCCTCGCGACGCAGGTGGACTTCACCAACGCCGGCGACCTTCTGGTCTTCGTCGATCCGGAGCAGATCTCCAATCTCGAACGCGACATGATGAAGGCCGGCGTGCT
This sequence comes from Afipia sp., assembly GCA_017308495.1. Classification (GTDB taxonomy): domain Bacteria; phylum Pseudomonadota; class Alphaproteobacteria; order Rhizobiales; family Xanthobacteraceae; genus Afipia. Next base: position 9,986 of record JAFKES010000143.1, read on the forward strand.
CGAAGGCAGCAAGATGGCCATGGCCTTCAACATGCTGCGCTCCAACGACCTGATCTGGTCCTACGTGGTCAGCAATTACCTCAAGGGCAAGGAACCGGCCGCGTTCGACCTGCTGCACTGGAATTCCGACGCGACCCGCATGCCGGCCGCCAACCATTCCTATTATCTGCGCAACTGCTATCTCGAAAACCGGCTGTCGACCGGCACCATGGTGCTCGACAACACCCAGCTCGATCTGTCGAAGGTGAAGGTGCCGGTCTACAATCTGGCGACGCGCGAAGATCACATCGCGCCCCCGGAGTCCGTTTTCTACGGCTCGCAGTTCTTCGGCGGGCCGGTGAAATACGTACTGGCAGGTTCGGGCCATATCGCAGGCGTCATCAATCCGCCGTCGCTCGGAAAGTATCAGTACTGGACCAATGATCAGATCAAGGACATCAACCTCGCCGACTGGATGAAAGGCGCGCAGGAACACAAAGGCTCCTGGTGGCCGGATTGGCGGGGCTGGCTCGAGACCATCGACGCCGAGACGGTCCCGGCCCGCACTCCCGGCGAGGGTCCACTCAAAGCACTGGAGGATGCGCCGGGAAGCTACGTCCGCGTCAGGGCCTGACGCAGGCTCCCCGCCGACCCGCCTGTTCCCCGCCATGGCTTCGCCCTCTCGACGGAGCCGGAATCCTTCATGTCGCCAAAACCCGCCGTAAAGCGTCGGTTCACAGAAATCGGCGGCCGCGTCATTGGCCGTGCATCGGCAATCGTTTAGGAATCCGGACTGTGCCCGCGCGCCGACTCGCGGGCTCGGATATCGAGCGGTGGAATGTCCGCCCGCAATCCCGCGGGCATCGCGAGCCTGGAGGAAGATGCCCATGACACGTGAATTATTCTGGCTGACGCTGACGGTTATTCTGACGGGCCTGCTGTGGGTGCCTTACGTGTTGAACCGCTGCCAGGTGCGTGGGCTCATGGGCGCGATGGCCAACCCGTCGCGCAATGACAAGCCGCAGACTGAATGGGCGAGCCGCCTGATGTTCGCCCATGACAACGCCGTGGAAAATCTGGTGGTGTTCGCGCCGCTGGTGCTGATCCTGAACGCGATCGACTATTCGTCGAAGTGGACCGTGCTGGCCTGCGCGATCTATTTCTGGACGCGCCTTGCCCATGTCTTCGTCTATGCGATCGGCGTGCCGGTGCTGCGCACCCTCACCTTCAGCGTCGGCTTCGTGGCGCAGGCCATGCTGGCGCTGGCGATCTTCAGGATTCTCTGATCGCGTTTGACCGTAGGCGCCGCCGCACGAACAAAAAAAGGGACGGCCTCGGCCGTCCCTTTTCATATCGATCGCGGATTTGGTGTCGCGGCTTACGGAAACATCGGCGGCTGGTCGATACCGGCGGTTTCCGGCAGTCCCAGCACCAGGTTCATGTTCTGCACCGCCTGCCCCGACGCCCCCTTGGTGAGGTTGTCGAGGGTGGAGATGATGATGGCCCGCCCCGCAATACGGTCCGCGACCACGCCGATGAACGTCATGTTCGAGCCGCGCACGTGCCGGGATTGCGGGGCCTTGCCGAACGGCAGCACATGGACGAACGGCTCCTTGTCGTAATGCTTGGCCAGGATGTCGTGGAAATCCTGGGCGGTCTTGCCGCGCCGTCCCCGCACATAGATCGTCGAGAAGATGCCGCGGTTCATCGGCACCAGATGCGGCGTGAACGAGACCATGACATCCTTGCCGGCAGCCTTGGAAAACTCCTGATCGAGTTCGGCCATATGCCGGTGATGGCCGATGCCATAGGCATTGAAGCCTTCCGACACCTCGGAGAACAGCATCTCCTCCTTTGCCGAACGGCCCGCGCCCGTCATGCCCGACTTGGCGTCGATCACGATCTCGTCGGTCTCGATGGCTCTGGCTTTCAACAGCGGAACCAGCGGCAGCTGCGCGCAGGTGGTGTAGCAGCCGGGATTGGCCACCAACCGCGCCTTGCGGATGTCGCGCCGGTAGACCTCCACCAGCCCGTAGACCGCTTTCTGCTGCAGTTCGAGGGCGTGATGCTCGTGCCCGTACCATTTGGCGTAGGCCGAGGCGTCCTCCAGCCGGAAATCCGCCGACAGGTCGACCACCTTGATACCGGGCGCCTTGGCGAAAACGTCCTTCAGCACCTTCTGCGTGGTGGCGTGCGGCAGCGCGCAGAACAACAGATCGAGACTGGCGTTCGGCCAGTCGACGCTGTCGATGGCCACGAGGCGCGGCAGATCGTACGGCGCAAACTGCGGGAACACGTCGCCCATCATCTGCCCGGCCCGCCGGTCCGCGGTGAGCAGCACAATCTCGACACGGGGGTGACGCAGCAGCAGCCGAACCAGTTCGGCCCCGGTGTAGCCGGAAGCGCCAAGGATGCCGATTTTCTTCTTCTCAGCCATGATCAAGTCCTTACTACCCGTGCAAATTCCAAGGAACGCTTCCGGAGCAGGTCTTGCGGCAAGTTTTCGTGAGAAACAAGATGCCGCGGGACCGTGAGCCGGCGGCATGGACGACGATCAGACTCGATCAGCCATCCCTGCCGCGACAGCGCGGCGACGGCGGCGAGCAAACAATGCGGTGGATGCGTCGGTCATGGGCGCGGATATAGGTCCGCGCCCGGTTCCCGTCAAGCGACGCCCCGTGAGGCTCAGATCACTGGATTCCACGGCGCCGGGATCCAGCGATAGCCGGCGCCCTCCTTCACCAGATTGGCGAGCCCGGGGAACGGGTAATGGAAGCCCTGCACCCGCATCTTCTCGGCCGCGATCATGTCATAGATCCGGCGGCGGGTGGCTTCCGCCTGCACCGGGTCCTGATCGTACATCAGGTGCCAGCCGGGATTGAGCGCGAACAGGTCGGGATCGTTGGTCACGTCCGACTGGATGAAGACCCTGTCCGAACCGGACGACAGCACGTAAGACGTGTGCCCCGGCGTATGGCCGATGGATTCCACCGCGAGCAGGCCCGGGGCGACATCCTTGCCCCATGCGTAGGGCGTCACCTTCCGGTTCAGCCCGGCGTCGAACACCCGGCGGTTGTTCTTGAAAAGACCGGCCATGCGTTCGCCGGAGGCCCGGCTCATCTCGCCGTCGTCCATCCAGAATTTCCATTCGACCTCCGGCACCAGCACCTCCGCGTTCGGAAACGCGAGCTTGTTGTCGGCGGTCAGGAGGCCGTTCACATGGTCGCCATGGAAGTGGGAGATCACCACCGTATCCACGGCCTTCGGATCGATCCCCGCCGCGGCCAGATTGGCCGCGAACTGGCCGACCGCGCCCTTGCTCGCCGCGAACGCCCCCGGTCCGTTGCCGGTGTCGATCACCACCAGCTTGCCGCCGGTGTTGATGACCAGCGGCCCGAAATAGATCGTCATCTTGTCGCGCGGCCGGAACGCCCGCTCCAGCGCATTGCCGACCTCGTCCTTCTTGGCGTTGAGCACGAAACCGTCGTTGAGCGGAAACGTGTTGGCGCCGTCGGAAATCACCGTCACCTCGGCATCGCCGACCTTGTAGCGGTAGAAGCTGGCGTTCTGTTTTCCGGCGAGCGGGGCTGCCGCTTTCACGGGAACGGACGGCAACAGCGGTACAACGGACAGGGCCGCCGCACAGGCCAGCGCATCACGTCGGGTCAATTCCATGTCGGATGTCCTTCCGGGATTTAAGGGTTCAACGCGTCACATCAACATCCGGACGCCGAACATTCCGGGCGCCATGAGCACGCCGGCCCACACGAAGGCCGACGAAAAATTCGCGAACTGAAAGCGCCAGTATTCCATTTCAACGATCCCGGCCACCAGCGGCACCGTGGCGCGCAGCGGTCCGGAGAAACGGCCGATGAAAACACCGAGGACGCCCCAGCGCTTCATGAAGCGCTCCGCGCGAGGCAGCATGTCGGGAAAGCTGGACATCGGCCATATGTGGGCGATGCGGTCATGGAACCTGACGCCGATCCAGTAGGACAGCCAGTCGCCGCACGCCGCCCCCAACCCTCCCGCAATCCAGACGGGCCAGAAACTGATGCCGCTGACGCCAATCAGGGCCCCGATGGACACCAGCACGCCCCAGGCGGGGATGAACAGCGACAGGAAAGCCAGCGACTCCGCAAAGGCGAGCGCAAAAACCACCGGCGCAGCCCACACATGATGAAGGCGGACGAATTCCGCCACTTCGCGCGTCATTTCCTCAAACGTCATGCCATGTCCGATCCCGGCCCCGCCAACCCGCTGAGATGTCGCGGCCGGCCGCCTCGCATACCACGCCAGCACAAGACTTTGGTTCCCGGCGCGCTGCGTCACATTTACCGCCACAAGCGTGGCATAGTAACGCCTTCCGATTCGCTATCCGATCACGATCTATCAAGATTAAGACTTATGCGGAAGCCATTGAAAAATACTGCAAAAACCGCTACCGCGGGCGCCTCCGCGCGCGACCTGTTCGCCGCCTCCGACCGTAAGCCCCGCGCCGCTGCCAAATCGGCGGCCCGGCCGTCGGGCGCGGAAGCGGGATACACCGCCCGCGACATCGAGGTGCTGGAAGGACTGGAGCCGGTACGCCGTCGCCCCGGCATGTATATCGGCGGCACCGACGAGAAGGCGTTGCATCACCTGTTCGCGGAAGTCATCGACAACTCGATGGACGAGGCGCTGGCGGGCCACGCGACCTTCATCGAGGTGCATCTGGGCGCGGACGGCTATCTCACGGTGGTCGATAACGGCCGCGGCATTCCAGTGGACCCGCATCCAAAATTTCCAAAAAAATCCGCCCTCGAAATCATCATGTGCACGCTGCACGCCGGCGGCAAGTTCGACTCCAAGGTCTACGAGACCTCGGGCGGCCTGCATGGCGTCGGCGTGTCGGTGGTCAACGCGCTGTCCTCGCAGCTCGTGGTCGAGGTCGCGCGCAACCAGCAGCTCCATCGCATGACGTTCGAGCGCGGCGTCCCGAAAGGCAAGCTCGAAGACCTCGGCAGGGTCCACAACCGGCGCGGCACCAGCGTCCGCTTCAAGCCCGACACCGAGATTTTCGGCGCCAAGGCCGCGTTCAAACCGCAGCGCCTGTTCAAGATGGCGCGCTCCAAGGCCTATCTGTTCGGCGGCGTCGAAATCCGCTGGCGTTGCGACCCCGAACTGCTCAAGGGCCTCGAGGACACGCCGGCCGAGGCCACCTTTCACTTCCCCGACGGCCTGAAGGACTATCTCGGCGCGGCGATCCATGCCGACACGCTGGTGCATCCCGATGTCTTTTCCGGCCGCTCCGGCCGCAACGGCGCCCACGGCGCCTGCGAATGGGCGGTGGCGTGGACGGCGGACGCCGACGGCTTCCTGTCGTCCTACACCAACACGGTGCCGACGCCGGATGGCGGCACCCATGAGGCCGGCTTCCGCAGCGCCCTGCTGCGCGGCCTCAAGGACTATGCCGAGCGCATCGGGCAAGGCAAGAAAGCCGCCTCCATCACCTCCGAGGACGTCATGGTCGGCGCCGCCGCCATGCTGTCGGTGTTCGTGCGCGAGCCGGAATTCCAGGGCCAGACCAAGGACCGCCTCGCCACCGCGGAAGCCCAGAAGATCGTCGAACAGGCCATCAAGGACCCGTTCGACCACTGGCTCACCGGCAATCCGTTGCAGGCCAGCAAGCTGCTCGAATTCATCATCGAGCGCGCCGACGAGCGGCTGCGCCGCCGCGCCGAGAAGGAAGTCTCGCGCAAGACCGCTGTGAAGAAACTGCGGCTGCCCGGCAAGCTCGCGGACTGCACCAACACCGCCGCTGAGGGCTCCGAACTGTTCATCGTCGAGGGCGACTCGGCGGGCGGCAGCGCCAAGCAGGCGCGCGACCGCAAGACGCAGGCGATCCTGCCGCTGCGCGGCAAGATCCTCAACGTCGCCTCCGCGACCAAGGACAAGCTCACCGCCAATGCGCAGCTCAGTGATCTGATGCAGGCCATCGGCGCCGGCACCGGGGCGCAGTACCGCGAGGAAGACCTGCGCTATTCGCGCATCATCATCATGACGGACGCCGACGTGGACGGCGCGCACATCGCCTCGCTGCTGATCACCTTCTTCTACCGGCAGATGCCGCGCCTGATCGACGAGGGCCACCTCTATCTGGCCGTGCCGCCGCTCTACCGCCTCACCCACGGCTCGAAGACGGTCTACGCCCGCGACGAAAAGCATCGCGACGAACTCCTGAAAAAGGAATTCCACGCCAACGCCAAGGTCGAGATCGGCCGCTTCAAGGGCCTCGGCGAGATGATGCCGTCGCAGCTGAAGGAAACCACCATGGACCCGGCTAAGCGCTCCATGCTGCGCGTGGTGCTGCTGCCCGACGATCGCGAAGGTACGGCGGATTCCGTCGAGCGACTGATGGGCTCCAAGGCCGAAGCCCGCTTCGCCTTCATTTCCGACAAGGCGGAATTCGCCAGCGAGGACCTGCTGGACGTCTAGCGCCACGTAAAGACGCGGGACGCGGCCTTGTCCCTGCGCCCAGTCGGCCCTACCCGGTCTGGTTCGGGTTTCCCGCTGCCCGCATCGGTCATTACCCGGTCGTCTACGGCCGATATGGTAAAATAATCCGGCCGACAGCGCGCAGCGAGAGCCGCCATTCGTCTTCTCAAAAGCTCCAAGACGTTGTCGGATTAAGCTTTTTTCACCATTTTCGGCCTCAAATTCATTGACTCTGGCGGTTTCGGGCCTATGTTCCGCTGCAACGCGGTCAGAAGCGTCAAGCGTTCTTTTGACCTGCCGCCTGTCGGCGATGTTTCCCTCCCCGTGCCCATAAAGCGTGCCGTTCCGGGGTGAACGCGACAGCTACTCTCAAGAGTCCGAACGGCGATTTCGCGACTAGAGGCTCAATGTCCTTTTCTAATCTCGGCCTGTCCGACAAGGTTCTCGCCGCTGTGGCGGCGACCGGCTACACCACTCCCACCCCTATTCAAGAACAGGCGATCCCCCACGTTCTCGCTCACCGCGACGTTCTCGGCATCGCTCAGACCGGCACCGGCAAGACGGCGGCGTTCGTGCTTCCGATGCTGACGCTGCTGGAAAAGGGCCGCGCCCGCGCCCTGATGCCACGCACGCTGATCCTGGAGCCGACCCGCGAACTGGCGGCACAGGTCAAAGAGAATTTCGACAAATACGGCGCCGGCCAGAAACTCAATGTGGCACTGCTGATCGGCGGCGTATCGTTCGGCGATCAGGACATGAAGCTGTCGCGCGGCGTCGACGTGCTGATCGCGACCCCGGGCCGCCTGCTCGACCATACCGAACGCGGCAAATTGCTGCTCACCGGCGTCGAACTGCTGGTGATCGACGAAGCCGACCGCATGCTGGACATGGGCTTCATCCCCGACATCGAGCGCATCTGCAAGCTGGTGCCTTTCACGCGGCAGACCCTGTTCTTCACCGCGACGATGCCGCCGGAAATCCGGCGCATCACCGAGACCTTCCTGCACAATCCGGTCAAGGTTGAAGTGTCCAAGCCTGCCACCACGGCAGTCACCGTCACCCAATCCCAGGTCAGCGTCGGCCGCGAGGCGCATGAAAAGCGCGAGATGCTGCGGCAGTTGTTGCGCAACGCCAAGGATTTGAAGAACGCGATCATCTTCTGCAACCGCAAGCGCGACGTCGCTGTGGTTTACAAATCGCTTCAGAAACACGGCTTCAGCGTCTGCGCCCTGCATGGCGACATGGACCAGAGCGCCCGCACCGCCGCGCTCGACCAGTTCCGCAAGGGCGAACTGCCGCTTCTGGTGGCATCCGATGTTGCCGCACGCGGCCTCGATATTCCCGAAGTCAGCCACGTGTTCAATTTCGACGTCCCCCACCATCCCGACGATTACGTCCATCGCATCGGCCGCACCGGCCGCGCCGGACGCCTCGGCGCGGCGGTGTCTCTCGTCAGCCCTGCCGACCAGAAGTCGCTGCTCGCAATCGAGAAATTGATCGGTCAGCCGATCACTCCTCTTGAAAATGCCCCCGTCCTCAGCGCGGAAAACACCCCGTCGGACGCCCCGCCCCGCACCGAGCGTGGATCGGATGGCCGCAAGCCGCGCCGCGAAGGCGGCCAGCGGGCGCGCAGCGGACGGACCAGTAAGCCGCGCAAGCCGGACGTGGCCGAGATCGCCGCACCACAGACGCCCTCGTTCGGCCGGGCGCCGATTCCGGTGGCGGCACGCGATCACCACTCCGAACCCGCCGACCACTCGCATCTTCCGGCATTTCTGCTCAGACCCATCCGCGCGCGCGGATGATGTGCGGGGGCTTCGATCCCCCGCGTCCCTCTCGTGACCGGACGGTGATCGGCCGTTTACGGCTGATTCATTCTCGTCCCTTAACGTGTCTCCGATATTTTTAGTTAATTGATAGGCAGGCAGAAGCCTGACTTGGGGACACGGAACGTGATCGGGCTGCTGGAAGAACACGAACGCTCCATGGCGCTCGCCGAGGTCGCGTTGGGACAGATCAGGTCCTTGCGACAGACAGCAATGCCCCGGAACTACGAGATCTGGTACGTCTACGCCGCCGGCTGCAACAGCGCCCTCAACAAGATCATCAATGAAACGCTGGCACGCAACGGCAAGCTGAGCGAAACCGACCTCGAACAGATCTACGAAACCTATCTCTCGCAGGCCCAGACCTCGGAGCGCATCGACAAGGTTGGTAACCGCTTCATCAACGAGGTCGACGACGTGATGACCCTCATCACCGACGCGCTCGGCATGACCGCGACATTCGGCAAGAACCTCGCCGGCGCATCGCAACAACTGTCCGGCGCGAGCGACCGCGAAAAGATCATGACCGTGGTAACCGGCCTGATTTCATCGACACGGGAAATGCAGGAAACCAACAAGGCCCTCGAAGCCCGGCTCATCGCCTCCAAGCAGGAGATCGGCAACCTCCAGCAAAGCCTCGAAGCCATCCGCGCGGAAAGCCTGACCGATCCCCTGACCACGCTGCGAAATCGCAAATACTTCGACCGGGCGATCAAAGCAGCCGTGGAAGACTCGGCCGGGAGCGGCGAACCGTTGTCGCTGCTGATGCTCGATATCGACCACTTCAAATCGTTCAACGACAATTACGGCCATCTCACCGGCGACCACGTGCTGCGCCTTGTTGCGATGTCGCTCAAGCAGACGATCAAGGGACAGGACATGGCCTCGCGCTACGGCGGCGAGGAGTTCGCGGTGGTGCTGCCGAAGACCGCGCTGCGCCAGGCGCTGACGGTGGCGGACAATATCCGCCGCGCGGTGATGTCGAAGCAATTGAAGAAGAAATCCACCGGCGAAATTCTTGGCCGCGTCACCGTTTCCGCCGGCGTCTCGATGTTGCAGCCCGGCGACGACGCCGACCGCCTGATCGAGCGCGCAGATGCCTGCCTTTACGCGGCGAAGCGCAACGGCCGCAACCGCGTGATCGGCGAGGCCGATCCCGAATTTTCACCGATAAGCCGCATTCAGATTGCCTGACGCTCGCCTCGGGCTTGCGGCGGCTACCCCGCCGCTGCCTGCGAAACTGTAACAGGCTTTCGTTGCCGTGCCGCACCCGACGCCGGGGCGATCAATCCGTCTTGGCGGCCGTAAGTTGCACCGACTCACCGCAACCACAGGCACTGACCTGGTTGGGGTTGTTGAAGATGAACTGCGCCTGCATCTTGTCGGCCTTGTAGTCCATCTCGGTGCCGAGCAGGAACAGCACCGCCTTCGGATCAACCAGCACCTTCACGCCCTTGTCTTCGACCACTTCGTCAGTTGGGCGGATCTCGTGGGCATATTCGACCGTGTAGGATTGACCGGCGCAGCCGCCGTTCCTGAGCCCGACGCGCAGGCCGACGATTTCCGAATCTGCGCGCGCCGCCAGTTCCTTCACCCGCGAGGCGGCGGCGTCCGTCAGGCGCATCACCTGCGGACGCGGGCGCGCTTTCGGCTTGGAAGGCGGCGAGGTATTTGACGTCATATCGGTCATTTGGTCACGTCCCGTTGCAGTTCAAGGCTGCACTGAGTGTCAGATGAAAGGCCGGCAGGCGGCTGCGTCGGTTCACCACATGTTGAGAACGAGGCGCGCCTCGTCGGACATTCGGTCCGGAGTCCAGATCGGTTCCCAGACCACGCGCACATTCACCACGCCCACGCCGGGAACGCTGGCAACCGCGTTCTCGACCATGGTCGGCAACTCGCCCGCCGCCGGACAGTTCGGCGTTGTCAGCGTCATCTCCACGTCCACCGCGCGATCGTCCTTGATATCGACCTTGTAGATCAGGCCGAGTTCGTAGATATCCGCGGGAATTTCCGGGTCGAACACCGTCTTCAGCGCGGCGACGATGTCGGTGCCGAGCCGCTCGGTTTCAGCGGCCGGAAGCGCCGAATTGGTATCGAAGCGCGCCTGCCCCTCGGCAACTTCAGGGGTTTGAACCGTATCGCTCATGAGAACAGCTCCTGCGCCTTGATGAGCGCCTGCGCCAACTGATCGACCTCAGCGCGCGTATTATACATGCCGAACGAGGCGCGGCACGTCGCCGTCACGTTGAATCGCTCCAGAAGCGGCATGACGCAATGGGTGCCCGCCCGCACCGCGATGCCGCCGCGGTCGATCACGGTCGCCACATCGTGCGGGTGCGCACCCTTCATTTCGAAGGAAATCACCGGCCCCTTCCCCTTCGCCGTACCGATGATCCGCAACGAATTGATCTCGCGGAGACGATCGGTCGCATATGAGAGCAGGTCGTGCTCATGCGCAGCGATGCGGTCCTTGCCGATGGAATTCACATAGTCGATCGCCGCGCCGAGCCCGACCGCCTCGACGATCGCCGGCGTGCCCGCCTCGAACTTATGGGGCGGGTCGCCATAGGTCACCCAGTCCCGCGCCACCTCACGGATCATCTCGCCGCCGCCGTTATAGGGGCGCATCGCGACCAGATGATCGTATTTCGCATGCAGCACGCCGATGCCGGTCGGGCCGTACACCTTGTGGCCGGTGAACACGTAGAAATCGCAATCGATATCCTGCACGTCGATATCGAGATGCACGGCGCCCTGGCTGCCGTCGACCAGCACCGGAATGCCACGCGCGTGGGCGATCCTCACCACGTCCTTCACCGGCACGATGGTGCCGAGCATGTTCGACATCTGGGTGATGGCGACGAGCTTGGTCTTGGTGGTCAGCAGCTTCTCGAACTCGTCGATCAGGAAGTTGCCTTCGTCATCGACCGGCGCCCACTTGAGGACCGCGCCATGACGCTCGCGCAGGAAGTGCCACGGCACGATGTTCGAGTGATGCTCCATGATCGAGAGCACGATCTCGTCGCCGGCCTTGATGTTCGGCTCGCCCCATGACGACGCCACAAGATTGATCGCCTCGGTGGCGTTGCGCGTGAAGATGATCTCCTCGGGGCGCTTGGCGTTGATGAACTGCGCGACGCGGCTGCGGCCACCCTCATAGGCATCCGTCGCGGCGTTGGCGAGATAATGCAGGCCGCGATGCACATTGGCGTATTCGGACTTGTAAGCCTCGGTCATGCGATCGAGCACCGCCAGCGGCTTCTGCGCCGAAGCCGCGTTGTCGAGATAGACCAGCGGCTTGCCGTAGACCTTCATCGCCAGCGCCGGAAAGTCGGCGCGGACGCGCTCCACATCGTAAGTTCCGTTGGCAACGGCCGGGTGCATGATCAACCTCGCGTCACCAGCCATCGCTCGGCGGCCGCGCTGGCGAAATCACGCAGGCTATCGTTCTCGATGGACTCGATGGCCTCGCCGACGAAGGCCGCGATCAGCAGCGCCTGCGCTTCCTTCTCCGGCAGGCCGCGCGCGCGCAGATAGAACAGCAGACTCTCGTCCAGCGCGCCGGTGGTAGAGCCGTGCCCGCAGGCGACGTCATCGGCGAAGATTTCCAGCTCCGGCTTGCTGTCGGCTTCCGCCTCGTCAGACAACAGCAGCGCGCGCGTCATCATCTTGCCGTCGGTTTTCTGCGCGTCGGGCTGCACGATGATGCGGCCCTGGAACACCGAATGAGCGCGGTCGTCCAGCACCGCGCGGAACACCTCGCGGCTGGAACAGTTCGGTACCGCATGGTCCACCACCAGCGTGGTGTCGCCATGACGGCGGCTGCCCAGCAGGTTGACGCCGTTGGTGGTCAGCGTACCGCCCTCGCCGGTAAATCTGATGAAGCCCTGATAGCGGCTGATGCCGCCGCCATTGGTCAGGTTGAACGTATTGAGCGTGGTCTTGGTGCCGAGTGTGAAAACGGCGGTCGTGATATTCGCCGCATCGAGTGCATCCTCGACCAGGCGAACATGCTGCACGTCAGCGCGATCACCGATCCAGACCACGACCGAATCGTGCGCCTGATAGGCCTTCGCGCCTTCGGCGGCGACGAAGCTTTCAACCAGCGTCACGCGCGCGTCTTTTCCGATCTGCACGAGAGACCGGGTGACGACAGACGTCTGCGAATGGGTCGCGACATGAACGATATGAAGCGGTCGGCTCAGCGACACGCCTTCGGCAACACCCACCACCACGCCATCGGTGGCAAGCGCGGCGTTGAGCGAAATCATCGCATCGGACGCCACGCCGGTCTGAAGCAGGTCAGCGCGAACAGGATTGTCCTTGTCCTCAAGCACCTCGCGCAGGGTCCGCAGGCTGACGCCCGTGTCGAGCCCGGCGACATCGGACAGTTGCGGCGCGAACGCGCCGTCGACCAGAACGAGCTTCTGCGTCCCGTCAATGCCGAGCGCCTTCACCGCGCCGGCGGCACGTGCGAACGCGGCCTGATCCGGTGCCGGCGCGAGCGGCGCGACATCGCGCAGCAGCGCGCGCAGGTCGGTGTATTTCCATTCCTCGATGCGCCGGTGCGGCAAGCCGAGACGGAGGAAATCGTCGAAGGCCTTGCGGCGGAGGTCGGCGACCGGCCCGGTCCCCGGCAGGCGGCCCTGCGCCTTGGCGAACAGTTCGCCCGGCTGCCGCTCCACCTCGGTTTTCACTGCAACGTTCATCACACAGGTCTCTCGGTTTGGCGCGCTGGCGCGGAGCCGCGCGGCTCTTACGCAGCCTTGTCTTCGAACTGCGCGTAGCCGGACTTCTCCAGCTCCAGCGCCAGATCCTTGCCGCCGCTCTTGACGACACGGCC
>JAFKES010000144.1 GCA_017308495.1 Afipia sp.
CGCGTGCCGAGCACCGGCATCACCTTCGCGCGCAAGGCGGGATCGACCGACAGCGCGCCGACCGCCGCCCGCGTCATGGTGATCGGGCACAGATGACCTGTCTCGACCTGCGCCGCCATGAAGAACTTGGCGCCGCGCACCACCTCCGATGCGCCGCCCGCGGCCTCGCCTGCTGCATTCCAAGTCGCATTGTGCAGGCCGGCATGGGCGCTATGCGCCATCAGTTCGTGATAGGCGGGATGGAATTCCACCTCGTCGCGGCGGTAGCCACGCGCATCGTAAGTCTTGAGCTTCGGCGTGTATTCGTTGGCGAGCCGGCCGCGCTGCGCCATCGCCGCCGAGCCCCAGTGTCCGCCGAACTCGGCCAGCTCCGCCTGCGCCGCCTCGCCGCCATTGGCGGTGACGGCCTCCACCAGCGGCCGGTCGAGGGTGAACAGGTTGACGTCCTCGAAGGGCGGCGACTGGTTGAAGACCTCGGTGGTGGCGGCAAGGATGTCTGACATGGGAAGGTCCCGGCAATCGCGATTCAGGTGCGGCGCAGCTTAGGCCGGAATGCGGCGGATTTCACCGATCACGGCCGCCGCGCCACGGGAAAATCATAGACCGTATCGCCCGGCCCCGGCAGCGAGAAATGCCACCATTCGAGGCGGTAGTTGACGAAGCCCTGCCTCGCCATGGCGGACACCAGTATGTCGCGCCATTGGCGCTGGCCGGCGGTGATCGCTTTCGATCCGGTATGCGCCTTCTCGTCGGAGCAATCGTAGCCCGTTCCCATGTCGACGCTGGTGTCGGGCGCGCGCGCATGGACCGGCGCGGTGCAATCGCCATAGGCCGCACTCGGATCAAACGGCGGTACCGCCGCCACAGGCTTGCGCACCAGCGTCAGATCCACCGCCTTGCCGGTGGAATGTCCGGAGCGCCGGGCGATATAACCGCGGCGGAACAGATCAGCCTTGCTCATCTTCGGGTTGTAGCGGTGCTGGGCCGCCGTCTCGCGGCCGTCCTGCGCCCATGCGTACATATCGTCCACCGCGCGCTGCGGGCGATAGCAGTCATACATCTTCAGCGACAGGCCACGCGGCGCAAGATCCTGCTGCACCCGTTTCAGCGCGGCACCCACCGCGCGGGTGACGATACATTCCCCGGCCTGATATCCGTCGAGCACGCGGCCGACGAAGTTGTTGGCGGTGGCATAGCGCATGTCCTGCACGATGGTCGGATCGACATCGCGCAGATAGACGAAGCCGGCGGGCAGTTGCACGGCGGCGGCACTGACGCAGCCCAGCATCAGCCATCCCAATCCCGCGCCCAATCTGATCTTCATCCCCGACACCATCCCGGTTCCGCCCTGCTCCTGCCCCGCTTGCCCGGTCCGGACATCTGCGGGGGAAAACTCCCCGGGGGCGGAATCCGCCTTGCTCCGCCCGGCAAGTCTCCCTATAGCTCTTGCTTTAATGACAAGCGCATCGAAATCGAGTTTCGTCCTCAGACACCGGCATCTGCTGGGGATCGAGGGTCTTTCCGTGGCCGATATCAGCGGCCTTCTGGACCTTTCCGAAGAATATGTCGAACTGAACCGTCAGGTCGACAAGAAGCGCGGCAACCTGCGCGGCCGCACTCAGGTCAACCTGTTCTTCGAAGCCTCCACCCGCACCCAGTCGTCGTTCGAGATCGCCGGCAAGCGCCTCGGCGCGGACGTCATGAACATGTCAGTCGCCTCGTCCTCGATCCGCAAGGGCGAGACCCTGATGGACACGGCGGTGACGCTGAACGCCATGCACCCCGATATTCTGGTGGTGCGCCATCACGCCTCCGGCGCGGTGGAACTGCTGGCGCAGAAGGTGGACGGCTCCGTCATCAATGCCGGCGACGGCGCTCACGAACATCCGACGCAAGCGCTGCTCGATGCCCTCACCATCCGCCGCAACAAGGGCCGGATCGACGGCCTGCTGGTCGCCATCTGCGGCGACGTGCTGCATTCACGCGTGGCGCGCTCCAACATCATCCTGCTCAACGCCATGGGCGCGCGGGTGCGGGTGGTGGCGCCCTCCACCCTGCTGCCGCCGGGCATCGAGCGCATGGGCGTCGAGGTCGCGCGCGACATGCGCGAGGGCCTTCACGGTGCGGATATCGTGATGATGCTGCGGCTGCAGCGTGAGCGCATGAACGGCTCCTTCGTGCCGTCCAGTTCCGAATACTTCCATTATTTCGGTCTCGACCAGAAAAAGCTCGGCTACGCCAAACCGGACGCGCTGGTGATGCATCCCGGCCCGATGAACCGGGGCGTCGAGATCGATTCCATCGTGGCGGACGGTGCGCAATCGCTGATCCGCGAACAGGTCGAAATGGGCGTTGCGGTGCGCATGGCGGTGCTGGAAGCGCTCGCCCGCAACCTTCCCAATGCATGACGGGCGCACGACAATGCTGAAAGACCGCCGCCCCATCCTGCTTGCCAACGCCCGCCTGATCGATCCCTCGCGCGATCTCGACGGCCCCGGCGACGTGCTGATCGCCGACGGCACGATCCGCGACGCGCGGCGCGGCATCGGCGCTGCCGGCGTGCCGGAGGGTACAGACATTATTAATTGCGCTGGCAAGGTAGTCGCCCCCGGCCTGATCGATATGCGCGCCTTTGTCGGGGAACCCGGCGCGGGCCACCGCGAGACCTTCGCCTCGGCCAGCCTCGCGGCGGCGGCGGGTGGCATCACCACCATCGTCTGCCAGCCGGACACCAACCCGGTGATCGACAATTCCGCGACGGTGGACTTTATCCTGCGCCGCGCCCGCGACACCGCCATCGTCAACATTCATCCCATGGCCGCGCTGACCAAGGGCATGAGGGGATGCGCCGCGCGCTGGCCTATGGCCGCGATTTCGATGCGCTGATCGTGCATCACACCGAGGACCCGAACCTCATCGGCGAAGGCGTGATGAACGAGGGCGAATTCGCCTCGCGGATCGGCCTGATGGGCATTCCCAACGCCGCCGAAGCGGTGGTGCTGGAACGCGACATGCGCCTCGTGGCGCTGACCGGCGGACGCTATCACGCCGCCTCCCTCACCTGCGTCGACTCGCTCGACGTGCTGCGGCGCGCGCGCGAGGCGGGATTGAGCGTCAGCGCCTCGGCCTCGATCAATCACCTGACGCTGAACGAAAACGACATCGGCCCCTACCGCACCTTTCTCAAGCTGTCGCCGCCGCTACGCACCGAGGACGATCGCTCGGCGCTGGTCGCGGCGGTGGCGTCGGGGCTGATCGACGTCATCATGTCGGATCACAATCCGCAGGACGTGGAAGTGAAGCGGCTGCCGTTCGCCGAAGCCGCCCACGGCGCCATCGGACTGGAGACGATGCTGCCGGCGGGCTTGCGCCTGGTGCATTCCGGCCAGATCGACCTCAAGACGCTGATCCGCGCCATGTCCACCCGTCCCGCCGAACTGCTCGGCCTGCCCGGCGGTTCGCTGCGGCCCGGCGCGCCTGCCGACATCATTGTCATCGACGTCGATACGCCCTGGGTGCTGGATCCGACCGATCTCAAATCGCAATGCAAGAACACGCCGTTCGACGAGGCGCGGTTCTCCGGGCGCGTCGCGCGCACCATCGTGAGCGGACGCACCGTGTACGAACATGTGTGAGGCCCCATGACCGGCTTGAATGTGCTCGCGATCGCGCTCGGCTACATCCTCGGCTCGATTCCGTTCGGCCTGATCCTGACCAGGCTCGCCGGCACGGCCGACCTGCGCACCATCGGCTCCGGCAACATCGGCGCGACCAACGTCCTGCGCACCGGCAACAAGGGTCTCGCCGCCGCGACGCTGCTGCTGGACATGCTCAAAGGCACGGCAGCGGTCATCATCGCCGGTGCTTTCGGCGGCCCCACCGCCGCGATGTTGGCCGCCGTGGCCGCGTTCCTCGGCCATCTCTTTCCGGTGTGGCTGAAGTTCAAGGGCGGCAAGGGCGTCGCCACCTATATCGGCGTGCTGCTGGGGCTGTACTGGCCCGCCGCTCTGACCTTCTGCGCGATCTGGCTCGCGGTGGCGTTCGCCTCCCGCTATTCGTCCCTCGCCGCGCTGGTGGCCAGCGCGCTGATACCGCCGCTGCTGCTGTGGGCGCAGCACCTCGAACTGGCGGTTGTGTTCGCTATCCTTTCGGCCCTGCTCTGGATCAAGCACCGCGCTAACATCAAGCGGCTGATGAAGGGTACCGAAGGCAGGATCGGCGCGAAGGGATAGAGCGCCCCACTCCCCGATTGTCCGTTGCCGCAAGTTGAGCGACACTCGCGCTCACGGGGGCCGCGTGGACACCACACCTTCAGCCGCAATTCGACTGAGCGACGCGCAGCGCATCGACTGGCTGCGGCTGATCCGCAGCGACAATGTCGGACCGCGGACCTTCCGCTCGCTGGTCAACCATTTCGGCAGCGCGCAGGCCGCGCTCCAACGCCTGCCGGATCTCGCACGGCGCGGCGGCGCGGCGAAACCCGGCCGCATCTGCGCACAGGCCGATGCCGAACGGGAAATCGCGGCAGGCGCGCGGATCGGCGTCGCCCTGCTGGCCCCCGGCGAATACGGCTATCCACCACGGCTGGCGCTGATCGACGATGCCCCGCCGCTGCTCGGGGTGCGCGGCGTGCTCAATGTACAGACCCAGCCGATGATCGGCATCGTCGGCTCGCGCAACGCCTCCGGCGCCGGACTGAAATTCACGCAAACCATCGCCCGCGATCTCGGCAACGCCGGCTTCGCCATCGTCTCCGGGCTGGCGCGCGGCATCGATCAGGCCGCCCACCGCGCGACGCTGCAAACCGGCACCGTCGCCGTGCTCGCCGGCGGCCACGACCGGATTTATCCGCCCGAGCACGAAAGTCTACTGGAGGCGATCCTCGGCGAAGGCGGCGGCGCGATCTCCGAAATGCCGCTCGGCCACGTTCCCCGCGCGCGCGACTTTCCCCGCCGCAACCGTTTGATCTCCGGATGCGCGCTCGGCGTCGTCATCGTCGAGGCTGCGCACCGCTCGGGATCGCTGATCACCGCGAGGTTCGCCAACGAACAGGGCCGCGAGGTATTCGCCGTGCCGGGCTCGCCGCTCGATCCGCGCGCCGCCGGTACCAACGATCTCATCAAGCAGGGCGCGATGCTGACGACCTGTGCCGCCGACGTCGTCGACGCCGTACAGCCGGTGATGGGGCGCCCGGTCGAATTGCCCATGAGCGAGCCCGATGCGCATTCCCCGGACGACGACGAACCGCATGCCGATGAGCGCGCGCGGATCGTTCGCCTGCTCGGCCCCTCGCCCGTTGGCATCGACGACCTGATCCGCCTCGCCGGCGTCCCGGCCGCGGTGGCACGCACCGTGCTGTTCGAGCTGGAACTGGCAGGGCGGCTGGAGCGTCACGGCGGCGGCGTGGTGTCCCTGCTGTAACGGCTCGCCCGCGATCCCGGTCTCGGCCGACCGCAGACCTCACGCGCCGCTCCCGACCACGACTAAAACCTGCCGGACCGACTCTGCTTGCGGACGAAATCATTGGCCTCGAGCCGGGACATATCCAGCAGGTACGCCAGCATATGGAGCCCGTGCCGGCGCGCCAGCAGGCTGAGGTCCGCGACCGTTTCAGCGATGAAGCTGGCCGCCTCTGCCGGGCTGCCGTCCGCGACCGGCAAATCCGTTCGCATGCAGTCGTCGGGATTTTCGCCACAAGCAACCATTCCGCGACCTTTCCCAGGCTGAAACCGTTCCTGAAAGGAGCGCCTCGAAGTATTACACACGCATAAAGTGCACAATCAAGAGTATATGAAAATACAACTTATGGTGGAATTGACTTGCAAAAGCGAGCTATATCACCAGCCCGCGATTTGACACCGGGCCCCCTTTTACCCATGTATCGGGCGAGCCAGCCTGGCTGATAACCTCGATTCAGGCCCGCCTATCTCCATTAAGTCATTGGAATCTTATGAATCTCGTCATTGTCGAGTCGCCTGCGAAGGCCAAGACGATCAACAAGTATTTGGGCTCCTCCTACGAGGTGCTGGCCTCCTATGGCCATGTCCGCGACCTTCCGGCCAAGAACGGATCGGTCGATCCGGAGGCCGATTTCCAGATGATCTGGGAAACCGACCCGAAGGCGGCCGGCCGCCTCAACGACATCGCCAAGGCCCTCAAGGGCGCCGACAAACTGATCCTGGCGACCGACCCCGATCGCGAGGGCGAGGCCATCTCCTGGCACGTCCTGGAGGTCATGAAGCAGAAGCGCGCGCTCAAGGACCAGAAGATCGAACGCGTGGTCTTCAACGCCATCACCAAGCAGGCCGTCACCGACGCCATGCAGCACCCGCGCGAGATCGACGGCGCGCTGGTGGACGCCTATATGGCGCGCCGCGCGCTGGACTATCTCGTCGGCTTCACCCTCTCCCCGGTGCTGTGGCGCAAGCTGCCCGGCGCGCGCTCCGCCGGGCGGGTGCAGTCGGTCGCGCTGCGCCTCGTCTGCGACCGGGAACTCGAAATCGAGAAGTTCGTCCCCAGGGAATACTGGTCGCTGCTGGCGACGCTGGCGACACCGCGCGGCGATACCTTCGAGGCGCGCCTCGTCGGCGCCGACGGCAAGAAGATTCAGCGACTCGACATCGGCAACGGCGCGGAAGCGGAAGATTTCAAGAAGGCGCTGGAGACGGCGACCTACACCGTCGTCACGGTGGAGGCCAAGCCCGCCCGTCGCAACCCGCAGGCGCCGTTCACCACCTCGACGCTGCAGCAGGAGGCCAGCCGCAAGCTCGGCTTCGCGCCCGCGCACACCATGCGCATCGCCCAGCGGCTCTATGAAGGCATCGACATCGGCGGCGAGACCACCGGCCTCATCACCTATATGCGAACCGACGGCGTCTCGATCGCCCCCGAGGCGGTGACGCAGACCCGCAAGGTGATCGGCGAGGATTACGGCAAGGACTATGTGCCGGATGCGCCGCGCCAGTACACATCGAAGGCGAAAAACGCGCAGGAGGCCCACGAGGCCATCCGCCCCACCGACCTCTCCCGCCGGCCGGGGAAGCTGAAGGCGCGGCTCGATAACGACCAGTACCGCCTCTACGAACTGATCTGGATGCGCACCATCGCCAGCCAGATGGAATCGGCCGAGCTTGAGCGCACCACCGTCGACATCACCGCCAAGGCGGGCCCGCGTACGCTGGAGCTGCGCGCCACCGGACAGGTCGTCAAGTTCGATGGCTTCCTCGCGGTCTATCAGGAAGGTCGCGACGACGATCCGGAGGACGAGGACAGCCGCCGCCTGCCCGTCATCCATCAGGGCGAGAACCTGAAGCGCGAAAGCCTCAGCGTCACCCAGCACTTCACCGAGCCGCCGCCGCGCTTCTCGGAGGCCTCGCTGGTGAAGCGGATGGAGGAGCTCGGCATCGGCCGCCCGTCCACTTACGCCTCGATCCTCCAGGTGCTGAAAGATCGCGGCTATGTGAAGCTGGAAAAGAAGCGCCTCTACGGCGAGGACAAGGGCCGCGTCGTGGTGGCGTTCCTCGAGAAGTTCTTCGCGCGCTATGTCGAATTCGACTTCACCGCCGACCTCGAGGAAAAGCTCGACCGGATTTCCAACAACGAAATCGCCTGGAAGCAGGTGCTGGCCGACTTCTGGCGCGACTTCATTGGCGCGGTGGACGAGATCAAGGACGTCAAGGTCAGCGAAGTGCTCGACGTGCTCGACGCCATGCTGGGCGAGCACATCTACGAGCCGCGCGCCGATGGCGGCGATCCGCGCCAGTGCCCGAGCTGCGGCACCGGCCGGCTGAACCTCAAGGCCGGCAAGTTCGGCGCGTTCGTCGGCTGCTCGAATTATCCCGAATGTCGCTACACCCGCCCGCTCGCCGCCTCCAGCGGCGCGAGCGACCGCCCGCTCGGCACAGACCCGGCGTCGGGCCTCGAAGTCGCTGTGAAGGCCGGCCGCTTCGGTCCCTATATCCAGCTCGGCGAGCCGAAGGATTACGGCGAGGACGAGAAGCCGAAGCGCGCCGGCATTCCCAAGAACATGTCGCCCGCCGATGTGGAGCTTCCACTGGCGCTGAAGCTGCTGGCGCTGCCGCGCGACGTCGGCCCTCACCCCGAGGACGGCGAGATGATCACGGCCGGCCTCGGCCGGTTCGGCCCCTTCGTGCGCCATGGCAAGACCTATGCGAGCCTGGAAGCCGGCGACGACGTCTACACCGTCGGCCTCAACCGCGCGGTGACGCTGATCGCGGAGAAGATCGCCAAGGGTCCGGGCCGCCGTTTCGGCGCCGATCCCGGCAAGGAGGTCGGCGATTATCCGGCGCGCGGCGGCAAGATCATGCTCAAGAAGGGCCGTTACGGCGCCTATGTCACCATCGACGGCATCAACGCCACCATTCCCGACAGCATCGAGCCGGACAAGCTTACGCTTGAGCAAGCCATCGCGCTGATCGAAGAGCGGGCCGCCAAAGGCGGCAGCAAGGCCAAGGGCGGCGCACGGAAAACGGCCGCCAAGAAGTCCACGGCCAAGAAACCCGCAGCAAAGAAGACCGCGAAAAAGGCCGCGCCGAAAAAGCAGGCTGCGGAGCCTGTGTCGCTGCAGGACGCCAAGGCCAAAAAGGCCGCCGCGACCAAGGTCACCAAAGTGGCGGAAAAAAAGAGCGCCGGTAAAGCACACGGATAATGAAAAAGAAAAGCGACGCGACAGCAGCCTTTCCCGACAGAGAAAGCATCGTTGCGTTCGTCAAGGCGCATCCCGGCGAGGCCGGCACCCGCGAACTGGCCCGGCATTTCGGCCTCAAGAACGAATCCCGCGCGGCGCTGCGCCGGATTCTCGCCGAGCTCGCCGACGAAGGCATCATCGCCCGGCGCGGCCGCAAGGTCGCTCCGCCGAAAGCGCTGCCGCCCACCCTCGTCGCCGACGTCACCGGCCATGACAAGGACGGCGAACTGATCGCCGCGCCCGCCGAGTGGCTGGAGGAGGTCGACGGCCCCGCGCCGGTCATTCACATCCATACGCCGCGCAAGCCGAAACCCGGCACGGTGGCGGGCGTGGGCGACCGCGCCCTGCTGCGGATCGAGAAAAGCGACGGCAAGCACGCGCGCGGTACCTACAGCGGCCGCGTCATCAAGCTGCTCGACAAAATCGCGCACCGGGTGCTCGGCATCTATCGCAGCCTGCCCAATGGCGACGGCCGCATGATCCCGATCGACAAGAAGCAGGCCGGACGCGACCTCGCCATTGCCGCGGTTCATTCCGGCGGCGCGCAGGACGGCGATCTTGTGAGCGTCGAACTGATGCGCGGGCGCGGCTACGGGCTGCCTTCCGGCAAGGTCAAGGAACGGCTCGGCTCGCTGAAGACCGAGAAGGCCATCAGCCTGATCGCCATTCACGCCCACGATATCCCGCAGGAATTTCCACCCGACGCGATCCGCGAGGCCGAACACGCGAAACCGGCGGCGCTCAAGGGGCGCGAGGACTGGCGTGACGTGCCGCTCGTCACCATCGATCCGCCGGACGCCAAAGACCACGACGACGCGGTTCATGCTGAAGCCGACAGCGATCCGCACAATGCGGGCGGCTTCATCGTCAACGTCGCCATCGCCGACGTCGCCTTCTACGTCCGTCCGGACTCCGCGCTCGACCGCGAGGCCTTGCGGCGCGGCAATTCGGTGTACTTCCCTGACCGCGTCGTGCCGATGCTGCCCGAGCGCATCTCCAACGACCTGTGCTCG
Source organism: Afipia sp. (assembly GCA_017308495.1). Classification (GTDB taxonomy): domain Bacteria; phylum Pseudomonadota; class Alphaproteobacteria; order Rhizobiales; family Xanthobacteraceae; genus Afipia. The sequence goes on from JAFKES010000144.1 coordinate 9,721, forward strand.
CTGAAGCCTGACGCGCCGCGCGGGGCGCTGGCCGTGCGCATGGTGATCGACAAGACCGGACACAAGCGCGCGCATACGTTTCACCGCGTGCTGATGCGCTCGGCCGCAAGGTTGAGTTACGCGCAGGCGCAGGCCGCCATCGACGGACATCCCGACGACACCACCGGTCCCCTGCTCGATCCGATCCTCAAGCCGCTGTGGGCGGCCTATCGTCTGGTCAAGCGGGCGCGCGACGAGCGCGATCCGCTCGAACTGGACCTGCCCGAGCGCAAGATCCTGCTGAAAGCCGACGGCACGGTGGACCGGGTGGTGACGCCGGAACGCCTCGACGCCCACCGGCTGATCGAGGAATTCATGATCCTCGCCAACGTCGCCGCCGCCGAGACGCTGGAGAAGAAGGCGCTGCCGCTGATCTATCGCGTCCACGACGAGCCGACCGTGGAGAAGGTCCACAACCTGCGCGAATTTCTCCGCACACTCGACATGCCGTTCTCCGCCACCGGCGCGCTGCGACCCGCGGTCTTCAACCGTATCCTGATGCAGGTGAAGGGGCGCGACGCGGAATCGCTGGTCAACGAGGTGGTGCTGCGCTCGCAGGCGCAGGCGGAATATTCCGCCGAGAACTACGGCCATTTCGGCCTCAACCTGCGGCGCTACGCGCATTTCACCTCGCCGATCCGGCGCTATGCGGACCTGATCGTCCACCGTGCCCTGATCCGCGCGCTCGGACTTGGCGAAGGCGCGCTGCCCGACAGCGAGACCCTCGAAACATTGAACGAAGTGGCCGCGGCGATTTCGCTCACCGAGCGCCGCGCGATGAAGGCGGAGCGCGAAACCGCCGACCGCCTGATCGCGCATTTTCTCGCCGACCGGATCGGCGCGATCTTCGAGGGGCGGATTTCCGGCGTTACCCGCGCCGGATTGTTCGTCAAACTCGCTGGAACCGGCGCCGACGGCTTCATTCCGATCCGCACTCTGGGCAGCGAATATTATAATTACGACGAAGCCCGCCACGCCCTGATCGGCTCGCGCAGCGGTGCCATGCATCGGCTGGGTGACGTGGTGCAGGTTCGTCTGGTAGAAGCAGCGCCGGTAGCCGGCGCGCTGCGTTTCGAACTCCTGTCCGAGGGCACGACCGCCCCGCGCGGGGGCCGCCTGCGCGCCAGCCGCAAGGGGCCTCCGCCCACGGGCGGAAACGCCCGGCCCGGGCGCGACAGGCAGACCGAAAAGAAGGGGCGCAAACCGTCCCGCAAGGCGCGCAAATCGAAGAAGGGATAGCCCCTTCATGAGGAGAGAGCGATGGATAGCCAGACCACCCGTCCCACGTCGACATGGACGCAGTCTTCCGCGGCCCTGCCGAAACGCGACGTGTGGCAGGCCATGGCGCGCGGGTTGCGCTGCCGTTGCCCGAGCTGCGGCGAAGGCAAGATGTTCCGCAGCTTTCTCAAGGTAGCGGACACCTGCCCGGCCTGCGGCGAGGATCTCAGCCATCACCGCGCCGACGACCTGCCGGCCTATCTGGTGATCGTCATCGTCGGGCACTTCATGGTGCCGATCGCACTGTGGATCGAGACCGATTACGCGCCGCCGGTCGCGCTGCAACTCGCGGCCTATCTGCCGATCACGCTGATTTTCTGCCTGCTGCTGCTGCAACCGGTCAAGGGCGCGGTGGTCGGCCTGCAATGGGCTTTCCGCATGCATGGCTTCGATGAAAGCCGCCCTGAAGGTGTCGAGGAAGGCACCCTGGTCAAAGCGAACGTAGCCGATCACGCATGATCAAGCCGGAAAAAGAAACGGAAGATAGCACCTACGCCTATCTTCGCCCCAAGGACGCGGCGACGCTGATCCTGATCGACCGCAGTGCGGAGACGCCGAAGGTTCTGGTCGGCAAGCGCCATGACAAGGTCGTGTTCCAGCCCGGCAAATTCGTGTTTCCGGGCGGCCGCGTGGACGCGACCGACAATCGCATTCCCGTGGCAGCGGAAATCCCGAAAGCCCTTGAAGCCAAGCTCGTCAGCGGCAGCCCGAAGATCACGCCGGCGCGCGCCCGGGCTCTGGCGGTGGCGGCCATTCGCGAGGCCTGCGAAGAGACAGGGCTGTGCCTCGGCCGGCCGATGGGAGGCTCCGCAGGCAGCGTCGCCACCCGCCTCACCGGCGAATGGAGACCGTTCGCGGACGCCGGCCTGCTGCCCGATCCATCCGGGCTGTTTTTCATCGCCCGCGCCATCACCCCGCCCGGCCGCGTGCGCCGGTTCGACACCCGATTTTTTACCGCCGATATCTCGGCCATCGCCCACCGGGTCGAGGGCGTGGTTCACGCCGATGCGGAATTGGTGGAACTGGTGTGGGTCGAACTGGGCTCCTCCTCACTGGACGGACTGCACGCGATGACCAAGAACGTGCTGCGCGAGCTGTCCCATCGCCTGGGACAGGGGCCGCTGTCCCATGCTGCCGAGGTGCCTTTTTACCATCAAACCAACGGCGACTGGCGGCGGGACATGATCTGATCCGCCCGGCGGGCGGCGTCAAAAATATCGCCGCAACCGGTCCGGCCGGCTATGCTGCCGCCGAAGGTCGCGGCCGACGCCGGTCCCATGAACGCCCGTCATTGTCCAATGCGTACCGGCACCGCCATATCCGTCTTCGCTCATGTTGCAGTCGTGGCGGCGTGGCTCCTGCTCGCGGGCGTCCGCCCGTTCGAGCCGACGGTGGCCGAGGCTGTGACCGTGGACATCGTCACGCCCGACGAAATTCCGACGCCGCCGAAGGAACCTGACATCAGGCCGGAGCCGCCGCAACCGCCCGATGCCAGTCTCCTCGACCAACCTTCCCAGCCGGCGCCTGCGCCTCCGGCCACCGCAGCGCCTTCACCGCCTCCAGCTCCATCGCCGCCGCCTGAGCGCCAGAAGACGGCATCTCTCCCTGCGGCGGAACAGCAGCCGCCGCAACCATCACCACCCGCACCCGCGCCAGCGCCTGCCGCAGTGCCAATGGCCCAGCCCGATATCACCGAGAGATTCGGCACCATGTTCAATCTCCCCGACCCGAAACCCGGCGGCGGGTTCGACGCGGTCGCCACCTCCGCGGCCAATATCGCGCGGGAGGACGTCGCGGCATTGCGCGCCCATCTGCGAAATTGCGCGGTACTGCCGTCTTCGGTTTCTCCGTCGGACAAGGTCAAGATCACCCTGCGCGTGGCGCTGCAACCGGACGGAAGGCTCGCCGCCGAGCCGATGCTGATCGAAGCCAGCGCCTCGAAATCGGGGCCACTCCTGATGCGCAGCGCAATGGAGGCGCTGGAGAAATGCCAGCCCTACGCCATGCTGCCGGCCAATCGCTACCAGGAGTGGAAAGTGCTCGACCTCTCCTTCACGCCGCGGGACTTCAAGGGCGGGTAGGCCCGGCCAACCGGGAACGGCCCGGACCAGATTCCTGCGGCTTAAAACTTGACTTTGGGCCGTTCGAAGCTAGGTTGCGCGCCAAATGCAGCTCGATCTGTCGGGCGTGCTTCGATTCCTGACATTCGAGGTTCAGAACATGGCCAAGGCGGTCACCATCAAGGTCAAGCTCGTTTCCAGCGCGGACACCGGCTTCTACTACGTCACCAAGAAGAATTCGCGCACGATGACCGACAAGCTCGTGAAGAAGAAGTACGATCCGGTCGCGAAGAAGCACGTCGAGTTCCGCGAATCCAAGATCAAGTAACAATTTCAGTTGTTTACTGACCAGAAACGGAGCCTTGCGGCTCCGTTTTGCGTTTCGGCGCCCCTTGACGTGCCCGGGCGGTTCCACCCCATCCATCGGCCGCGCCCTGAGAGCGGAACCGGGCCCGGAGGCCCGAAATCCCGCCGGTGACAGCCCCGCCCCGCCCGCCTCAGTGCGACAGGAGCACCCAGCAGGGGGGATTGGTCAGAATCGAGCGCGTCGCCCCGCCGAGGATGAATTCCCGCAGCCTGGAATGGCCGTAAGCGCCCATCACCAGCAGATCGATCTCCCGGGACGCTACATAGGCCTCCATGAAGCTGCCGATGGAATGGCTGTCGGTCTTCTTGACGTCCTCGTGCACGGCGTTGATGCCAAGCCCGGCCAGATGCGCGATGAATTGCTGGCTCTGCGCGGAAGACAGCGGCTTGTCATCGGTTGCGGTGAACACCCGCACCGATTTGGCCTGACGAAGAAACGGCATCGCATCCGACACAGCGCGGGTCGCGGGCCTGCTCGCGTCCCATGCGATCGCGATGTTGTCGAAGGACGTCGCCAGCCGCGGCACCGACGTCTGCGGGAACACCAGAACCGGACGTCCCGATTCAAAGATCACTCCCTCCACGCCGTCGAACTGATCCTCGTCGTCCCGGCGCAGCGGCAGCACCGTGAGATGGTGCAACCGCGCAGCCTCGATCAACTTTCCGCGAACGTTGTAGAATGTCCCGCGCTCGAGGCTGCAACGATGCGGCACGGCATGGCGGGACACCGCCGCCTCGAACCAGCGCACCAGCTGTTGCGCGCTGGCGGCGCTCTTCTTGGCCTCCGACGCCAGGAACTCGCCGGCATGCGCGCCTTCGAAATACAGCCCGGATTCGATCTCGATCTCGTAGACGAGCGCGGAAATCCGCGTCTTCACCGCAGCCCCGTCGTCGTCGCTGGCGAGACCGGCGCAGAGCGCGACGACGGCCTCGATCACGGCCTCCGTGACCGGCCTCGGATAGCTCATGAGAGGAAGCAAGAAATCCCTGATTGCCATCGCACCCTCCTTGACTGCTCGAGCCTATCGCGACAGCCTGCGCGCAGGTCTTGAGATGCATCAAAGCCTACAGCGGGCGACCGTCGGACACTTTATCTGACCGGCGAGCGGAATCAGTCCGCCGCCATGCCCACTCACGTCAAAATCGAGATTGTCCCATGCAAGCGCATCATATCATGACTCGCAAGGTCATCACCGTCACGCCTGACACGTCGTTGGCCGACGTCGCCCGGTTGATGCTGGACCATCACATCAGCGGCCTTCCCGTGGTCGATGCGAGCGGTGCACTGGTCGGCATGGTGACGGAGCGCGACCTGTTGCGCCGTGAGGAAATCGGCACTCAGCGCAAGCGTCCGCGCTGGCTCGAACTGATCCTGGGACCGGGCCGCGAGGCCGAGGAATATGTCCACGTTGCCGGTCGCAAGGTCCATGACATCATGACGCGGGACGTGCGCACCGTGAACGAGGACACGCCGCTCGCGGACGTGGTCGAGATCATGGAAAAGCACCAGATCAAGCGCCTGCCGGTGATGAAGGGCAACAGGCTGGTCGGCATCATCAGCCGGCAGAATTTCGTGCGCACGCTCGCCGGCCTCGCCCGGGAAGTGCCCGAGCCGAGCGCCGACGACGACCAGATTCGCGACCGCATCCTTGCCGAACTCGACAAGCGGGCGTGGTCCACCACCGGCATCGAGGTGTTCGTCCGCCAGGGCGTGGTCGATCTCTGCGGCGTCATCACCGACGACCGCATCCGGCAGGCCATCATCGTGGCGGCGGAAAACACCGCCGGGGTCAAGCAGATCCACGATCACCTGTGCTGGATCGACCCGATGTCGGGCATGTATTTCGAGTCCGACGAAGACACCGCCAAGGCCAATGCCGACAAAGCCTCCGCGCGAAAGACCTAGCGCGGCTTGGGAGCGTTTCCGCTTTTGTTGGAGGCGAAGCAGCATGCACGATGCGCCCCTCTCCCCCATAGCGCGTCGAAGACGGGCGTAAACGCGCTTATGGCAATCCGCGCCCTCCCCACGGGCGAGGTGAAGGGCATCGCTGCTACAAATGCGATTCAACCCGAAGCGCAAATACGCTAAGCCGCCGCGGCGACGACCCGGTTGCGGCCGTCGTGCTTGGCGCGGTAAAGCGCCTGATCGGCGCGCTTGAGAACGTCGCCGATCGCCTCGCCCTTGATGTCGAGGCTGGCGATGCCGATCGAGATCGTCACGTCCAGCCGCTTGCCGCCCTTCCCCGCCGTAAAGGGTTCGCCGGCGATGGCGCGGCGAAGACGCTCGGCCACCATGCCCGCCACATGCAGGTCGGTCTCGGGCATGACGATGACGAACTCCTCGCCGCCATAACGACACGCCAGATCGATGCCGCGAATGGACTTGCGAATCCGCAACGCGAACTCGCGCAGCACGTCGTCACCGGCATCGTGACCGTAGGCGTCGTTGATCGACTTGAAATAGTCGATGTCGAGCATCATCAGCGCCAGCGGCCTGGCGCGCTGGGCCGCCTGCTCGGCAAGCGTCGCGAGATGGGTTTCCATGTAGCGGCGGTTATGCAGGGCAGTCAGCGGATCGGTGACCGCCATCTCGATCGAGGTCTGCACATTGTCGCGCAGGTGGTCGGTGTAACGACGCCTGCGGATCTGCGTGCGCGCCCGCGCCAACAGTTCGTTCTTGTCCACCGGCCGCAGCAGGTAGTCGTTGACGCCGATCTCCAGCCCGCGCAGCAGCCGCGTGTTGTTGTCGGCGCTGGCGATCGCCAGCAGCGGTAAGCTGCGGGTTCGTTCCAGCGAACGGGCCTGGCTGCACAGCCGCAGCCCGTCGAAATTCTCAAGGTCCAATGACACGATCAGCAGATCGTAATTGCCCTCGGCGGCGTGAAACAGCGCCTCGGCGGGGTTCGACTCGACGTCCACGGCATGCTCGGTGGCAAGCACGGGCGCGAGCCGTTCGTAGGACGACGGCCGGTCGTCTACCAGCAGGATGCGGCCACCCTTGCCCGTATCGACGATGGCGCTGCGCTCCGGCGCGCTTACGCCGATCTCCAACGAGGTGAGCGCGCGCATGCGCAATTCGTCGGTCATCATTTTCAGCCGCGTCAGCGAGCGGACGCGCGCGATCATGACCACATCTGACACCGGCTTGGTGAGGAAATCGTCCGCACCGGCGTCGAGGCCGCGCACCCGGTCCGCCGGGCTGTCGAGCGCCGTCACCATCACCACCGGAATGAAATGCGTCCTCGGATCGGACTTCAGCCGGCGGCAGACCTCGAAGCCGTCGATGTCCGGCATCATCACGTCGAGCAGCACGATATCGCATTCCGCACGCGCGCAAATCTCCAGCGCCTGCATGCCGCAACTGGCGGTGATCACGTCGAAATACTCGGCCGACAGACGCGCTTCCAGAAGCTTCACATTGGCGGGCACATCATCGACGACCAGAACACGCGCGGACATCAAACACTCCTAGCCGACGAACCGCCGGACAGTCTCGATAAACTTTCCGACCGAGATCGGCTTGGACAGATAAGCCTCGCAGCCGCCCTCGCGGATACGCTCCTCGTCGCCCTTCATCGCGAACGCCGTCACCGCGACCACGGGAATGGCGCGCAGTTCCGCGTCGGCCTTGATCCATCGTGTCACGTCGAGGCCGGACACTTCGGGAAGCTGGATGTCCATCAGGATGAGGTCGGGCCGGTGTGTGCGCGCCAGATCGAGCGCCTCGACCCCGTTCCGCGTTCCGACAACGTGATATCCATGGGCTTCCAGCAGATCGCGGAAGAGCTTCATATTGAGTTCGTTGTCTTCAACGATCAGGACGGTTTTCGCCATCCCGCCCCCCCCATCTCCGCGGTGCGTCCGCTGGCGCGGCAAGCCCCGTCGGTGCCCAAAGCAATGCATTCGCCATGCCGCGATGACTCGGGCATGGTGATTCAAAGTAGAGATGATAAGTTACGGAAAGGCAAACGACAGCCATGGCAAAAGGCTCTTCCGATCCTCGGGAAGTCGCTGAATTCGTTGCGATTCAGGCGCTTTCCTTTCTCGCCTCAGAACCCGAGCGGCTGGGGTCATTCCTGAGCGAGAGCGGTATCGGACCACAGACCCTGCGGGCTTCGGCGGCGGACCCGAAATTTCTCGCCGGGGTGCTGGATTTCATCCTGCGCGACGACGCGACTGTGACCGCCTTCGCCCGGTCGTCGCAATTGACGCCGGAAGCGGTCGCCAACGCCCGCGAAGTGCTGGACCCACGCTGGGAGTGATGTCCGTTGAGCGATCGCCCGGTCATGGCCTCAACCGCCTTCTGCCGCGACTGCCTGACGGACGCGGCCGCGAAGACCGTGCGCTGCGCCGCCTGCGGATCTCCGCGCCTGATCCGGCATCGCGCGCTTGAGACGCTGGCGCTGGCGCATATCGACTGCGACGCGTTCTATGCCACGGTCGAGAAGCGCGACAACCCCGCCCTCGCCGACAAGCCGGTCATCGTCGGCGGCGGCCGGCGCGGCGTGGTGTCCGCGGCCTGCTACATCGCGCGGACCTATGGCGTGCGCTCGGCCATGCCGATGTTCAAGGCGCGCGAACTGTGCCCCGCGGCCATTGTTGTGCCTCCGGACATGACCAAATACGTCCGCGTCGGCCGCGAGGTCCGCCAGGCGATGCTGGCGCTGACGCCGCTGGTGGAGCCGCTGTCCATCGACGAGGCGTTCCTCGATCTCAGCGGCACCACCCTGCTCCACGGCATGGCGCCGGCCAAGGTGCTGGCCCGGTTTGCCATGAAAGTGGAGCGCGAGATCGGGATCACCGTTTCGGTCGGGCTGTCGGCGAACAAGTTTCTGGCCAAGATCGCCTCCGATCTCGACAAGCCGCGCGGCTTCGCCGTGCTCGATCAGGACGAGGCCCGCGCCATGCTGGCGGAGCGGCCGGTGGGCTTCATCTTCGGCGTCGGCCCCGCCTCGCAGGAGAAGCTGTCGCAGCGCGGCTTCCGCGTCATCGCCGATCTGCAGCGCGCCGACGAGACCGACCTGATGAAGCAGTTCGGCCCGGAAGGCCGGCGGCTGTGGCGGCTCGCGCGCGGCATCGACGACCGCAAGGTGGTGCCGGATCGCGGTGCCAAAACGATTTCGAGCGAAACGACCTTGGATATCGACGTGCGCGATTTCGCGACGCTGGAGAAGATCCTGTGGCGGCTGTGCGAGAAGGTCTCCTCCCGCCTCAAGGCCGGCAACCTCGCCGGCTCCACCATCACGCTGAAGCTCAAGACCGCCAATTTCCGCCAGCGCACCCGCTCGCAGTCGATCACCGCACCGACCCAACTGGCGACGCGAATCTTCGCCATCGTGCGCGAAATGCTGAGCCGCGAGATCGACGGCACCGCGTTCCGGCTGATCGGCACCGGCGTCAGCGCGTTGCGGCCGGGCGCCGAGGCGGACGATCAGGACCTTTTGGACCGGCGCTCCGCCCATGCCGAACGTGCCATGGACGACGTCCGCCGGAAATTCGGCGACGCCGCCGTCATGCGCGGCATCGCCTATGGCGGGCCAGCCAAAACCCCGTGAGACGGGATCGTCCCGCGCTCATTTGCAGGGCTTGGTGTCCTTGATGTCGATCTTGTCCATCGCGCCGGCGATGACGAAATCATTGTAGTCGAGCACCAGGGCGCGCGACACGCCGTCCTCGAACAACTCGAACGACATGGCATAGACCGGCGTCTGCTCGCCCGACTTCGACTGCGTCGCCTTGTCGTAATAGCTGACCGTCACCGGCCAGCGCGTCAGCGCCTTGAACCTGTCGTTCTTGGTCGTGGCGTCAGGCGACGCCGGCGCCTTGGTGCCGGGAATCGGCTGGCCGATCACGGTCAGCGTATTGTAGACTTTCTCGCCGTCGTCCGAGCCGTCATAGACGGTCAGTTCCAGCAGCGACTTGCCCTCGCGCGCGGCCTCGATGATACGCTTGATCTGCTCTGTCGGAAACACAGCATCGTCGATGGTGAAGGTCTTCGCCGCCGGCTGCTTCAGCTTCACCTTGATGGTCTTGCCGTCGCGCTCCGCGATGCCGTCGACGAAGGTCGGGTCGGCCTCGTTCATGCGGGTTTCGACCTTGAAGCGATAGGTCTTGCCCTCCGCGTCCTCCCAACTCGTCGAGCGCAGGTCGCTGGTGATGGTCCGGTCCTCGCCGGTGTCGATCTGCGATACCTGCCGGAATTCGGTGGTGTATCCCTCGCAGGCGCTGCCGGTGAAATTATACAGGATGCGGCCCCGCGCGCTGTTGACGTTGGCATTGCCGCGCGAACTCTTGAGACTGAGGTCATAGACCGCCTGATGGGCAAGGAAGGACACCGATGGCGCCGCCGCGGCCGCGGCGGTTCCGACAAGGGCGGACGACAGCACCAGCGGCAGAACAAGCAATCGATAATCAAAAATCGGGCGCGCGTGACGCATAGCGTCTCCTTGGAATGCGAAGAATCGAACGATACTAGCGGCCCGATTGCGCCGCAACCGGGGCAAATCCGGAAGGAAGTCGCGGTTTTCCGGTCAAAAGCGCGGCATTCGCCGGCTTGCATGGAATGCCGCGATGGGCGACATAGGACGCGCCGGAGCGCGTCGGGCATCACAGCACCGGGCGCGCTCCCGAACAGTTCATCTGAAACGCGGGAAGTATCATGGCGGGAACGGTCGAGCAGAAACTGAGCGAACTGGGCATTACCTTGCATGAGCCCAATCCTCCGCTCGCCAACTATGTCGGCTTCGTGCGCACCGGCAACCTGCTGTTCGTCTCCGGCCAGGTCTGCAACACGCCCGACGGCAAACTGATCGCCAAGGGCAAGCTGGGCTCCGGTGTGACCATCGAACAGGGTGTCGCGGCCGCGCGCGGCTGCGCGATCAACCTGCTGGCGCAGGTCCGGATGGCGCTGGGCGATCTCGACAAGGTGACGCGCGTCGTTCGCCTCGGCGGTTTCATCAATGCAATGCCTGATTTTCTCGACGGACCGAAGGTGCTGAACGGCGCGTCGGACCTGATGGTGGCGGCGTTCGGCGACAAGGGACGCCATGCCCGCACCACCGTCGGCGTGGCCGCCCTGCCCGGCGACGCCGCGGTGGAGGTCGAGGGCCTGTTCGAGGTCGCCTGAGTCGATGGCGCGCGCGCCCGCCTGGCTGACCGCAAGGCCGATCGCGCATCGCGGGCTGCACGATCGCGCCCGCGGCATCGTCGAGAACATGCCGTCCGCCGTCGACGCCGCGGTCGATCACCGCTTCGCCATTGAAGTGGACCTGCAGCTGACCGCCGACGACGAGGCCATGGTGCATCATGACTATGGGCTCGGCCGGCTGACCGAAGGCCACGGCGATTTGCGAACGATGACGGCGGCGGACCTCAGACGCGTGCCGTTCAGGGACACGACCGAGCGCATGATGACGCTCGGTGAGCTTTGCGCCCGCGTCGACGGCCGGGTGCCACTGGTGCTGGAAGTGAAAAGCCGCTTCGATGGCGACCGTCGGCTGGCGGCGCGGATGGCCGAGGTGCTGCGCGCCTATCGCGGGCCGGTGGCGGCGATGTCGTTCGATCCCGATCAGGTCGATGCGCTCCGCCTGCTGATGCCGGACGTGACGCGCGGCATCGTGGCGGAGCGCCACTATGCCGATTCCGAATGGAAGCAGTTGCCGCCCGAAAAAATTCACGACATGACCGCCCTGCGCCACGCCTTCCGCACCCGGCCGCATTTCGTCAGCTACAGGGTCGACGATCTGCCGGCCCCGGCCCCGTGGATCGCGCGCAACATCTTCGGCTGCGCGCTCATCACCTGGACCGTGCGGACGCCGGAACAGCGTGCGCGCAGTGCACGGTATGCCGACCAGATGACATTCGAGGGCTTCATTCCCGAATAGGCCGCGAGGCTCAATCCCGAAGACTTGAAGTCTCTGGTGAGACGTCCGATCTATCATGCTGACCGGATTCAGATTGTCAGATTACGGTGCCCTGCTCCCTTGACGGATTCCCACGCCATCACCTTGGAAGCGATCTCTTCGGCCGGCCAGATCACAGCCGACGACTGGAACGCCTGCGCCCATCCGGATGGCCAATACAATCCGTTCGTCTCGCATGCGTTTTTCACCGCCCTCGAAGCCTCCGGATCGGCGGCCCCGCGCACCGGCTGGGCCCCGCGCCATCTGGTGGCGCGCAGCGGCGGCAAGGTGACCGGCATCGTGCCCTGCTACCTGAAAAATCATTCGCAGGGCGAATATGTGTTCGACCATGGCTGGGCCGACGCCTATGAGCGCGCCGGCGGCAGCTATTATCCGAAGCTGCAGGCCAGCGTGCCGTTCACACCCGCCACCGGCCCGCGCCTGCTGGTGCGACGGGATGCCGATGCCACGCAGGTGTGCGACCATCTGGCGGCCGGACTGATCGCCCTGTGCAACGCCACCCATGCCTCATCGGTCCACGTCACCTTCGCGCGCGAGGACGAATGGACCTTCCTTGCTAAGCACGGGTTTCTGCAACGTACCGACCAGCAATTCCACTGGCACAATCAGGGCTATGCGACGTTCGAGGATTTCCTCGCAACCCTCGCCTCGCGCCATCGCAAGGCGATCCGCCGCGAACGCCGCGACGCGCTCGCCGATGGCATCACCATCCATCCGCTCACCGGACGCGACATCACGGCGGAGGCGTGGGATGCCTTTTTCGAATTCTACATGGAGACCGGCTCGCGCAAATGGGGCCGGCCCTATCTGACGCGCGACTTCTATCACCGGATCGCCGCCACCATGGCCGACGACGTGCTGCTGGTGATGGCGCGTCGCGACGGCCGCTGGATCGCGGGCGCGATCAACTTCATCGGCAGCGACGCCCTGTTCGGCCGCCACTGGGGCGCGATCGAGCATCACCCGTTCCTGCATTTCGAGGTCTGCTACTATCAAGCCATCGACTTCGCCATCCAGCGCGGGCTCAAGCGCGTCGAGGCCGGCGCCCAGGGCGAGCACAAGATCGCCCGCGGCTACCTGCCGCAAACCACCTACTCGGCGCATTACATCGCCGATCCGGCGCTGCGCCGCGCGGTCCGCGACTATCTCAAGCATGAGCGCGGCTATGTGCAGGACGCCGTCCGCGAACTGACCGAGGCCGGCCCGTTCCGCAAGAGCGACGACAACGGCTGAGATGCAACACCGTTGTCGCGCCATGGCGGCCAGCCTAGGCTGACAGGCCATGATGCGGATCGCCGCCGCCAGCCGCCCGGCTGCAACCCACCTTGTCAGGAGACATCTTGACTTCGATCGTCACCCGCACCCGCGAATTCTGGACGCGCCGGAAACCGGAGCTGCGCCAGACCCTGCGCGTCACCGTGGCCACGGCGGTCGCCTTCGTCGCCTACAAATTGTTCGGCTTTGAGCAGGGATACTGGGCGATCTTCACCGTCCTGATCGTAATGCAGGGCTCCATCGGTGGTACGCTCA